>JBBRZG010000064.1:0-20100 GCA_038236905.1 Burkholderiales bacterium
CACTAGGCCGCCAGAAGCGCGTGGCGTGGTGCGATCCACTCCCGCTGGCAGAGGTGAAAGTGATCGGCAAGACGCTCGGCTGTTCGATAAACGACGTGTTACTGGGCACTGCCGCCGGTGCGTTACGCGATTACATGGTCAAAAAAGGCGACAACGCAGACGGCGTTGAAATCCGTGCGGTGGTGCCGGTCAATTTGCGCCCTATCGACAAAGCCCATGAGCTGGGGAATCAATTCGGTTTGGTGTTTGTCGAGCTTCCCATCGGTATTGACGACCCCATCGAGCGCGTGAAGTTGATCCGCGAGCGAATGCAAGCACTCAAGGGTTCGCCGCAGCCTATCGTCGCATTCGTTTTATTGTCAGCCGTGGGGCTGGGCCCCAAAATTTTGCAAGACCAGATCGGTGCCCTGATTGGCCGGAATGCAACCTCGGTGATGACCAACGTACCGGGGCCGCAAGCGCCGCTGTTTTTTGCAGGTCGTGAAATTGATGAAATTGATTTTTGGGTGCCGCAATCGGGTGGGATTGGCATGGGCCTTTCGATTCTCACCTACAACGGCAAGGTTCAATTCGGGCTGATCACCGACGCGGGCCTGGTGCCAGACCCGGAACGCGTGATCAATCAATTTAGCGACGAATTCGAAAAGCTGGTGATGCAGACGCTGATGGGGCCATACGGACCTGAATTCAACGCTGAGCTCGAGAGCGCATTTGGCGGAGATTCCCCGAGCGCATCCTCCGTGCCCAAGAAAAAAAACCGAACCTCACGGAAATAGAGATGCCGCGCACCGCAATGCTCGCGGGTGCCACAGGCCTCACTGGCCAGCAACTTCTCAAACAACTTTTAGCGGATGCTCGCTACTCGCAAGTGCATGCGCTGGTGCGCCGGCACGTCTTTGCTCCACACGTAAAACTTGTCGAACACCTTGTTGATTTTGCAGCGCTTGCAAACTCGCCGACGCTACCCAAAGTTGACGACATGTTTTGTTGCCTCGGCACTACGATCAAGACCGCTGGTTCAAAGGCGGCGTTTCGTACCGTCGATTTTGACTATGTCCTAAAGATCGCACGCCTCGCTAAAAAATCAGGCGCGCAACGGTTTTTAGTGATGAGTGCGCTGGGCTCGAATTCAAAATCAGGCGTTTTTTATAGCCGGGTTAAAGGCGAAATGGAGGAGGCATTACAAGAACTGGGCTTCGCTGAACTCCACATTTTTCAGCCCTCATTGTTAGTCGGAAATCGCGCAGAATCACGTCCGGGCGAGCGCTTTGGCATCGCTGCGTTTCAGCTCATTTCGCCGTTACTATTTGGACCCGTAAGAAAATATCGCGCGATTGAAGTGACCGATGTGGCGCAAGCCATGATCAACGCCGCTTGGTCGCAGCGATCGGGCACACACATTTATTTATCGGATGAAATTCAAAAATTAGCGGAAAGCTAAGCTACGGAAAGTTAGTTTTCTTTGCATGATCAATGCTGAAACGGATACTTGGCAAACGCAAAAGCATTGTCCAAAACCAGCGCAAAACCCGTGTTCGGCTATGCCGTGGTGAACCATTCATCCTTAGCGGTCGCGCACCGCTGGATCGATAGCAAAAGCTCGCAAGATCTTTTCTAAAATTTACTGCACACCTGACTTATCAGCTTCCACCACATTCAACGCGATCGGCGCTTGTGGGACAAACGGTTCAACTTCAATTGCGCAATATTTGACCTCAATAATCTCCAACTCTTCCACGCCACCGGGTGCTCGCAGCACTACCGTGTCGCCTTCGCGGGCTTTCATGAGCGCGCGGGCCAGCGGCGAAATCCAGGTGATGTGGCCGCGTTTTAGATCGAGTTCATCAATGCCGACGATAGTAATGGTGTTCTCAACACCTTCGGCATTCGCGTAGGTCACCGTTGCGCCGAAAAAAACCCGCTCTGCCGCATCATCTTCACGCGGCGCGGCCGGGTTAATCTCCTCGGCAATGTCGAGCCGCTTGGTCAGAAATCGGAGGCGTCGATCAATTTCGCGCAGGCGCTTTTTTCCGTATTGATAATCCGCATTCTCACTACGGTCGCCATTTTTAGCGGCCCATGAAACCGCCACCGTCACTGCCGGACGTTCCTTGTTCAGCAAGTAGGCCAATTCATCTTTTAAACGCTGATGACCGCCGGGCGTAATGTAATTTTTACTGCCGACCGGAAGTGGCGGCAGCCCGGCTTCGAGGTCATCCTCATCCTCGTCACTCTCTTTGGTGAATGCCTTACTCATGTGTCTCAATCATTATTTCAGCTGCATCAAAAACTGTTTCAAACCATTCAGCAACATCTCCACCGCGATCGCCGTGAGGATGAGCCCCATCAGGCGCTCCACCGCCTCCATGCCGCGCGCTCCCAGCATTTTCTCTATGCGTTCCCCAAGCGTCAGTATCAGCGTGGTCACCAGCATCGCCGCCGTCAAGGCACCAATCAATAGCATCAGCTTGGCAGGTTCATGCGAGACCATCAGCATCACCGTTGCCAACGCCGATGGTCCTGCAATCATCGGAATCGCAAGCGGCACAATAAACGGTTCGTGATCCAGCGTATCGCCGAACAATCCCTCGGGCGACTTGAACACCATACGAATTGCGATCATGAACAAAATCACGCCGCCGGCAATCGAAAGCGATAGCTCGGAAAGATGCATCAGTTCTAAAAACTGGCGCCCACCAAGCATGAACCCGACCAATATGACATACGCGATCAAGCATTCACGCAACACCACCAGGACACGGCGGCGCGAATCTACCTGCTTTAAGAGAGAAGCGACCACCGTGACATTACCCAGCGGATCGAGGACCAGAAATAGCAAAACAAAAGCGGAAATGAGATCGGTGTTCATACGACATTTTACCTGTCGGATGCACCAGACCCGCGGTGCATACGTTTATTAGATCAGGCCCAACTCAGCACGAAGTTTCTTGGTCAACTTCGCAGCGACGAGATGATACGCTCGCTTAATCAGCGCTTTTAATTCGGCGTCGCCCACTTGCTTCAGATCACGCACCTGCACCCATTTTGCGCGCGCTAGATATGGCGCCGGAATAAAACCAGGACGATCGGCATATTGCAAAAACAAATCATCGTCTACTTTAAATGAGACATGCGGCTTGCCCGCACGATCAACGAAGACGATGGCAAACATCTTACTTCCGATGGTGTAAACATGATCGATCTGCCATTTATGCTGCCCGATCGCGTGCGGCAGGGACGCACAGAATTTTTGGATTTGAGCGATATTCACGAGTCAACTCTCGAAGCACGAAACAACAAAACCGCGCTGTCTTGCAATTATCGACATAAAGCTAGTCTGCACTATTATTTTTCTATCAAACACCAGCAACCACGGGATTTTTCGAGCATTTATGCCCTGAGAACCACGCCCCACCTAGGGTTTGATTTTAGACTTGTCGATAATCTGATAAAACGTTTCATCTGGTTTTACCATCCCGAATTCAACGCGTGCACGCTCCTCGACCGCGTCAATACCTTGCTTCAAGTCCCGCACTTCGGCATCGAGTCCCGCGTTGCGCGAGGCTAATGTTGAATTTTTTTCTTTTTGTTGATCGACTTGTTTTGACATATCCCACACTCGCAGCCAACTGCCCTTACCGATCCAGAGCGGGTACTGGATGGCGACGAGAAGCGTGATGAGAATGTGTGGGAGGTATTTCACGCCTGGCTTTATCGAAAATGACCTTAACGCAAATTGTAAAACGCTGATTTGCCGGGATAGCTGGCCGCGTCACCCAACTCTTCTTCGATGCGCAGCAATTGATTGTATTTCGCCATGCGATCGGAGCGCGACGCGGAGCCGGTTTTAATTTGCAGCGCGTTGGTCGCGACCGCAATATCGGCGATGGTCGTATCTTCGGTTTCACCCGAACGATGCGAGATCACCGCGGTGTAGCCCGCGCGTTTCGCCATCTCAATGGCGGCGAACGTTTCGGACAAGGTGCCGATTTGATTTACCTTTATAAGGATGGAATTCGCCACGCCTTTGGCAATGCCTTCGCGCAAAATTTTCGTGTTGGTCACAAACAAATCATCGCCTACAAGTTGCACTTTTTTGCCGAGCTTTTGCGTCAGCGTCGCCCAGCCATCCCAATCGTTTTCGGCCATGCCGTCTTCAATAGAAACGATCGGATACTTGTCCGCCCACGTCGCCAAAATATCGGTAAATTGCGCGGAAGTAAACGACAGTTTTTCCGCTTCAAACCGGTATTTTCCGTCTTTATAAAATTCGCTTGCAGCGCAATCGAGCCCGATCAACACATCTTGGCCCGCGATGTAGCCGGCTTCCTCAATCGCTTTCACGGCGTATTGAATCGCGGCTTCATTGTTCGGCAAATTCGGTGCGAAACCACCTTCATCACCGACATTGGTGTTGTGGCCTTCGGCATGCAAGATCTTTTTCAAGGTGTGGAAAATTTCCACGCCGGCGCGTAACGCTTCGCGAAATGTGGGCAGTCCCGCGGGAATAATCATGAATTCCTGAATATCGAGCGGATTATCAGCATGCGCGCCGCCGTTGATGATGTTCATCATCGGCACCGGCATTTGCATCGGTGCGGCACCGCCTAAATATCGGTAAAGCGACAAACCGGATTCATCCGCCGCAGCCCGTGCACACGCCATTGACACCGCCAGAATCGCATTTGCACCCAAGCGTGCCTTGGTCTCGGTGCCATCCAGCTCAATCATGGTGCGATCAATAAAGGCCTGCTCGGAGGCATCAAGGCCGATGATGGCTTCGCAAATTTCGGTATTGATATGTTCAACCGCTTTCAACACGCCCTTGCCGAGATAGCGAGTTTTGTCGCCATCGCGCAGCTCAATCGCCTCGCGCGAGCCCGTCGATGCGCCGGACGGTACCGCGGCGCGACCGATTACGCCGGATTCAAGCAGTACATCCGCTTCGACAGTAGGGTTGCCGCGTGAATCGAGAATTTCGCGGGCGATGATGTCAACAATGGCGGTCATGGTTCATTCGTCAAAAAGTGAAAACCAACTTTGTGCCATTTCGATCTTCACCTTTCGGTGTGAAAAAAAGACGGCGTAGAAGCTTGTTTTCTTGGGTTAAAAGCACGTGGGTCACGTCGCAAAACCGCATGACCTTATTCACTAAATATTGTCTATTAAATGCATTACCGATTCAGGTCGCTGAGCAACCCGAGCTCCAAAATACGTCACATCAATTTCTGTTCAGCAAAACCACGTTGCTTTACCAAAGCATCGATTTCTTTCAGCACATAAAGCAATTCACGCATCATGCCAAGCGGCCACGCATTGGGGCCATCGGACATCGCCTTTTCAGGATTCGGATGCGTCTCCATGAACACGCCCGAAACGCCTGACGCAATGGCCGCGCGCGCCAACACCGGCACGAATTCGCGTTGCCCGCCCGACGTTGAGCCTTGCCCGCCCGGGAGCTGCACGGAATGCGTTGCGTCGAAAACTACCGGGCAATGGGTGTTGCGCATGATCGCGAGTGAACGCATATCTGACACCAGATTGTTATAGCCGAACGATGCACCGCGCTCGCAAACCATGATGTTGTCGGTGCCGCTCGCCTCACGTGCTTTATCAACAACATTCTTCATGTCTGAAGGCGCGAGAAATTGGCCTTTTTTGATATTGACCGGCCTGCCTGCGCGCGCCACCGCATGAATAAAATCAGTCTGGCGGCAAAGAAACGCTGGCGTCTGCAACACGTCCACAACACTTGCCACGCTTGGCACTTCCTGTTCGGTATGGACGTCCGTCAAAATAGGCAGGCCAAGTTGTTTTTTTACTTCCGACAAAATGCGCAAGCCTTCATCCATTCCCGGCCCACGAAATGTTTTGCCTGAACTGCGGTTCGCTTTGTCGTAGCTTGATTTGAAAATAAACGGAATGCCGAGTTCAGTCGTGATTTCTTTAAGCGTGCCCGCAGTATCGATCTGCAGTTGCTCCGACTCAACCACGCACGGACCCGCGATCAAAAAGAAAGGCTTATCCAAGCCGACATCAAATCCGCAAAGTCTCATTTAAGCAATCGCCTTGTTCACCGCATTATTCACCGCATTGTTCACCGAGCTACCCGCCACCACCCGCAGGCCAGAGTCTTGCTCGCCTGCGCCATGCACCCGCTTGTGCTGCTCCAGGCCGGCTTTCACAAACGAAATAAACAACGGATGTCCAACTTTAGGCGTGGAGGTGAACTCAGGATGGAACTGACAGCCGTAAAACCACGGATGCGCATGCTTCAGCGGATCAAGCTCGACCATTTCGGTTAAAAATTCTGAATCCGTGCGCGCCGAAATAACCAGACCGGCCGCCTCCAGACGCGGCACGTAATGATTGTTTACCTCATAACGATGGCGGTGACGCTCGCTCACGTGCTCGCTCTGATAGATACGATGTGCGAGTGTGCCGAGTTGCACCGTACATGGCTGCGCACCGAGGCGCATTGTGCCGCCCAGATTAGAACTCGCATCGCGTTTTTCAACCTGACCGTCGCTGTTTTTCCATTCGGTAATCAGCGCGATCACCGGGTGCGGTGTTTCTGGATCAAATTCGGTGGAGTTGGCGCCTGTCAGCCCGACCACATTGCGCGCAAATTCAATGGTGGCAATCTGCATGCCCAGACAAATGCCCAAATATGGAATTTTGTTTTCACGCGCAAACTTAACCGCCGCGATTTTGCCTTCAGTGCCGCGCTTGCCAAACCCACCGGGCACCAGAATAGCGTCCATGTTCGACAATGCTTTGGCCACACCCGCTTCGCCTTCAGACTCCAGCACTTCCGAATCCAGATAATGAATGCGGACTTTGGTACGCGTGTGAATGCCGGCGTGGATCAACGCTTCTGACAACGACTTATACGAATCCGTAAGATCAACATATTTGCCGACCATGGCCAGATCAATCACGTGATCGGGATTCTCGAGCGCGCTGACGATGTTGTCCCACACCGTTAAATCGGCTGGACGCGGGGTGAGATTCAGCTTGCGGCAGGCGATTTCGTCCAAGCCCTGTTTGTGCAGCATGCTCGGGATTTTATAAATTGAGCTGGTGTCATAGCAGGAAATAACCGCCCCGACCGGCACGTTGGTAAAGAGCGCAATTTTGCGGCGATCATCTTCAGGCAGCGTGCGGTCAGAACGACACATCACCACGTCCGGCTGAATACCGATTTCGCGTAATTCTTTGACGCTGTGCTGGGTTGGCTTGGTTTTAATCTCGCCCGCCGAGGCCAGATAAGGAACCAGCGTCAGATGAATGTAGCAGGTATTTTCGCGACCCAGTTCGACGCCGATTTGTCGAATCGCCTCCAGAAATGGCAGCGATTCAATATCGCCTACGGTGCCGCCAATTTCAATGATTCCGACTTCGGCGCCGACCGTGGCCGCGTGAATTGAGCTCTTGATTTCATCCGTGATGTGCGGAATCACCTGCACGGTACCGCCGAGATAATCACCACGGCGCTCTTTGTTAATCACGCGCTCGTAAATTTGGCCGGTCGTAAAATTATTCGCTTTCTTCATCTTCATTGAGATGAAGCGCTCATAGTGGCCGAGATCAAGATCGGTTTCGGCCCCGTCTTCGGTGACAAAAACCTCGCCATGCTGAAACGGCGACATGGTGCCCGGATCCACGTTGATGTACGGGTCCAGCTTGACCATCGAGACTTTGATACCGCGGGATTCGAGAATTGCGGCAAGAGACGCAGCAGCGATCCCTTTGCCAAGAGAAGAAACAACGCCGCCAGTGACGAAGATGTACTTGGTCATGAGTTTTTACCCCAAGTAAGAATCCAAAATTATAGCGCATTGCCGCACTTTCGTCCAAACTCTGGATGAACCATCCCACCAAACAGTGATCGAGTCTTGATCCGCAATCTTGTACACTTTTGATCTTAGTTTGACCCATTCTGACGCGACGCATAAACAAGTACACACATGAGCACACATGAAAATTAAAGGCCGTTCCCGCACCAGCATCTGGGCCAATGATTCGCGCCGCACTGTGACCATCCTTGACCAAACGTTATTGCCGTTCTCAGTCGGCGAACTCGAACTGACCAGCGCGGCGCAGGCCGGCGAAGCGATCCGTGCAATGCGTGTGCGTGGCGCGCCGCTGATCGGTGTGACCGCCGCCTACGGCGTGGCGATGGCCATGCAAATCGACTCGACCGACGTTCATTTGCACGAAACCTGCGCCAGCTTGCGCGTCACCCGTCCCACCGCAGTCAACCTAGGCTGGGCACTGGATCGTATGACGCGGCTCATCTTGCGTTTGCCGGAGCCCGATCGCGCCGACGCCGCCTGGGCTTGGGCAAACGCGATTGCTGCCGAAGATATTGCGACCAACGAAGCCATCGGCAACCACGGCTACAAGCTGCTGGATGCGCTTTATCACCGGCATTCCCGTCCGATCAACGTACTCACACATTGCAATGCAGGCTGGATCGCGGCGGTCGATTGGGGCACCGCACTCGCGCCGGTGTACATGGCGCACGACGCCGGCATTGAAGTGCATGTCTGGGTGGAAGAAACACGGCCGCGCAATCAAGGCCTGCTCACCGCGTGGGAGCTGCGCGAACACGGCGTGCCGCACACCTATATTGTTGATAATGCGGGTGGCTATTTTATGCAGCAAGGCGATGTCGACATCGTGATGGTGGGAGCGGATCGGGTATCAGGCAAAGGTGATGTGGCGAATAAAATCGGCACCTACCTTAAAGCGCTTGCCGCGCGCGATAACAACATTCCGTTTTACGTCGCTGTGCCGTCTTCGACGATTGACTGGGCGTTGAGTGACGCAATGCAAGAAATTGATATTGAAGAACGTAATGCGGACGAGATTCGCATTGTGCGTGGCTTGTCGTCAGAGGGCCTGACCCGCGATTTTCGGCTACTGGACGAAGCGAGCGCCGTCGCCAACCCCGGTTTTGACGTAACCCCCGCGAGATTGGTGACCGGCATCATTACCGAAGCGGGCATCGCCGCCCCCGACGGGCTGGCCGCGTTGCTCAACAAAGGCCAAATTTAACCAAGACAGTCTCGACTCATGACCTTTCTCAATATTAACCACACCGCCCATGTAGATCTTCGCCGCAAAATAATCAGTACTGCGCAAAAAATGAATGCGCTCGGCATTAATCAGGGCAAGTCAGGCAATGTCAGCGCGCGAGCGGATGAAGGTTTTTTGATCACGCCTACCGGCATTGCCTACGATGATACCCAGCCCGAACAAATTGTCGCCACGCAGCTCGATGGCAGCTTTGACGGCGACGTCTTGCCGTCATCCGAATGGCGCTTTCATGCCGACATTTATCGCGCTCGCGAAGACGTCCACGCCATCGTTCACACGCATTCGCCGTATGCCACCACCCTGGCATGTATGGGCAGAAACATCCCCGCGTTTCACTACATGATTGCGGTCGCAGGCGGTCGCAATATTCGCTGTGCACCCTACGCCACATTTGGCACACAAGCGCTATCGGATCATGCACTAGCCGCGCTGGATGGCCGCAACGCCTGCCTGCTCGCACAACACGGCATGATTGTAGTCGGTCGCTCGCTGGAAACGGCACTCGCGTTGGCGGTAGAAGTCGAATCGCTCGCGCGGATGTACTGGCAAGCGCTACAAATCGGCGAGCCACCGATATTAGATAATGTGGAGATGACGGTTGTTTTGGAAAAATTTCGGACTTATGGGCAGCAGCCCAAAGTTGATGGCTAAACGCTAGCATTGGCGAGCTTCTTTGAGCATTTGTGCTTGAAAAAGCGCTCTTTCATTGGGCCTCTGATTTTAGATAATCTGCATTCAGATTCGCGCCAAGCATTTTTTACAAAAGAACCCAGCTGCACTAACGTTGTCAGCCAGCAAACAAAACGGCTCCCAACGCACACAATCCATCATGCGCAAAAGGCATAAGCAATAGTCAAATCGCTTTTGGTGACAGTGGGATAATCAAGAAATAAATGAAGACGCAGGCGACACAATATAGATGTCGCCGCAACGCTGGATTCGCTCATCCAGCCACTCACGAGGAGAAATATCATGAACGCGCGCGCGAACATAGGCCATGGCGTCGCTGCCAGCAGCACAAACGCCGATACGTCACCTACCCAACATCGCAAATTGCTCGCGTGGGTTGCTGAAGTGGCGGCGTTGACGCAGCCTGAGCGGATTTACTGGTGCGACGGGAGCGATGTGGAGTACAGCCGCCTTTGCGCGGAACTCGTCGCAGCGGGCACATTCAAAAAATTGAACGAAACACTACGCCCAAATTCGTATCTGGCGTGTTCGGATCCGAGCGATGTGGCGCGGGTCGAAGACCGGACTTTCATCTGCTCTGAACGCGAAGAAGATGCAGGCCCGACCAATAATTGGATGGCGCCTGCCAAGATGCGCGAAACATTGAGCGGCCTGTTCACCGGCTCAATGCGCGGCCGCACCATGTATATCGTGCCGTTCAGCATGGGCCCACTCGGCTCGCCGATCGCGCACATTGGCGTGGAGATTTCCGATTCGGCCTATGTCGCGGTCAACATGAAATTGATGACGCGCGTGGGCCGCGAAGTGCTTGATGTATTGGGCGATGACGGCGTGTTTGTCCCGGCATTGCATTCCGTTGGCGCGCCACTAGCGCCAGAGGAAATAGATGTGCCGTGGCCCTGTAACAAAGATCACAAATACATTGTGCATTTCCCCGAGACGCACGAAATTTGGTCATATGGTTCGGGCTATGGCGGCAATGCATTGTTGGGTAAAAAATGTTTCGCGTTACGCATCGCGAGCGTGATGGGCAAGCAGCAGGGTTGGCTGGCCGAGCACATGCTAATCCTCGGCGTAAAAACACCGGAAGGAAAAAAACACTACATCACCGCTGCGTTTCCATCGGCCTGCGGAAAAACTAATTTCGCCATGCTGATACCGCCGGCGCCATTCAAGCAAGCGGGCTGGGAGGTGACCACTGTCGGCGACGATATCGCGTGGATCAAACCCGGCGCAGATGGGCGTCTCTATGCCATCAATCCGGAGGCCGGATTTTTTGGCGTAGCACCGGGAACGTCCTACGAGACCAATCCAAATTGCATGGAGTCGATGAAATCGAACACGATTTTTACTAACGTCGCCCTGACACCCGAAGGCGATGTATGGTGGGAAGGCATGACCAAGCAACCACCTGCTAAATTAACCGATTGGCAGGGGGGCGATTGGACGCCTAATTGTGGTCGACTCGCCGCGCACGCCAATGCGCGATTCACCGTTTCCGCTTCGCAATGTCCATCGCTCGATGCAGATTGGAATAACCCGCAAGGTGTGCCGATTGCCGCGATGATTTTTGGCGGGCGCCGCTCCAGCACCGTGCCGCTGATTACCGAAGCGGCAAACTGGAACGAAGGCGTTTACATGGCCGCCACGCTCGGCTCCGAGACCACTGCCGCAATTACCGGCCAAGTCGGCGTGGTGCGTCGCGACCCGTTCGCGATGATCGCGTTTTGTGGATACAACATGGCGGATTATTTTCAGCATTGGGTGCAGATGGGGGAAAATCTGGGCGCAAGCGCACCGAAAATTTATTGCGGCAATTGGTTCCGCAAAGATGAGCTTGGCAAATTTATCTGGCCCGGTTTTGGCGACAATATGCGCGTGCTGAAATGGATTGTCGAGCGGATTGAGGGCAAGGCAAATGCCGAGAAAACCCCGCTCGGATTTATTCCCAACTATGCCGACCTCGACTGGACAGACTCATCATTTTCTCAAGAAAAATTTGACGCCATTACGCGCGTGAAGCATAGCGAATGGACGCAGGAATTAGCGCTACACGATGAATTGCTGAAGAAACTAGCGCATCACTTGCCCGTTGAAGTGTCACAACGGTATCAGACACTGGCAGGATTGTTTTGAGCCATTTTTAGCAAAAACTAACCATTATTCCGATGCGCCCGCGCCGTAAACCCCACCGCACCTAGCTTTGCCACAATCTCGTCGACATGTGCGGCGTTACGGGTTTTCAGCACCAACTCGACTTCGGCGCTTTGCACCGATAGATTGGTAAAAGTCCGCTGATGGTGAACTTCTTCGATGTTGGCATTGGCATCGGCGATGACGGTGGTGATTTTAGCGAGTGCGCCGGGAAGATCGCGCAGCTCGACTTTTATGCGCGCCAAACGGCCTGAACGCACCATGCCGCGCTGGATAATTTCGGCGAGCATCAGCGGATCGATATTGCCGCCGCACAGCACCAATCCCACGTGCTTGCCCACAAAGCGTTCGCGATGCTGCATCATCGCCGCGAGCGACGCCGCACCGGCACCCTCCACCACTGTTTTCTCGATTTCGAGCAGCATCACAATTGCTTCCTCGATGTCGCCTTCATCGACCAGCACGATATCGCCCACCAGCTTTTTTACAATATCGAGGGTTAATTTGCCGGGCTCCCGGACCGCGATTCCCTCGGCAATCGTCGATGCACCAAACACCGCTGTTTCGCCTTTTAGGGCCGCCAGCATCGAGGGGAAGCGCGATGTTTCTACACCTAATATTTCGATATCCGGCTTGAGCGCTTTTGCCGCAATTGACATGCCGCTGATCAAGCCGCCGCCGCCGATAGCGATGCACAACATATCGAGCTGCGGCTGCGCTTCCAACATTTCGAGCGCAATCGTGCCCTGCCCGGCGATAACCTTTTCGTCATCGTAAGGATGCACAAAGGTTAGGCCGCGCAGATCGGCCAATTGAAACGCATGCGCCTTGGCCTCATCAAAATCATCCCCAAACAACACCACCTCCGCACCGTGGCGGCGCGTCATATCGACTTTCACGTTCGGCGTAAACCGCGGCATCACAATCACGCTTGGTATGCCCATCCGCGTGGCGTGGTGCGATACGCCCTGCGCATGGTTACCCGCGCTAGCCGCGATCACGCCTGCCTTGCGCTGCGCAGCGTCAAGTGACGTTAATTTATTCAGCGCACCGCGCTCTTTGAAGCTCGCGGTGAATTGATGATTTTCAAATTTGAGATAAACATTCGCGCCGGTGATCTCGGACAACGTGCGTGAATACAGACACGGCGTGTTGGCGATATGTCCGCTCAAAACTTCGCGGGCGGCTTGGATGTCGGCTAGCGAAATCGAGGGCATTGGATTTAACACATTCGAAAGGGTTAACGCAAAAACTGGTAATCAACATCGGGCTTCTTGCCAGACATTAAATCCGCCAATGCGCGGCCTGATCCGCAACCTTCGGTCCAGCCTAACGTACCGTGGCCGGTGTTCAAAAACAGATTCGGAAATTTGGTGCGGCCGATCAACGGGCAATTCGACGGCGTGGCGGGCCGCAAGCCGGTCCAGTAAACCGGATTATCGTAATCGGCCGCACCGGGAAATAATTCGCGCGCGCGCTTCACCAGCGCTTCGGTGCGGATCATCGACAGGGTTGTGCTGTAGCCATCAAGTTCCGCTGTGCCCGCAATTCGCATACGGTCGCCAATGCGCGAAAACACGATCTTCATGGCTTCGTCAGTCAGGCTCACCATCGGCGCGCCGGAAAATCCCTGCGTCGATAGCGTCGCGGAATAACCCTTCGCGGGATAAACCTGAATCGACAGGCCGATTTGCTTCAGCATCAGATAACTGTAACTGCCCATCGCGCAGACATAGGCGTCGGCCTTTACGGTTTCGGTGTGGCCGTTCGAATGACGTAATCTCAGGCCGCTGATTTTTTTATCATCCACTTCAATCGCTTCAATGGTCGCGCCGTATGTGAAGGTCACGCCCTTGGCTTCGCTTAAAACCGCCAGCTTCTGCGTGAAGGTATACGCATCGCCCGATTCATCGGTTGGCGCATAGGTGGCACCCGCCAGACGGTCGCGAATATGATGCAGCGCGGGCTCAATCGCAATCGCTTCTTCCGCCGTTTTTACTTCACGCTCGATCCCGTATTGCAGCAACAATTTAGACGCGCCTTTAGCGGCCTCAAAATCATCTGCATTCGTATAGAACTGCAGAATGCCGCGCGTCAGTTGATCGTATTCAATGCCGGTCTCTGCGCGCATTTCCTTCATCGATTCGCGGCTGTACAAACCAAGATTGACCATTTCGCGAATGTTGTGCCGAAATCGCCAGGGCAAACACTCGACCAAAAACTGTGCGCCCCACATCCATTGATGCAAATCCATTTTCGGCCTGAACAGCAGCGGCGCATCATCTTTCATCAGCCACTTTAGTACCTTGAACGGCGCGCCCGGCGCGGCCCACGGCTCGGACTGCGACACTGAAATCTGTGCACCATTGGCAAAACTAGTCTCAAGACCGGCACCTGGCTGGCGGTCAATTACCTTGACCTCATGACCCAGCTTCGCCAAATACCACGCGGTGGCCGTGCCAATAATGCCCGCGCCCATGACAATAATCTTCATTCAAAAATGCTTTCTAATTCAAAATCCGAGCGGAAATACGCATGAATTTTCATAAGCCTCGATTATGAGCAAAAATAGCTCGCAGCACTACCTCAAACTTATTAAAACTCCATCCTGATTCATAACATAAGCGGCGCCATTCATGCCCCACCAACTTACCCAACGCGTCATTGACGCAACCCGCTTTGACCCCTCGGCCACGATGCTGCCCTTTACCGCCAACGGCTTGCTGGTGGGTTGGATAAAGCCCGACCTTGCGGCGCATCTTGAGGCATGGCCGGAAACATTCAGCGTGCGACCGCGCGGCATCAGCCTGGCGGGCAATTATCCGTCGGCGGAACATCGAAGCGCAGCACTGGCCGTGATCATCGAATCACTCGGCGCACAAGACATCATTCGCGGCTGGCGTGGCGAGCAGGTCACCGTGGCGGAATCGTTTTATGCGCCGTCGATTTTTTATATTGAACGCGCGGCGTCACTTTATTTTGGCTTGACGATGTATGCCTCGCATATGAACGCGCTGGTCATGCGGCAAGGTACACCGCACATGTGGCTCGCACGCCGCGCCGCCAACAAGCAACGAGACCCGGGCAAACTGGATAACATCGCGGCGGGACGCATTGCGCGCGGCTTTTCACCGATCGAGACGATGATAAAAGAGAGTTTCGAAGAGGCCGGCATTGTGGAAAGACTGGCGAAAAATGCGAAATCCACCGGTGCGATCAAATCCAAACACCAAGTAGACGAAGGCCTGCATCACGAAATTATTTTTACCCACGACATCGTCTTGCCTGAAAAATTTATCCCGCAAAATCAGGACGGCGAGGTGGCAGAATTTATGTGTATTCCCGTCTACGAGATCATGAAAATGCTCGAGGATGGTGCCGATTTCACCGCGGACGCGATGTTGGTCATCGTCGATTGCCTGATCCGGCACGCCTACATCAGCTCAGATCGGGATGATTATCTGGAATTGATTCACGCGATCAAACCCTAGCATTAGCGGGCATCAACGAACATAAATGCTTGTTAAGCCTCGCCAGTGCTAGTGTTCCAATATCACAAAGGCCAATTCTGTTTTAAAGCGCAACCCGAAACGCCGCTGCGGTTTTTGCTTTCACGTCCTCCAGCGTCACCCCGGGATGTAGTTCGATCAAAACTAATCCCGCCTTCTTGCCTTCACCGGCTTCAACTTCAAACACGCAAAGATCGGTGATGATGAGGTCAACCACACCTTTGCCGGTTAACGGCAGCGAGCACTCCTTCAGAATTTTTGACGCGCCATCTTTCGAGGTGTGCTCCATCAACACCACCACGCGACGCACACCTGAGACCAGATCCATCGCGCCGCCGGGGCCTTTGACCATCTTGCCCGGCACCATCCAGTTGGCGAGGTCGCCGTTTTCCGCCACCTCGAGACCGCCAAGAATCGACAAATCGATATGCCCGCCGCGAATCATGCCGAACGAATCTGCGCTGGAGAAAAAGCTGGAGCCGGGGATGGTGGTGATGGTTTGCTTGCCCGCGTTGATCAAGTCAGCGTCGATGGTTTCTTCGGTTGGAAACGGGCCGATCCCAAGTAGGCCGTTTTCACTTTGCAGCGTCACACTCATGCCGTCGGGAATATGGTTGGCAACCAGCGTCGGGATGCCGATGCCCAAATTCACGTAATAGCCGTCCCGCAGTTCCTTCGCCGCGCGCTGCGCCATCAAATCGCGAGTGGGTGAATCTTTTTTAGAAGTTGCGCCGCCGCTGATGGTGCGAAATTCAATTCGCTTTTCAAATTTTGCGCCCTGAATAATCCGGTCCACAAAAATGCCAGGCGTATGGATTTGATCAGGCTCGAGCTCGCCGATTTCAACCAGTTCTTCCACTTCAGCCACGGTCACTTTGCCGCAGGTGGCGATCATCGGGTTGAAATTGCGGGTGGTTTTGCGGTAGACCAGATTGCCCGCCTTATCGCCCTTCCACGCTTTTACGATCGACACGTCCGCCCGAATCGCTTCTTCGAGAATGAATTCTTTGCCATCAAAGGTGTGGGTGTGTTTTCCCTCCGCCAGCTTGGTGCCATAGGCGGTGCGCGTATAAAAGCCGGGAATACCGGCGCCGCCCGCACGAAATTTCTCAGCGAGCGTGCCTTGTGGCACCAACTGCAGTTCGAGCTCATTCGCGAGCACCTGACGCTCGAACTCCTTGTTCTCGCCCACATACGACGCGATCACCTTTTTAACCTGGCGCGTCTTCAGCAACAGCCCCATGCCAAAGTCGTCCACACCGGCGTTGTTGCCTGCAATCGTCAAGCCCTTGACCCCCGATTCAACCAGCGCCTGAATCAAGTTTTCAGGTATGCCGCACAGGCCAAAGCCACCGGCGGCAATGGTGATGTCATCTTTCAACAAACCGTCTAGGGCAGATTTTGCGTCAGCATAGACTTTGCCCATGCCTGCATTCCCGATAGCTGCGTTGCTCATAATGGTTTTCTCCTGAAAATTAATCTAGCGCGCCACCGATGATCTTGATGTCTTCGCGTTGTTTCACAGCCGCAATTATCGCCGCTTTCGTCGCTTCGATCATGGCGGGCAGTGTCAGCGACGGAACGCCAGTGCGATCCACGACTTGGGAATCCACAAACGGCACATGCATGAATCCCGCCCGAATGCGATAGTGCTTTGTGGCAATGTGGTGCAGCACACCAAAAATCAAATGATTGCAGACGAACGTACCGGCTGTGTTGGAGACCTCGGCAGGGATCTTCTTTTTAGACATTGCCGCCACCATGGCCTTGATCGGCAACGTACAAAAATAAGCCGCCGGTGCTGCGCCATCAATGGCCGCATCGATTGGCTGCGCACCGGCGTTATCCGCAATCCGTGCGTCATCGACATTAATCGCGACGCGCTCCACACTCATGTGCGCGCGGCCACCCGCCTGGCCAAGGCATAGGACGATGTGGGGCTGGAGTTTGTCGATAGCCTTATTCACTATTTTTATCGATCTGCCGAATTCAGTCGGCACCCGCAACTTTATGATGCTGTAGCCACCAATTGTCTCGGGCAATGCTTTAGCGATCTGCCACGACGGGTTGATTTTTTCGCCGTTGAAGGGCGTAAAGCCGGTGATGAGGAGGGTGCGGATGGGCATTTTTAATGTTGTAAGTTTGATGCCTGGGGCATTTAGCGGGAGCCTACTGGATACCAGCGGTTATCAAAATCGACGGGAGGATGGCTATGTTCTGACCATCTCCACATGTTCAATCCCATCTTCCATATACATCGCTGACGACGTAACAAAACCGAACGCGTTATAGAATTTTTCCAGCCGCATTTGCGCCCCAATCTTGTTAGCCACCTGCGGATACAAGGCGTCATGCCGCGATAGCGCCTCAGCCACCAGCAACTTCCCCAAACCATCGCGGCGAAATTTTCGCGCGGTCACCACGCGGCCGATTGAGGGCTCAGGATATTTCACGCCCGGATCGACCAAGCGACAATACGCCGCGAGTTCGCGCTCACCCCCCGCTTCATACCATCCGAGTAAATGCCACGATACAAAATCAGCGCCGTCGTTATCCTGAAACGGGCAATTTTGTTCCATCACAAACACATCGACACGGGTGGTCGATACCGCATACCAATCGCGAATCGCCAAATCGTCGAAACGAGCAAATTGCCATTTCAATGGCACCACTATTTAACTTTCGCCAAATGCAGCCACGTCTCGACCACGGTGTCCGGATTCAGGCTCATGCTCTCAATACCTTCCTTCATCAGCCACTCGGCCAGATCAGGATAATCCGACGGCCCTTGGCCGCAGATGCCGACATATTTATTGGCTTTACGGCACGCTTGAATAGCCAAATGCAGCATCTCTTTTACCGCAGGATCGCGCTCATCAAACGCATCCATCACCAAGCCGGAATCACGATCCAAGGCGAGCGTCATCTGCGTCATGTCGTTAGAGCCGATAGAAAATCCGTCAAAACGTTCCAAAAATTGATCGGCCAAAATTGCGTTCGACGGAATCTCGCACATCATCACGATTTTTAGTGCATTTTTGCCACGCTCCAAACCAAACTCTTTCATGATCGCGAGCACTTGATCGGCTTCTTTGAGCGTGCGAACAAATGGCACCATAAGCTCAACGTTGGTTAATCCCATCGTGTCGCGAACATAGCGCATCGCTTCACATTCGAGCTTGAAACACTCGCGGAAACTATGCGCAATGTAGCGCGACGCACCGCGAAAACCGAGCATCGGATTTTCTTCGGTTGGCTCGTAGCGTGGCCCGCCAATCAGGTTGCGATATTCGTTGGATTTGAAATCAGACAATCGCACAATGACTTTTTTCGGGTGAAAAGCGGCGGCAATTGTGGCCACGCCTTCGACCATTTTCTTCACATAAAAGTCAACCGGATTTGCATAGCCGCGCGCCTGCTTTTTTACCTGCGCCTGCAAATCATTCGGCAGCCTTTCGTGTTCCAGACACGCTTTGGGATGGACACCAATCGTGTTCGAAATAATGAACTCGAGCCTCGCCAAGCCGACACCATCATTCGGCAGTTGCGCAAAATCAAACGCGAGCTCGGGGTTGCCGACGTTCATCGCAATCTTCACTGGAATTTCCGGCATTTTGTCGAGCGAAACTTCGATCACTTCAAACGGCACCTCACCGCGATAAATGTGCCCGGTATCGCCTTCGCAGCAGCTGGCGGTAACGGTTTCGCCATCGCGAATCACGTGCGTCGCATCTTCGCAACCCACAATCGCCGGAACGCCCAGCTCACGCGCGATGATGGCCGCGTGACAGGTACGTCCACCGCGGTTGGTGATAATCGCCGCGGCTTTTTTCATGACCGGTTCCCAGTTCGGGTCGGTCATGTCGGTGACAATCACATCGCCCTCTCGGAACAAATTAATTTCTGAAACATCTTTGATCACGCGCGCCGGGCCAATGCCAACTTTGCCGCCAATCGCTCGGCCTTCGGCGATTTTGACGCCTTCAGCTTTCATGCGATAGCGCGTCAACACGTCGGTGCGGGTCTCCTGTGATTTCACGGTTTCCGGGCGCGCTTGCAGGATATAAAGTTTGCCATCGTTGCCATCCTTGCCCCACTCAATATCCATTGGGCGACCATAATGTTTTTCAATCGCGACCGCATATTTGGCGAGCTCCTCGATTTCAGCATCGGTGAGCGAAAACCTATCGCGCTCCGTTTGTTCAACCGGTTTTACGATCACGGATTTACCGGCCGATTGCGCGGTACTAAAAATCATCTTCTCCGCTTTGGTGCCGAGGCTGCGGCGCAATATTGCCGGCTTGCCTTCGGCGAGGCAACGTTTCGCCACATAAAATTCGTCCGGATTAACCGCGCCCTGCACCACCATTTCGCCCAACCCATAGCTGGAGGTAATGAACACCACATCGCGAAAGCCCGACTCGGTATCCAGCGAAAACAACACGCCCGCCGCGCCCGAATCCGAACGCACCATGCGCTGCACACCCGCACTCAACGCTACTTCAGCGTGCGCAAAATCTTTGTGTACGCGGTATGAGATCGCGCGATCGTTATATAGCGACGCGAATACATGCTTGATTGCTTCCAGCACGTTATCGATACCTTTGATATTCAAAAATGTTTCCTGCTGGCCGGCAAACGA
>JBBRZG010000065.1:0-19763 GCA_038236905.1 Burkholderiales bacterium
AATTTACCGTGCTGGTATCCAAGGCCGCGAGTACCGGCTTCAGTGTCCCAACGTCACGGTGCATACGCGGCGGTTTGCCGAGCAGCGCGTCCATACTCATATCGACGGCGTGGTTGCCAAAGAGTGGATCGCTGACGATCAACTGCGGCTCGGCGGTGGCAACACCCAACACCGCAAACGGGCACCGCTCACGCTCGCAGAATTGTTGAAACGTCGCCAACGATTCCGGCGCAATCGCCAAGGTGTAGCGCTCTTGGGATTCATTGCTCCAAATTTCTTTCGGGCTCATACCCGGCTCTTCACTCGGCACTTTGCGCAGATCAAATTTTGCGCCCACGCCGCCGGCGTGCGCGAGTTCAGGCAGCGCGTTGGAGATGCCTCCGGCACCCACATCGTGAATCGACAAAATCGGATTTTTTTCTCCGAGTTGCCAGCACGCATCAATCACTTCCTGACAACGCCGCTCCATCTCGGCATTGGCACGCTGGACGGAATCAAAATCGAGTGATTCAGCATTTGAGCCTGACGCCATCGACGACGCTGCGCCGCCGCCCAAGCCGATGCGCATACCCGGCCCGCCAAGCTGGATAAACAGCGTCCCCGGGCCGAATGGTTTTTTGTGCGTATGCGCATTTGAGATGTTGCCCAGTCCGCCCGCGATCATGATCGGTTTGTGATAACCGCGCACCACGCCATCTGATACCTGCTCATAGGTGCGGAAATAACCGCACAAATTAATGCGGCCAAATTCATTGTTAAACGCCGCGCCGCCGAGCGGGCCTTCGGTCATGATGGTCAGCGCCGACGCAATACGCGCGGGCTTGCCATAGCGCATTTCCCATGGCTGTTCATGGCCGGGAATTTCCAGATTTGAGACGCTAAAACCGGTTAGACCGGCTTTGGGCTTAGCGCCAATGCCAGTCGCACCCTCATCGCGAATCTCCCCGCCCGCGCCGGTTGCCGCACCCGGCCAAGGCGCTATGGCGGTAGGATGGTTATGCGTTTCAACTTTCATCACGACGTGGGTAAGATCACAATGAAAACCATATTTCCCGTTTGACGGGAAAAAACGTTCAATCGCCCCGCCCTGCATGATGGCCGAATTATCCGAGTAGGCAACAATAGTGCCGGTGGGCGTAATGTGATGGGTGTTGCGAATCATCGCGAACAAGCTTTTGTCCTGCGCTTCACCGTCGATGGTCCACGACGCATTAAAAATTTTGTGGCGACAATGTTCTGAATTTGCCTGCGCGAACATCATCAGCTCGACGTCAGTGGGGTCGCGCTTGATGCTTTCGAAATAGTCGAAAAGATAATCGACCTCATCATCGGATAGCGCCAAACCGAGCTCGGTGTTCGCGTGCGCTAACGCCGTTTTACCATCGCGTGTGGTCGGAATTGTAACGAGCGGGGCGGGCGCTTGCGTCATGAAAAGCTCGGCCGCATCATCAAGCAACGTTCGCACGGTTTCCGTCATCGGATCGTGAATGGTATGGAGTACGGCTGCGTGTGCGTCGGCGCTCAACTCGGCATCTGTCCGCACGTAAAACGCGGTGCCGCGCTCAATCCGTTTGATCTTCCCCAAACCGCAGTTATGCGCGATGTCGGTTGCTTTAGACGCCCATGAAGAAATCGTACCGATGCGAGGCAGGACAAGCTTCAGCGCGCCTTCCGGAGCATTTTTGGCTGGGGAGCCGTATGTAATAAGGGCCTTTAAAATCTTAGTCTCGTTATCATCCAGCGCCGAAGTTGTCTGCACAAAATGCACGAACTCGGCGTGTAAAGAGCGAATCTCCGGATATTGTTCTTGCAACGGGGATAACAGTTTTTCCAGCCTGAATGCGGACATGGCGATTGGCCCGCCGAGCGTAATGTTGGGCAAGGCGTTGGGGGATGTCGGGGAAGTAACGCGAGGCATGAGGACTCTTTGGTGTTTAAGACGAGAAGGTCGGGATGTACGACAAGGTCGAGGCGTCCGAGAAGCGAATCAATTGAGCGCAAATTATACCGGACGCACGATTGCGCTATGCAGTGCAAATGCTCTGTGTAACTTGACGACTGCTGTGCTCATGGTGCGGCCGCCCGCGGTTGCTTAGTTCGATTCCAATGCCCCTGATTATCGAACTAAGTCCAGCGCAGTCGTACCCGCGTGCGTCTGCCATCATCGAGCGCGATTGAATCGCGCCACAACGGCAATGTGGATGAACGGAACAGCCAACGTCTGCCCCCAACGCCACTTACAGAGCGATTTGCTATTTTTTCTGGCTTCGCTGGCGCGGTCGCGTATCGGATGCTGATGAACCACGGCATCACGAAAGCGCCATCGCTCACGCGACCCTCACTCTCTCGGCCGCTGCGATGGCGAAGTCGAATGCCGAGTACGCTGCGCGGTCTTGCCTTAGTCTGCTGATCCGGCAGTAAGCTTTCTGCGTCCAGATCAAGCAGGTAAAACGCCACGACTGAATCTTCGTGTAGCAGCAGGAGCTGGGTAATCTCGTACGCGATGCCGATAGACAGCGCCAAAATCAAACCGACAACGACCCAAGTGGGCAGCGGCAAAATAAGCATAACCAGTAGCGCGCCGAACCCTGCCGCAGATGCCATCGCGATGCTGATTTTTGATACGTTCACGGGGATCCAGCGCGGGTCATCTCCCCACAACGGTGTTTTATTTAGATTGATCATCAGAACAAACGTAAAATGGCATTTTAATCGACTCCATTATTACTTGATGAATCCTATCTGGACTGATCTGCTGCAACGCGAAGGTGCCGTGTTTTTAGATGGTCGCGTCGCAAGTTTTGGCAACGCGAATGCTGAGCTGCAATCGATCCCCAACCAAGTCGTCATGTGCGATCTTTCGCATGAAGGATTGTTGCTTGTTTCTGGCGACGACGCAGCGGCATTTTTACACGGGCAGTTAAGCAATGACGTGGTTTCAATGGCAGAAGGTGACGCGCAAATCACCAGTTGGTGTTCACCCAAAGGTCGGATGTTGGTAACACCGCTTCTGTGGAAAGGCAGGCAGGGTATCTTTCTGCAAATGCCCCGATCAATGCAGGCCGCGGTTCAAAAAAGATTGCAAATGTTTGTGTTGCGGTCAAAAGTAAGGTTAGAAGATTTAAGCGCGGAGTGGGTGAAAATTGGTGTTGGCGGTACATTTGGCAAAGCAGAAAATGTCCTGGAAGCCACTATTCGCGGTGTGTTTGGAGGAGTTCCGACGGGAGTTTTGAGCAGCATACATACTGATTTGGGCAGAATTATTCGCGTTTCGCCAACCCGGTTTGAAATCGTGGCGAGCCCGATCAACGCAATTGAAATTTGGAACAAGCTGGCACCTCACGCCGCCAGGGTGGGTGCAAGTGTGTGGGATTTGCTAGCTATTCGCGACGGGATTATTCAGGTGCTGCCAGAAACTCAGGATCAATTTGTCCCGCAAGCGGCCAATTTTGAGCTGATTGGCGGCGTCAATTTCAAAAAGGGGTGCTACCCGGGGCAGGAAATCGTCGCACGGACGCAGTATCGCGGGATTTTGAAGCGCCGCTTGGTACGCGTGCACGGCGACATCAATGATTACCCCAAGCCGGGGGAAAGCGTTTATGCGCCAGAGTTTGGCGAACAAGCAGCGGGACATATTGCCAATATCGCGCCCGCGCCAGAAGGTGGCTTTGATGCGCTCGTCGTGGCACAAATTGAAAGCATTAAAGCGGACTCACTGCACCTTAAAAGTCTTGAAGGTTTGCGGCTGCGGGTGCAATCGCTACCCTATGAAGTGACTTTTCCCTGAGCATGCTATCAGCAGAGAACCAATGATCTGAGCCATAGCCACAGCTGAATAATTGCGCCTAGAGCGCGCGTCGCATTTCCTGATGCGGGATGCCGGCCTCGGTAAATTCCATACCGTGCGACAAAAAGCCATGATGGAAATAAAAGGCCGTCGCGTGAGTCTGCGAATGCAACAGAACCTGGCTGAAACCTCGGCGTTTTGCTTCCTCGCAAAGTTTTTCAAGAATTTCGGTACCAACCCCTCTTCGCCGCCAGGCACGCAATACCGCCATGCGACCAATGCGGGGAATTGGTTCGTCCAGGATCAGCCTTCCGGTGGCGATGGTGTTACCGTCCGAATCGCAAGCAACGGCGTGCACACAAAGTGCGTCGTTGGAATCAAGTGTATCAAGCTCAATTTCGGGTGGCACGCCCTGTTCACGAACAAACACCGTGAAACGGATTTGAGAGAGTGCCTCGCCATGATGTTGCCAATCAACCAGAGAAACTGTGAAGTGGGTTGCAGTGCACATGTGTCAAATATGTAAAATTATCATTGGAGCGAATATTACATTGTTCGCGAAACGAAATTTTTTTCATACAACAATTGTTCACTAAAAATTTGCAACTCTTGAAAAAGGGGCGGTCGTACAAGTCGTTATGTCTGCTAATTTTGGCTAATTGTGCATAATCTGATCGCAATTTCTCGCAAGCCCATTGAGGTAAAATTAGTGATTCTGATCGCGGGCGGACCGCCGGACAACCTTCTAAGGTGCGCAAAACGGCACGCTTATGGCCTGTAGCACTTGACCAGAACGATTGTTTTGCACAAACGCCACCAGATTCAGATCCTCTCGCTTCCAATCTTTGGGGAGATTAATTGTTTTTTTGATTTCAGCGGCACTGTTCGCGTTGTCCGCAGCCGACCCTGCACCAGCTGGAATTTGAAATGGGCCGCTCAATTCCCGCACAACGTGATCATGTTTTAACAACGCGCCCTTGTTTTCACCGGCCGTAACGCGGCTGACAAGGTTATTTTCTGTCAACGCAAAATATAGGGACAATGACGATGCGCCGTCTTTTCGCGACAATTCATCGCCTAGGCCGACCGCCACAGCAACATCAATTGCATCCAGCGCTGACTGTGCGCGGAGCTTCAAACTAACCTGCGCTGACTTAGCAGCCAAATCGCGGATGCTCGTATCTAATTGGGGATGTGATGACACCAAGTTTTCACGATAGTTCACTGCATTGCGTGCGTCTTTACCGTCAAGCAGAACTTGCGGCGTGTAGACAGTGCGACTGCCCTGGAGCCCAACCAGTGTGCGTTGCCGCTCCGCAAAACCAGGTTTTCCGAAGCGATCTTTCCAGCCTATGTAATCCCAATAGTCCACATGAAATGCCAGTGGCACGACGCCGTTTTTCTTGTAGGACAGCGTTGAAAACCATTTGTCTGCGGGCGGGCAGCTATCGCAACCTTCAGAGGTGTAAAGCTCTGCAATCGAAACTGTTTTGATACCGCTATCCGCTTGAATGCGTGCATTGCATGTTGCGGCATTTACGCTGGAAGATAAGCCGGCCAAAATGGCCGGCAAAGCGATCAGTGAGATGGTAGCAACTATAAAAACTCGTTTCATGGCGTTCTCCAAAATCAACATAGTGCCAATAAATTATGCGGGGCAACTGGTGATTCTACGGCCCAAGTCGATTTTGGATGCAGCGCAACGGCCAACGCGATGCTTTTTCAATAATATGGTTTTTCTTTGGTTGAATTGAATTTCTCGACACCGTCCAGAATGGCTTTTTTTGCATCGTCGGGGCCCAGCCAGCCATCTACTTTTACCCATTTTCCCGGCTCAAGATCCTTGTAATGCTGAAAAAAATGGGTAATTTGGTGAAGCATGATTTCGGGTAAATCGTGTACGGTTTTAACGTCGCGATAGATAGCCGTCAGCTTATCGATAGGTACGGCGAGAAGTTTTTCGTCACCGCCGGCTTCATCGGTCATTTTTAACATGCCAATCGGGCGGCAGCGCACGACCACGCCGGGGATCAACGCAAACGGTGTGACGACCAGCACGTCTACTGGATCGCCATCGTCTGACAGCGTATGCGGAATGTAGCCGTAGTTGCATGGGTAGTGCATCGCGGTTGACATAAAACGGTCGACGAACAATGCGCCTGTTTCTTTGTTCAATTCATATTTAATCGGATCGCCATTCATCGGGATTTCGATGACAACATTTACATTATTCGGCACGTCTATGCCGGAATCGACTCTGTCTAAATTCATAAGGGGCTTCTCAAGCTAGGGAAATTGGATTAGCCTCTAGGCATGGATGGAAGCTTTGGCTGAATGCGGGTTCGAAAATTGAACCGAAACAGCTTTGGCACTCGCTACCAGTCATGATTGTCGAGGCTGAATAGGATTACACTTTTTGATGCTTTAAAGTTTTGATACGACAACAAGGTTTTGGTACAACAACGGGCACAACAGACATTATCGCTGTTCAACATGAAACCGCCAAGCGCGGACGAATGGAGGATACGTGCATCAACGGAAGCAAGCCGGACAAAACTTGAAAAACGCGAAAATGCGTGTGGGGCGCGGCGCAATTACAGCGCAGCCTATAAATGTTGAAAGCGCGGGCAAAGATGTCGTAGAACCCGCGTTCTCGCTATTTTCCACCGAGGCAAAGCGTTTTCCATTGATCCTGACGCTTGATCAAAACGGTATCCCACACCGTTGGATTACATGGCAGCACGCGGTTTGGTATTACGCAAAGTCCCGCATTGCTTGGGAGCTGGGCTCCGAGGCCTTTACTGTCTGTGGCGGAAAATCTCGCGATACCGGAGAAGTTTCCACTGTCACAGCGGCTTCAATCATTGCGATTCGTGGCAAAGCGATGGCCATGAAAGGCTTTAACCAAGTGCCGCCACTAAATAATCGTGAGCTTTTTCATCGCGATCGACATATGTGCGGCTATTGCGCGGGCCTTTTCTCCCATTCCAAGCTGACTCGCGACCATATCATTCCGTATGCGAAGCGTGGGCAGGATACTTGGATGAACGTGGTCACCGCCTGCCGCGCCTGCAACGAACGCAAGGGGTCGCGCCTGCCGGAAGAAGCGCAAATGCAGTTGGTTTATGCGCCTTACATCCCGAACCGGGCGGAATTTTTAATCCTCGCCAATCGCCGCATCCTGGTCGATCAGATGGAGTTTTTGAAACAGCATGTGGCGGCGCACAGCCGCATCCACTTACCCGATTAGTTTTACGTTTAGCAGACTGTAGGCTGGAAAAAATATTTCGCCATACCGGAAGGCAGCAAAGTCCATGGATAAGCCGGGCTCGTATTCAGGTTTTTACGCGGCGTTTACGCCCAATCTAAACAGCGCGAATCAATTCAGCGAATACCCCATTCGCCGGCGTTTACATGATCACTATGTGACCAGTCGCTTTCCAGCATTTTCAGATCCACGCCATGATTTGCGTGATAGCGACAAGGTAATTAGATACGCACGAGAACTGTTTGACGACGAGCAGCCGCGGCGTGCGATCGAGTTAATTCGCATTGCTATCGAGGAAGATCAGTCGCAGCGCGCGTTATGGCTGGCGTTGATTGAACTTTGTTTTTTGCATCGCGATGCGGCCCGCTTCACTGAACTCATTTTGGCCTTCGTGGCTGAGTTTGCCCGCGATCCGGTGTTACCGATACTCAGCGCAATGCGTCGTGAACTGGTGCCCAACGATCCGGCGATGGTCAATGCACGTGAGCTGCAAGGGTTGCCGAACTGGAGTGTGCCCGCAGATGGCGCTAAAAACGATGTGTTGCAAAGACAATTTCACGCACACCTCCACCACGCCAGTATGTCGCACCTGAACCGATAGCCCGCAGAAAAATGGGATCGAACCCAGCAGACAACGTCAGTACAACCCGTGCAAGTCAACAGGCGCATAGGATCCGCGAACAGTTGATGGCGAAGCAGCTGAGTCTGGAAAGCATGCTGAATCGTTTTGCGCTGGTGGCCGCGGCAGATCAGATCGAGCAAGCTGTCATCGAATTTGAAGCGCGCACGCGAGAAGAGCGGGAGCGTCTGCTGTTATCGAGCGCGGCGCACACAACGGATGAAATTGGCCTATGTGAATGGTATGCCGCCCGTTACGATTTGCTGGCAAGAATGGCGCGTCTGGTGACCGAACGTGTACTGCCTTCAGCGCCTGCCGCGCTTCGCCATGAGTCGATCAAACATGCGGGGGGCGCATGGGCATATAGCATTTTGCTGCGCGGCCATGCGAGTAAGTGGCGGCAAATTGGCGGCCAGCGAACGATCGCGCCACGCGGCATTCTTCATCAGGTTTTTAAAAGTGCATTGGAATACAAAATATCCGACCACATTCTTGAAGTGAGCGTGGAAGGACAGCGCACTGAGACGACCGTGGAGGCACTCTACGCAAGAACACTGCTACTGGAGCGTTTTGGGAGCGGCAATCTTTCCCCGCCGCGCCTCGAAATATTGGATAACTGGCTCATTACCTGGATGAGCGCATTGTGGTTATCAACGAACCCGTACACCAACGATGCCACACTATTGTTGTCGATTGATACCAACAGTGAGATACACGGACTGACGCGTTACGAGGTCGGCCAACCCGCGGACTTTTACTTGTCGCTGATGCCCTTGCAGTACCAGCTGGAGCGCGCCATCCAGAGCTTCCACCGCGGGGTGCTTTTCCCGGGCTGGGGTATCGGCATGGCGTTTCGTGTTGATGAGCATGTGGGGGTGATCGATTTTCTTGAGCGCGAATTAATGATGCTGGAGCAAAACATCCTCGTCAAAAGTAAGCGTTTTTCGCCGCAAACGGATGTCGTGGCGGATGTTTATTTGGGGCTTGACGATATCACCGCGGCTGGGCTGAGCGACCAGCCCGCCAATTTAGCGTTAAATAAAACTGGCGAGGCGGGTAGTAAAAATCAGAGCGATGTCGACGTCACCCATTCCGCCTTGGGTGCAGCGCTTAATGTCCTCCATCTGAGCGTACTCGATGTAAGTGAAACCGGCGTTGGTTTTGCCGTACCTGCCACCGCGGCGGCGGATGTCAGCGTTAATGATCTCGTTGCCGTGCGCTTCGGTGCGGGCTATCCGCTTTCTCTCGGTGTGATCGTCCGAAAGACGATTGCAAAAGCCGGAGCCGAGCGTAATTCAACGATTATCGGGGTTAACTTTTTGTCCCGGTGCCCGCTGCTTGCGCGCCTTGATCTTCAATATACATCTGCTAAAAATGAAGATATTGCGCAACAAAATATCCACATAAATGCAATTTTATTATCCGGTAACTCGGCATACGGAAATGCAGACTCTCTGGTGCTAAGCGACGCTGTCCAAAAGTCGTCGCCGTTATTGACGATGCGTTTTGGTGGCGAAACGCGGGGTGATATTTTTCAAATCCGCCTCGGCCGAGTGCGGCGTCAGGGACGAGGCTGGAGGATGATGGCGTTCGACGTCATGCAAAAAACCGCCGTGGGCTAGCCGTTTTTTTCGATCAACATGGCATCTCCGTAGCTGAAAAATCGGTAGCGATTTTCCACCGCGTGGCGGTAGGCACCGGCCATATTGTCGAGCCCTGCAAAAGCAGCAACCAGCATCATCAGTGTTGATTTTGGCAAATGAAAATTAGTGATAAGCCGATCAACCGTTTTGAATTGGTAGCCGGGCTTGATAAATATTTGCGTCTCAGCTTCGTGTGCATACAACACGCCACCGCTTGATGCGGCTTCCAGCGTACGCATACTGGTCGTGCCTACCGCAATGACGCGCCCGCCGGCCGCCCTCGCGTTGCTAATTGCGTCCACGGTCTCCTGCGGCACGTGGTAGCGTTCGCTGTGCATGATGTGTTTCGAGATATCGTCATCGCGCACCGGCTGAAAAGTGCCGGCACCGACATGTAAGGTCACGTAAGCCAAGGTCACGCCAGCCGCTTGAATTTGATTCAATAGCGGTTCATCAAAATGTAGTCCAGCGGTCGGCGCTGCGACCGAACCAATATGTTTTGCATAGACGGTTTGGTAACGCGATTCATCGGCTTCGTTTGGCAAATGGGTAATGTATGGGGGAAGCGGGACTTCGCCGTGCTGATTTAGCACGTCATAAACGCTTCGATCATCGTCAAAATGTAGCTCAAACAGATCATCAACGCGTTTTACCATCGTTGCCTTTATGTTGCCCGCAAAAACAATCTTTGAACCAGGCTTTGGCGATTTACTGGCGCGGATATGGGCCAGCGCTTTATTTGTTTTGATCGAATTGTTTTCCAATATCCGTTCGACCAAAACCTCTGCCGATCCGCCGGTTTCCTTGCGCCCGTGCAGGCGCGCTTTAATGACTTTGGTATTGTTAAATACGATCACATCGCCTGATCGAAACAAGCTGCCAATATCGCTAAATTGGCCATCCCGAATGGTGCCCGTCATGCCATCAAGATGCAGCAAACGACTCGCGGTGCGCGTGGCCGGGGGGTGCTGCGCAATCAATTCTTCGGGGAGGTAATAGTCAAAATCGCTCAGTTTCATTGCTCAGAACTTGCCTTACATAAGATTGATCCAAAAAATCGGGCTCGGAAAATCAGCAAGACTACGCTATAATTCTGTTCGCTTAAAGTTCTACCAAAGCAGTAAACCGTGCCGGGATGGCGGAACTGGTAGACGCACGGGACTCAAAATCCCGCGGTGGCAACATCGTGCCGGTTCGATTCCGGCTTCCGGCACCATCGTTTTTTATGTAGTTCGGCAACGTACTTGAAGCCCGCATTTCTCGCCCGAGACTGCGGGTTTTTTGTTTAGTGCGTTCAATCGTTCTTGCTCCGATCTTGGTGAATTATTTCAAAACCTTGGAGTACCAACACCCGCAGGTGCGAAGCGGCTTCAATTGTCGGCCAAATACCCGCGACGTATTAATCGCAGAGCATATACGGGCAAAAGACCTTTCATCTTGTTTACAGTTTCTTCATCAGAAAGGCAATGAAGATCGTCCTCCCATACGCCATTGAAGTCGCCGATAACCCACTCCGATTTGGGTAGAGCGTTAAGGGGCAAAACGACGTAGTTCACTGGCGGGCGTTAATTCGTCTGTATGGAACGACTTTTTAGGCATGAACTTTCCGTTTGAAAATAATGCGCGTTCCGTGAACGAGGATAAACCACGTGGCAGCATAAATAAGCGAGACAGGAACGCCGAATAACAAGACGGCCGCCTTCCCCGCCGCGTCAGTGTTGTACTGCTCTATCAGTTGTGTGGAAGCATTTGGTGTGTGCTCCATTAGCGAGTGCCATGCAGCATCGATCCATGCCACAGACGCGAATTCGAGGCCCCATCCAACAAGCGTTACAACGACGAGCGTGAAGACGACATGCAGCCGTTGCTTGGAACGGAGCGATATTAGTGCCGCCAGTGCCGCCAGAGCTAGAAAGGCGACCTCATACGGATGGATGTCGAAATTCATGTTTAACGAGGCTGTAGAAAAACTCTGTTGATCGCCGCAATATACCGTGAATAATCTACCGCGCCTAAATTTCGCCTTGAAACGGCCATTGAGGCATGCGCTTCAGCATTGAGTGAGACCCGTCAGGTCAGCTTTTCTTGAATTAAATTGAATGCGAGGCCACCACTACGGGCGCGGCGTTGCAGCCAAAAGTGCCCTGCGATGCTCGCCAATGCTGGGGTTTTGTGCCGCGTGATCTATGCAGCGAACAAACCGTCGATGGCCTTAACCGACTTTGAATCTGGAAACACTTGGGTTTCGATGAACGATTCGGCGACGCCAAGGTGGGAGCGCAATACCGCCTTGAACATGCCGCGCAGATCGGTAGTGGGGGCGAGATCGCGGCCCTCGAACAGCGCGCGGTCAGACAGCCCCGGCCAGTCAGCGATGATCCGGCCACCGTTCACCGCACCGCCAAGCAGGAATGCTGCACCTGCCGTGCCGTGGTCCGTGCCGCCTGAACCATTCGGCGCGACGGTGCGCCCGAACTCGGTGACGATGGCAACCGCAGTGCGGTCCCACACCGGCCCCAGCGCGCTTTGCAGCGTGGCGATGGTGCGATCGAGCTGGCGGAAATTGCGCGTCAGCACGCCGTATTCGCCATGCTGGTTGGTATGCGTGTCCCAACCACCGAAGTCGATGGTCGCCACGCGCGGTCCGTCCGCTTTGGTGAGGAAGGTGGCGGCCGCTTGGGCCAGCGCTACCGTCGGCTGCGTCTCGCCTTTCATGATGGTACCGGCCATCATTTCGTTGGCGTCGCGCGCCCGCGCCAGCGCGGGCTCGAGCAACGCGTCGCCGCGATAAAGCTGTGCCAAGCGTTCCAGCGTGTCGCTGGCGGGCGCGGGCAGTGATGACGGCGACCACGAGCTCACCGCATTCGGGCCGCGTGCTACCAGCGGCACTGAGGTCCCCAGCGCGACCGCAGAGGCGGGCGGCATGCCGCCCAATGCAAGGTTGAGCCAGCCGGTGTCGCGTGCGTGGGCTTTCGCGGTGCCGTTTTCCAGCAGGTCCTGCGCATCGAAGTGCGAGCGGTCGCGATAGGAAGTCGCGGCTGCGTGGAATACCGCCAGCTGCCGCTTGGCGTAGAGCGCATGCAGCGTCGGCAGCAGCGGGTGCAGCGCAAACAGGCCGTCGAGCTTGAGCGCGCCGCCTGCGGTGTCGGGCGCGGCGATCGCCAACGCGCCGCGTTTGGCAACATACTGCGGGTCGCCATAAGCCGGTACTGCAGACAACCCATCCATGGCACCACGCAGGAAGATGAACACGAAGCGTTTATCGCCGCCGGTTGGTGCGGCAAGCGTCAGACGCGGCAGCCCGGCAAGGGATAACCCGCCCATTCCCGCCGTCTTCAAGATATCGCGTCGGCTGCTCATGGTTATCTCCGCTGGAATTCGGGACTGGCGAGCCACAGCGCCAGCGCCTGTTGTTTGCTTTCGGCACGCATCAGTGCCATCTCGGTCCTGCTGCTGACGAGCTCGCCATAACTCTGCCTGGCAATATCACGCGCATCGAGCATGTCGCCGTAGCGCGCGGCGATGGTGTTGGCCCACTCAATGCGCTTCCACACGCTGTCGGCGCCGATCCACGCATCCCCCGTGTCCGGCCAGCCTTTCGGCGACGGTGCGCTTAGCGGTGCCTGTCCCATATTGCGCAGCGCTGCGACCGCGCCGTCGAGGCGCGTGCCGTCGCGGCGCGGCAGCGTGCGCAAGGTCGAGGTGACGACCTCAATCGGCTGTTTAACCTTGGTAAGTGGTGTGGCCCAAGCCTCGGGCGAGCCAACCAGCGCCGCATAGACGGTCGGCAAATCGCCGCTGCTATCGCGAAACGCTTTGGCGATGCGTTCGATCGCGGCGGGGGGCGGCTCGTCGCTGATGAAATAGCGGGCGAGCTTTGTGGCAATGTGGGTGGCGGTGGCAGGATGTGCGGCTAGGTCGCGCAGCACATCTTCGGCTTGCCGCGCGCCGCTCTCAGGGTAGATCTTGCCGAGAATGGTTTTCGCACTGTCTTCGTGCTTGCGCGCATCAAAGCGATAACCGCTGTCGAATAGTCCGCCTACGCTCCAGCCGGTGAGTGCGCGCGCGAAGGTGGTGACATCGGCCTGGCTGTAACCGCTGCCGACGCCAAGCGTGTGCAACTCCATCACTTCGCGTGCCAGGTTTTCATTAATACCGGTGGCTCGCGGCGCATTGGCACGTGCGGCTAGGAAACCTTGGCGTTCCTTGTAGCCTGACACTGCCGAGAGGTTGTTGTCGAGGTACATGATCATGGCCGGATGCTTCACCGCCGCGATCAGCATATCGACGAAATTGCCGCTGATATGCGGACGGATGGCCTCGCGTTCGAACGGCCCGACCACACCTGCGATGACCGGCTTGGAGGTGGAGACGGTGAAATGGTTAGACCAGAACCAGACGAGCCGCTCATGGAACGGGAAAGGTGTGTCGGCACCGACCTGCAGGCGCGCCGAAAACTCGCGGCTGAGGATCGGCCCGAAGTGCTCGCGAAAAGATTGTTCGATGCTCTTCGGGGCGCCGCTACCGGCCGCGGCATCCATGGGGCGGTTCTCTTGTGAGGGAACACTCCCGGTCATCGATCCCTGTTCAGACTCGCTGCGGCGATTGCTGCCGAGACCGACCTTCAAAAGGTACTTGGGAAATTCCTTGAGACCGGATGAGACCGCCGGCAAGTCAGCCAGCGCGGCGTAAGTTTTCGCTTCTTTCACTTGCCCGAGCAGCCATCCGCGCGGGTCGGTGCCAGCTTCAGCAAGTTCGCCGCGCCGCGCGCCCAAGCCAAATCGATTAACTGCGATAGCTGATTCGAGGTTCATGCGTCATATCCGCTGTGGATTGTCAGGCGAAGACCAACACGCGTAGTTTGATCCAGGTCACCAGGAAACGTCTCGCAAATAATGTAACCAGTCATGACGGGCCGCGAAGATCGGAGTGCACCCCAAAGCCGACATTTCAAATCACTGCTCGAAAGGTGGCCAACCCCTAGAACTTGTATTCAACGCTCGCACCGATATTCATTGCCGACGGATTGGTATTGGTGGATGTAGTGCGACCGGTTGCGTCGGTGTAGGTCGATGAGTCGATCGCATCCTGACGCAGAATATTCGCCATCCGCAAACGGAATTGCAGGGAGGGTGTGTATTTGTAAAGCACGTACATGTCGAGGTCGCGTTTGGGTGTCAGGTAGCGGCTCTCGTTGATGCTTGTGCGCGTGTCTCCGCCACTGCGAAAGGTGGCGCTGGCACCCGCGACGAGCATGCCACCGCGCATCCGATAATCGAGCCCCAAGGTCGCGTTGAAAGGCACTTGCTGATCGAGTCGGTTGTTGGGACCGGGTACTTCATCTACCTTTGAAAAGTTGCGCGCCATGTTGAGCCGAAAATCGATCGGCGGCGCTTCTTTGTAAAGCGTTTGCAGCGGAAACTTCGCGTCAAACTCAATGCTGCGGCTGGTCGCCGAGCCTTTGTTCACCGGCTTGTTGACCCAGCGGCCATTCAAAAATAGCGTGCTACGGCTGTTGTAGTTGGTGAGGTTGCGCACGGTGGTGCTAAGGCTCATCGAGGCACCTTGTGCCCAGAAATGTTCGTAGGCCAGATCCACGCCCGTCGCCAACTCTGGTTTCAAACTCGCATTGCCGGTTTGATAATCGGGTGCGGTTGAAGTGTTGACGTTTGATTTGAACACGCGCGGAATCAGGGATTGAGTGTCGGCTGCTTTGTAGGTGCGGGTGAGGGCAAAGCGAAACTGGCGGCCTGATTTATCGGGAAACTTCCAAAGCGTTTGAAACAGCGGACTCGTTACGCTGGATTGGTTCTTGACCGTGTCGATGTTATTGCCGCTGCCGATGGTCTCGATGCCTTCCCAGCGTAATCCCATGTAAACAGACCAGTTTGAAAGGATATTCCATTCGTCCTGCGCGAAGAACGCCAACTTCTGCACCTTGGCACGGTATTCCTCGACACTGTCGATAGACGGCGCGGCGATATTAGTTTCCTGCAATGTCGTCGAAGAATTATTGCGGTTCAATCCAATGTCCCAGCCCGCCAACAGCGAATGACCTTCGACGATCGGTGTGGAATACTTGCCCGCAAACGAAAAACCATTGTCTTTTGATGGACCCAGCGTATTTCGTTTCAGCGTTTGCAAATTACTGTTGTCGAAAGAATTAATGAAAGAATTATTATCGCGGTCGCTTACGTTTACATTTAATTTCAAATCGAGCTTGGCACCCGCAGCGAGTTTCAAAATCAGATTGGCGTTGTTACTGAAGGAATTGCCAGACCCTTCGGTACGCCCTCGAGAGATCGGATAGGGCGTGGTTTCGCCAAGCCGGTATTCGGTCAGCCCGTTCGACTTGTTCTCGTAGCGGTAGGCATTCAGAGACGGCCGCATGGTGAACGAATCGCCCCCGGCAAGGGTCCAGGCTAACGTCGAAAAAAGCCCGAAATATTTGTTGCTGCCATCGCTTTGACTTTGGGTAAATCGTTCGAGGATTTTATTACCGGCGGGGTCGAATCCGACGGATTGTCCTTTTGAATTGAAATCATTGATCGAATTCCCACCATAGCCACCCACCGAAAATGCCAGCTTCCCGACTGAATCGGCGATCTGTCCGCTCAGATTTCGGGATGTGTAGCCAGTGCCGCTGTACCAGCCGGCGTTGATGGTGCGCTGTGAAACTTTATATTTTTGCTTCATGACGATGTTGATGGTGCCTGCAATCGCCTGAGTGCTGAATTCGGCAGTCGCCGCGCGCAGAATCTCGATCCGTTCAATTAAGTCAGGCGATAGATTCTCGATCGAGAAGCCCGGCGGTGGCTTGTCGCCGTCGATAAGAACTTGCGTGTAGCCGTTACCCAAGCCGCGCAAGCGAATGCTGTTGCCTACCACCGTCACGCCGGGGAGGCGCTTCAGTACATCAAGGACTTGCGTGTCGCCATAACGTTTGATCTCCTCGGCGTTGACGACAATCTTGGTGGCGGTATCGTCTTGACGCGCATCGTAGTCGGCCTGCGATGCGGTGACTTCGATCTTGTCGACCGACTGCGGCGTTTTCGCCGTTGGGCTATTTTTTTCAGCGGACGGGCTAGCGGGCGGGTTAGCAGGTGCAAGGGGCTTTTCCTGTGCCAAAGTGTGTTGGCAGAGAATCGCGGTCAGACAAAAAATCGTATTCAATTTAAATGCGTTCGCGCGACCAAGGCGCGGCCGTCGTTGGGAAATATTCATTTTTTCACTTAGTAGGTTATGGCGAAAACCTGCGAAGTTTCGCACGAAACGCTTCGATTGGCGCGCAGGCGGTTTCGCTGTGGGCGAGAGAAAATTAGCCATATCCTGTGGTCAATTTTGCGGCAACAAGCGTTTTCAATCGGCGTCGGTCGCTACACACGCATACGAAGAGGGGACGTTGCACGGCTTTTTGCCTTTCATCGGCGTATGCAAGACGTTTCCACCGATGAGGTTAATGGAGTGTCCGGCATAAACTAAACTGTCATATTATTCGCCAGCAATTCCGACCATTTCCTGTGTTGTGCGTCGCGCCGCAGTGCAGGAATCGCATTTTTTAATCAGCATTATTTGAGGCAGTCATGCAATTGTTTGCGCACAACGACGAAGTCGGTAGGCTCGAAGCCCAGCTAGCCGCGGCCGGGCAGACGCGCGAATTGGAGTTGGTGCTCGCGTTGGCGTGGCAATTGCGACAACGGGATTCGCAACGAGCGCTGGTTTTGGTGGGCGAAATTGAGGGTTCGCTGCCGTTGTCCAAACTTACGGAGCCGACGTTCTCGCGCATAACCGGCCACCTGCAACTTATTCGTGCGGAAGCGGCATGGGTGGTTGGCGATCTGGAACGTGCCGAAATTCATGTCGCGACGGCCGCAGCGCAATACGCGGCCCACAACGACCAAATCGGGATCGGTGACGTTCACTGGCTCAAAACAGCGCTGGCGGTCGACCGCGGCGATTTTAGGAGGTCGGTCGTTGAAGCTGAAATGGCGATGGTCGCCTATAGCGTAACGTCGGATATGCAACGCCGCCGCATGGCGCTTGGCCGCAGAGTGTTCTACGGCGCGTTTACCGATGCTGCCGGCGCACAAAAAGTGTTGGATGACAGCGGGCTCGCTGACCATGAGGGCGAGGATTCGGCGGTCACCGTCTGGTTGGCTTCCGCCAAAGGCTTACTCGCATTTTTTGGTAGTAATTTCGCGGTGTCGTTTCGACTGTGGCAGAACGTACACGCTAAAACGCTCGAAACCGGTCAAGTTCGCCAGACGATAATTTCGGTTGCAAATATCTGTTACGTGCTCATGAGCTTGAACAATCTGGCGCTGGCGCTGGAGTGGGCGGAGCGTGGACTGGCGATCGCGCGCGCCTTAAAACTACCAATTCTGACCGGGCATATGCTTAATAAGGTCGGCGAAGTGTTGCATCGCCTTGGGCGCCACGCTTCTGCGCGCACCCATCTGCTCGATGCTCGGTCGCTGTTGCAGCCCGTCAAGGAATCTCAGGTATTTGCGGTGACTGCCGCGGCGCTTGGTGAAGTTTCACTATCGCTCGATCACAACATAGAGGCGCTCGATTGGTTTGTGCAGGCGGAATCGAGTAGCCGGACGCGCGGCGAGAAAGACAAACTGGCTATCGCGCTGCGTGGCAGGGCGCAGGCGCTGATGCGGCTTGATCGGCCCACCGAGACGCTCGCCGTAGCCCACGATGCGTTGACCCTGTGCCGGGAAAATGGATACCGAGTGACAGAAATCGAGTCGCTGCAAATCATTGCCGACTTGTACCGCCGATATCCTCTGACGATGCCAGACGGGCTGACAAAGGCAGCAGCGCCACTGCACTATTTAAATCAGGCGCTTACCGTGGCAACCGGCATAGAGGACTACACGATTCCCAACCGATTGCTGGAAGAGGCCGCGGCCGAGCATGCCAAATTAGGCGACCTGGCCGAAGCCTACCGGTTGGCACTTCAGGCAGGCCAATCGCGTGAACGGATGCAGAGCAAAGAAGTCGGCAACCGGGCTCTGGCGGTGGAATTACGCTACGAAACCGAGCTCACTCGTGCCGAAGCCGAATACCATAAACAGCTCGCGCGCGCTGAGGCCACGCGGGTCGAACTACTGCAAGACGCCGTTGGTACGCTGGAAACTCTGGGCGAGATCGGCCGTGAGATCACCGCCAGCCTTGAGGCAACATCGGTATTCGATGCCCTGGACCGTCACGTTCGTCGCCTGCTCGACGCCACCCATTTCGCGATCTATCTCATGGAACGGGATGGCGCGGGGTTGCAAAGTGCCGTCATAGTGGAGGCGGGCAAGTACTTGCCTGTCATCCGCATCCCGCTGGACGACATCAACTCAAGCGTAGCGCATTGCGCGCGCGAACGCCGTGAAGTTGTCCTGATGCGCGACCAGGACGAGGAGAAATTAGACTCAAGCAAGATTCCCGGCACCCTCGAAACCTTAAGCATGCTATTCGCGCCACTGGTGGCGCGGGGACGCCTGTTGGGAGTCATGACCATGCAGTCGCCGCACGCCAACGCTTATGGTGAACGTGAAACTGCCATCTTTCGCGCGCTTTGCGCCTATGGTGCCATCGCGATTGCCAACGGCGATGCCTACGACACGGCCGAGAAGGCAAGACAGTTGGCCGAGGAGGCGCGACGTGAAACCGCTCAGGCCTTGGAAGAACTTGGCCGAGCGCAGGTGCAACTGATGGAAAAGAATCAGGAGCTTGAGTTGCTGTCGACCACTGACCAGCTCACCGGCCTCTCGAATCGCTTTCGCTTGGAAGTGGCACTAGAGCAGGAATGGGCCCGCTGTGAACGGACCCAGGGCAGCTTCTCGCTGATTCTGCTCGATATCGACCAGTTCAAGAGCGTCAATGACACGCATGGTCATCAAGTCGGCGATGCGGTGCTGGTGGAATTGGCGAAGGTGCTTAACCACAACACGCGCAAGACCGATCTAGTCGGACGTTGGGGTGGCGAAGAGTTCCTGATTGTCTGCATTGACACCACGGCCGAAGCGGCCGCATTGATCGCTGAAAAAATTCGCGCAACCATTGCGGCACATGACATCGCCATCACCGGACCGAAAACGGGCAGCTTTGGGGTGAGCAGCTATGGCCCGGGTGACACGATCAAATCGATGATGCGCCGTGCCGACGCTGCGTTGTACCGTGCCAAAGAAGCCGGGCGCAATCGGATTGAGCTCGGCTAGCGCTTGTTGGAAACATCGGATTGAACTCCGGCAAAAATCAAAGAGTGCCTCATTCAGTTTGAGATTTGCCCGCGTTGAATGGCTAAGAGTGTCGATCATTACAAAGCTCGTCGTTCGTCAAGAGTGGCTCGAGCAATTTCTGTCATTCGACCTGATGCGCCCACGATACAAAGCAACAAATTGTCAATTACTGGCTTCACCATAATTGAAAGTCGTCACACACCCGCCG
>JBBRZG010000066.1:0-19616 GCA_038236905.1 Burkholderiales bacterium
ATGACCGAAGGCATGGATATCGCGGGCCCGAGGGCACCGTCAATTTGCCGCAGAAACCGGAAGAAGCCGAGGAGGCTGCTGAAGAAGCGCTTCAGGAGCGTGATATTACGGGTGACTTGATGCCGGCGGTTGTGCTGTCCGCTGACGCCAAGCAAGCAGTGGTCCTCACCAAGCGCGGCGAAACCCTGACTCTGAGCGGTGATGCGCTGAAGTTTGTTGCCAAGACGTTCACAGATAAAGCGTCACCATTCAAGCCGGTTCGCGGCTCAATTGTGAGAATCGCGCTGGACGAAAAAGGGGCGCCCACCATTGCGCAAGTACCAAAAGTGGAAGCAGCGTTGGTATCGCTTGACCCAAATGACGGCGCAATCCGCGCGCTTGCGGGGGGATTTGATTTCAATGCGAACAAATTCAACCATGTGACTCAGGCAATGCGCCAGCCTGGTTCGAGTTTCAAGCCTTTTGTATATTCTGCTGCGCTTGAAAAAGGCTTTACACCGGCCACGGTGGTGAATGACGCACCGGTGGTATTTGATCCGGGCCGCAACGGTGGTCAGGTATGGGAACCGAAAAATTACGACAACAAGTACGAAGGTCCGTTGCGGCTTCGTACTGCCCTTGCCAAATCGAAGAATATGGTGTCGATCAGGGTGCTGCAATCTATTGGCCCGCAGTATGCTCAAGACTATATTTCGCGCTTTGGTTTCGATCCCAAGCAGCATCCCGCCTATCTGACAATGGCATTGGGAGCGGGATCTACTACGCCATTGCAAATGGCCGGCGCGTATGCAGTGTTCGCCAACGGCGGATATCGAGTCAAACCTTATTTTATTGCCAAAATTACAGACGATAAGGGCGGCATATTGTTTGAGGCTGATCCGGTCCACGCAATCGACAAGGAGGGCAGTAAAAATGCGGAACGTGTAATCGATCCACGCAACGCGTTCATCATGTCCAGCCTCCTGCGCGATGTGGTGCGCTACGGTACCGGCGCTAAAGCGATGTCGCTGGGGCGCAACGATCTGGCGGGCAAAACTGGCACAACAAATGACAGTATTGACGCTTGGTTTGCGGGATATAGCCCCGATTTGGTTGCGATCAGCTGGATCGGTTTCGATAATCCTGCATCGCTTGGTGATTCTGAGACCGGCGGCGGAGCGTCACTACCGATTTGGATGCACTACATGCAGCGCGCGCTAAAAGGCGTCAAAGAAAAGCCCTTTGAGCCACCCGCCGGAGTGGTCTCGATTGCGCTAGGCGATGTCGGGAAAGACGGAAGACCGCTTTCTGAGTTTGTGTACGCTGAGAGCGTTGCTAACGTTAGCGACGGCCCATCATCCTTGCGAGAAGCGAATAAACCGTCCGAAGAAGTGAAGAATCAAATTTTTTAACGCGCAGCGCACTGATTGTTAGACCGCTTTATCCCTCCCAATCTGATCCTTATGAGCTAGAATTTGTGAACTCAAACAAGCGTCGCGCAGATCGCATGAGCCGGGGTTGCGGCAGCGGGCCGAACCGCGGCTCCAGCCCATCTAATGGTGATCGGGCTAGCAGTCAACTGCGCACACTGATCACGCTGCACGCCGCCAAGCTCATCGCCGAGGGACTGACTGACTATCATGCCGCAAAGCTTAAGGCCGCACGCCAACTCCACTGCAATGACAAAAATGCATTACCTGACAATAACGAAATTGAAGCCGCGCTGCGCGAACATCTGAGCCTGTTTGCAACCATTACGCAGCCCGCGGCACTTGCTGCACTTCGCCGGGTCGCGCTGCGCGCCATGAGATGGTTACAGATAGAGGGTCAAGGCAGCGCTAGCCAGTCCATGGCCAACGCGATCACGTTTGAGCCCTGGATTACAGGCGCAGTACTGAACGGCACAGCGAATGAATTCAGCGATATAGAGTTGGAACTAATCGGGATTGAGACCAAAACAATGGAATTTATCTTGCTCAATCGCGGCATTGAATTTGGTTTGAGGGGCGGCGACTCAACATCAAGAAGTTATAAACCGGCTGAGCTAAACAAAAACATCCAATATCATTTGGAGTTTGAAGACGCGCCGGTCGTCATTACGCTCTACGACTCGCATGCAAAGCGTCAAGCGCTTCATCCACGCGGCAGCCTCAAACATGAGCGCGTCAAGATAGCTGACGCAGAGGCATTGTTCAGCAACGCGCTATAAAACACTAGTAAAGACCGGAATCTTCAAGCACTTTTGACTCGAGATGCTCGCTAGTACTAGCGTTTTAATTTTTCACTAGCCTATCGCATGACTGATTTGTTTAACAAACGCGCTGCTTCCAGCGCGAAATACGTTAACACGCCATCCGCACCCGCGCGCTTGAACGACAGCAATGACTCCATCATGCACGCCTCACCATCGAGCCAGCCATTTTGGGCGGCAGCTTTGAGCATCGCGTATTCGCCTGAGACTTGGTAGGCGAAAGTCGGCGCGCCGAATGTCGACTTGCAACGTTGCACAATATCCAAATACGGCATGCCGGGCTTGACCATGACCATATCAGCACCTTCGGCTAGATCAAGTGCGATCTCACGCAGTGCCTCGTCCGAATTGCCCGGATCCATTTGATAGTTTTTTTTGTTACTTTTCCCAAGATTGCCGGACGAGCCGACTGCATCTCGAAACGGCCCGTAAAACTTACTCGCGTATTTAGCGGAGTACGCCATGATCGCGGTATGGATATGATTCTCTGCGTCCAGTGCACGGCGAATTTCGCCAATGCGACCATCCATCATGTCGCTGGGTGCCACGATATCGACACCAGCTTCGGCCTGTGTAAGCGCCTGCTTTTTTAATACGGAAATCGTTTCGTCGTTCAATATATAACCATTTTCATCAATCAGGCCGTCTTGGCCGTGGGTGGTGAAAGGATCTAGTGCGACGTCAGTAATAACGCCCAAGTCTGGGAAACGCTTTTTTAGCGCGCCCACAACACGTGGGATGAGACCCTCTGGGTTGTAAGCTTCTTCGCCATCTGGCGTTTTGAGCGAGGGTTCAATCACCGGAAACAGTGCAATTGCCGGGATGCCTAGAGCCATCATTTCTTCGGCAACCGGCATTAGCAAATCGACCGACACCCGCTCAATACCCGGCATTGATGTAATCGACTGCCGCTGATTCTTACCGTCAAGAATAAACACCGGATAAATAAAATCTGCCGACGAGAGTGAAGACTCGCGAACCATGTCGCGTAAAAAAGCGGTGCGCCGCAAACGACGCAACCGGCGTTCTGGGAATTGACCAAAATTCATTGTTAAGCTCGGGGAGTTGAAAAGTTTTTGATGCCGAAATATAGAAGCTGAAGGAACAAATAAATAGCGCTTATACAGACCAACAAATGTTACACACAGTTGCAATGTGCTCACTAAATCGCGGTGTAAGAATAAAAGAGTTGAACTTTCGCATCGTGTCCCTATCTTATTCAATGAGGGGCTTGCTCCTCCCCGCTTCTCCTCCCTGAGCGGGGCCTTAATCTTTATTAAGGCTTTATGCAGGGCTCGGGTTACCCTTTTTCCCGAGCCCTCTTTTCTTTTTCATTCGATAAAATTATCTAGCTTGATTCGGCAGCGAACAATTTTCCGATTGCCACTTCGGCTTCAGGCACGCCTGTTCTTTTCAAACTTGAAAAAAGTTGAACAGTTGCATTGTATTGACCTTCAATAAGCTGTTGCTTCACTTCGCGCAGTGTTTTGGCCTGCTCATTTCGCGTTAATTTATCGGATTTAGTCAGCAACACATGCACCGGTTTATTGGTGGGACGGTACCAATCCAAAAGTTCGGTATCAAGATCGCGCATGGGATGTCGAGAATCCATAATAATCACTAAACCTTTGAGCGCTTTTCGCGTCGAGACGTATGCGGCTAACAGCTCTGTCCAGTGTGCTTTGACCGCTGGTGGCACTTTGGCGTACCCATAGCCCGGCAAATCCACCAAAGTACGGCCCTGCGTAATGGTAAAAAAATTGATCAGCTGGGTGCGGCCCGGTGTTTTGGATACAAATGCCAAGCGTTTGTGATTGGCTAATGTGTTGATTGCACTGGACTTGCCGGAATTGGAGCGGCCAACAAATGCGACTTCAATACCGAGATCAAGCGGTAATTGCTCTAAATCATGCGCGGAAGCGACATAAGTTGCACCATCAAATATGCCCACGGTTTCCTCTTCTGCCTCGATAGGCTAAAATTCAACTTTTACTGGTAAAACAAACAAAGGTTAGTAATGAAAAAGATTTTGGCGACAATAGTTTTGGGAACAGGAGCTTACTTTGCGAGCGCCACAGGTTCAATTGCAATTGAACCTGTGCCCGCAGCGGCTGCAGAACCCACAAAAGCCGAGGTAATGGCACGCGGACAACAAATCGTGGGCGCAGTTTGCGTTGCGTGTCACGGATTAGACGGAATGAGCCCCATTCCCAACAATCCAAATATCGCCGGAATGCCCCCTCAGTATATCGCGGAGCAACTTCTGCACTTTAAAGAAGGCAAACGCAAAAATGCAATCATGGCTGGGATGGCAGCAGGTTTGTCCGCTACTGACATGAAGGCCTTGGGTGAATACTATTTTGCGCAACGGCCAAAATACAACGCCGTGGCGCGGGATAAAGCATTGGCCGAAAAAGGGCAAAAAATCTATCGCGCAGGTATTGCTGAGGCGAAGGTTCCTGCATGCGCGGGTTGTCACGGTGGTGCAGGTGCGGGCATCCCGGCCAAATACCCACGCTTGGCAGGGCAATGGCCTGAATATAGCCTTGCCCAGCTAAAGGCGTATGCATCTGGTGAGCGTCAGCACCCAATTATGGCAACTATCACGTCGAGAATGCGCGATAACGATATTCTCGCTGTGTCTGAATATCTTGCAGGCATGCGCGCCCAATAATGTTAAGCAACGATATTGAGTAGATTAGCTTTCTGTAAGGACAACAGTGCCCACAAAAAACGCCGCGCCAAAATTTGGGCGCGGCGTTTTTTGTGGGCATTGCCTAATGACGCTTTAGTTTGAGCTTAAAAAAATTTATGCTAGCAAAGCTTATGCGCGCATCAATCCTGCTTCATAAAAGCGGGCTTGATTTCTGCCCCCGTGCTTTGCGGCGTAGAGTGCTAGGTCAGCTCGTTGCATCAATATTTCGCGCTCACGCCCGTCTTTTGGGAAAAAACTAATACCAATACTGGTCGTTACGCTAGCTGTTTTTTCTGACAACGGATATGGCACGGCAATAGCCTCAATCAACTTAAGTGCGATTCGTCGCGCAGTTTCCTCATCTGAAACCTGCGGAATCACCACCAAAAACTCATCGCCGCCCAAACGTGCAAGATAATCCGACTCACGCAACGCAAGGGTCATGCGAGTAGCAGCCTGTCTGAGCAGTTCATCACCGGCATCATGTCCAAACTTATCATTCACCGCTTTGAAGCCATCAAGGTCGAGCAGCAGCAAAGCAAAACCGCCGAGCGCGGCAGTAGCATCGTCGTGAAGCCGAGCCTCAATAAATTCAGTGACGGCCAGGCGGTTAAAGACGCCCGTTAGCGCATCGTGAGTTGCTTGGTGCTTCATTGCTGCCTGAGCATGGCGCTGCTCCCGGTTTAGGCGCTTCAAGGTGCCAAACAAATAAATCAAAATAAATGCCGCCGACAATATCAAAATAAAGATCAAACGGCGCGCCTTCTCGCCAAGTTTCACCTGTTCGGCTTCAATTTGATCAAGATTTTTACGAACCGCCACCAACATACGGTAAGTAAGATTATGCAGCCGATTAAATTCAGGCTCGTCGACGCGCGCGCGGATTTGTGCCTGGGCGGCTATGAAACCTGACTTTCGTCGAATTTCAACCAGCTCCTTTTCCTGCTCAATCAGAGCCAGCACGGCCGCCTTAAGTTCGCCGAAATTCTGCACCAATACAGGGTTGGCATCTTGATTTGCATCCAAGTACTTGAGCTCAGCCTCGGCCTCGACAACACCCGAATGATAACGAGTGAGGTTTTGTTCATCTCCGGTAATGGCAAAATTCTGTTGGCCAACGTTTATAGCAAGCGACTGAAAACGAATCGCTTCAAGACTGGATACGAGCCTTTGAGTGCGAAGCGCACGCTCATTTTCAGCGATCAGGTTTTCGCTGGATACGGTTGCCACCAACGAAATAGCGCCAATAGCGACGACCGCGAAGATCAGTGCCGCTAGCGCTACATTGTCAATGGTGACTTTCATCGGCTATTTTGCGCTTACATACCTAGCATAAGGTTTTGTGGTCATCTGCCGGTTATAGGGTCTTGAAGACCTCACGCGCAGCTGAAATTGTTGCCTCAACATCGCTTGAATTGTGCATTGCAGAAACAAAGCCGGCTTCGAATGCAGAGGGTGCCAAATAAACTCCCCGGTCCAACATACCGTGAAAATAACTGTTGAATCGCTCTCGATCCGCGGTCATTACTTCAGCGTAAGTAGTCGGTAATTTTTCTGAAAAGTACAAACCAAACATACCCCCCAAGCTGGCTCCCGACATGGGTACGCCTGCCGCGTGCGCAGCGTCTTTAATACCTGCCACCATTTTTGACGTGGTTGCCGCTAGCGAATCGAAAAAACCAGGCTTAGCTACCAATTCCAATGTTTTCAGCCCCGCTGCTACTGCCACCGGATTACCCGACAGCGTACCCGCCTGATAAACCCCTCCCAGCGGAGCCAAATGCGCCATGATGTCACGGCGCCCACCAAAAGCGCCTACCGGCATGCCGCCGCCAATCACCTTGCCCAGTGTGGTCAAATCGGGTCTGATCCCGTAATGCCCTTGCGCGCCATGCAACCCTACTCTAAAGCCTGTCATTACCTCATCAAAAATCAACACTACGCCGTGCTTCGTGCACAGCGCACGTAGCATGTTCAGATATTCGCTGGAAGGCATGACGAAATTCATATTGCCCGCAATCGGCTCGATGATCACACACGCAAGCTCGTCGCCAATTTCGGAAAACGCTTTCTCTAGCTCATTTAAGTCGTTATAGGCCAGCACCAAAGTATTCGCTACCACGTCGGCAGGCACACCCGCCGAGCTGGGATGGCCAAAAGTAAGCGCCCCTGATCCTGCTTTCACTAACAAAGCATCACCATGGCCATGGTAGCAGCCTTCAAATTTCAAGATTTTAGTTCGCCCCGTGAAGCCGCGAGCTAGGCGAATGGCGCTCATCGTGGCCTCAGTGCCCGAGCTAGTCAGCCGAACTTGCTCAATTGAGGGGAGCAGCTCCACCAGACGCTCTGCAAGTTCGAGCTCAGCTTCGGTAGGAGCCCCGAAGCTCATGCCCTTCGCAGCCCGCTCTTGTACCGCTAAGACCACATCGGGATGCGCATGCCCGAGGATCGCGGGCCCCCACGAGCCAATGTAATCAATATATCTATTGCCATCCACATCCCACATGTACGCACCTTTTGCTTCGCGAAAAAAAATCGGCGTGCCACCAACGGAGCGAAACGCGCGTACCGGAGAATTAACGCCGCCCGGGATAACGCGCAGGGATTTCTCAAAAAGTTGTTTGCTTTGATCGTACATAGTCGTTAAGTTTTTCCTGCAAGGGGTTGTTGAGAGGCAAAAAGCTGTTGGAAGGCGAAAGCTTGTGCCGTAATATCGGGGGCGTTGAACAAATCAGAAATAACGGCAATCGAATCTGCGCCAGCGCTCAATAATTGAGGTGCATTTTGCAGGGAAATGCCGCCAATAGCGACTATCGGCACCCTAAATTTTTTCTTAGCCGCATGGATCATTGCCAGATCTGCGCGTACGGCGTCGGGTTTTACAGCCGACGAAAAGAACGCGCCAAAAGCAACGTAATCGGCCCCTGCGGACGCCGCAGTTTCGGCTAACTGCAGTTGATCGTAGCAAGATATGCCAATAATTTTTTCCTTGCCCAGTAAACTTCTCGCCACATTCAAGTCGTTGTCATCACGGCCGAGATGCACGCCGGCTGCTTCCACCATGATCGCTAGTTCAACGTTGTCGTTGATTATCAGTGACACCTTCTGGGCACTACAAAGTTTACTCAGTTCATGGGCCTGTAGAACTTGAATATCAGGGAATTGACTCTTTTGTCGGTACTGAATCAATTTCACCCCGCCCGCAAGTGCAGCAGCAGCTTTGCGGATTAGTTCGGCGGTGCTGGTGCACTCTGGCGTGATAGCGTAAAGCCCCTTGATTGGGCTGTCAGGCAGTATTGCTTTCATGCTAAGTCAAATCAACTCAAACAAACATTTTAATGGCGTGTACCTTGTGGATCAGGCATTTCCGATGCGTCGTCTAGTGAAGGCATCTTAGCGTCCTCAACATCATCTTCATCGTCGCGAGCCCAGAATAAACGATCCGGTACAAATTGACCCATGCCGGGTCTGAATCCAAATTTAAGCGATTGCCAAGTGTAATCCTGCGCTTCGCGCACGGCATCTGAGATATCCAGCCCGCGCGCCATAGTGGCCGCAATCGCCGAAGCAAGCGTACAACCCGAGCCATGAAAACTGCCCGGCAGACGTTTCCAAGCGTCGCTGCGGATAATTCCCTTGTCGTGAAACAGGGTATTGATCACATCGGCTGTCGATTCGTGCGTGCCTGTTACGAGCACGTACTCCGCTCCAAGTGTAATGAGGCGTTGCGCCAAAATTTCCAGCAACACATCTTCTTCCTCGTCTTCGAGACCAAGGCGTTTAAGTTCTATTGAATTAGGCGTGATGATGGTTGACTGCGGGATGAGTAGCTCGCGAATGGCCTGAATATTCTCATCATTAGCAAACTCATCGCCGCGTGCAGATGCAAATACCGGATCAAGAATCAGCGGGATTTCCGGGTAGTCCGATACAATTTCTGCGATCACCGCGATGTTTTCCAAACTTCCCATCACGCCAATTTTGAATGCGGCAATCGGGATATCTTCAAGTATTGCCCTTGCCTGGTCTGCCACCCAGTCAGAATCGACTGGAGATATGCCCTCAACACCACTAGTATCTTGCACGGTGATCGCGGTAATAACAGACAGTGGGTGGCAACCCATGCTGGCCAATGTAAGTATGTCGGCCTGCACTCCAGCCCCCCCCGATGGATCGGTCGCAGCAAAGGTCAATACTGCTGGCGGCGCTTTAGGGTAATCGGACATGTGATGTAACAGTAAGATGAGTAAAAAAAGAAAGTTACAGTCGGCGGGAAGTCGACGTCGAAACGCTTAATGCAAGTTACAATCGTCCGCGTTATCTGCAACCTAGCCTTTATATTGTATCTGTAACGCCGCGCCCGTACGACAACCGCTTCCCCTCTTGGATACTAATAAATGACTCAATCTGCACAAATCAATGACCCAACTGCAAAACCTGACAAAACTTGGATGTGTTTGGTCTGCGGTTGGATTTACGACGAGGCAGTCGGCTCCCCAGATGACGATATTGCCCCCGGCACACGCTGGGAAGATGTGCCGATTAGCTGGAGCTGCCCTGAATGCGGCGCACGCAAAGAAGATTTTGAAATGGTCGAGATTTAACGACTTCCATTACTTTTTAAAATATGTCGACGGTTCAAATCGATTGTGCCGCATGCTGCGTAAGTGAACAAGAAAATGAAAAATTGTGAAATTGCATGATGTTTGTGCGCTTTCCTATTGTTTTTAAAGAAAAAACACGTTACTGTAATGATGAATAGAGCATATGAGATATTGGCAATGGCTTGTACGTATGCAGCTGCGCAACTTCGTCGTCGGTAAAACGCCGAGGGCTTAAGAAGTAAAAAAGGCTGGAAAAAATAAACAACAACGACTCGAAAAATTAGGGAATGGTGTGGTCGAAACAAAGGCTTTGTCAGGTGTGAGGGTAATGGTGATCGACGATTCGAATACGATTCGCCGATCAGCCGAAATCTTTCTTATGCAAGCAGGTTGCCAGGTAATTCTTGCAGACAACGGCTTTGACGCGCTTGCCAAAATTGCAGATCACCAACCTGACCTGATTTTTGTTGACATCATGATGCCTCGGCTGGATGGATACCAGACTTGTGCATTGATAAAAAAAAATGGCAAGCACCGTTTAACACCGGTCATTATGTTGTCAAGTAAAGATTCGCTTTTTGATCGTGCGCGCGGGCGAATGGTGGGGTCCGACGAGTATTTGACGAAGCCTTTCTCGAAAGACAGCTTGTTAAAAACTGTGGAAACGCATCTGGCCCTCAAAAAAGCAGCACAGGATATAAATTCCTAGATGCCGAATTAAGCACGCCGAATCACAGGGTAATTGACGATGCATAAGTGGCAAAGTATTTGTTTTTGTATTCCTAGATTTTGAGATCTGCACCACTGGTAAATTCAGCAAGATTATTTTCATCAAAGTCGATTTGACCAAGGTGGTTTTCAATACCGCCGCTCGTTGGTTGATGCCGTTTGAAAAAGCTTTGCTAGTCACATAGCGTTAACATTTGATTGACAGAAAATATTGGAGCACGACATGGCAGTAAAAAAAATCCTCATCGTTGATGACTCCCCCACCGAACGCGCGTTTCTCGAGGCGCTGCTAACCAAGGCGGGCTATTCCACAGTGCTCGCGACGAGCGGAGAAGAAGGCGTCGAAAAAGCCAAAGCGGAACTTCCTGACCTGATTTTGATGGATGTGGTCATGCCGGGGCTGAATGGTTTTCAGGCAACTCGGGCGATTTCCAGAGAGGAAACGACGAAGCACATACCCGTCTTCATCTGTACTACCAAAGATCAGGAAACAGACAAAATCTGGGGCATGCGACAAGGAGCCAAAGACTATCTGGTCAAACCGGTTACCGGAGAAGATCTGATCGCAAAGATCAAGGCCTTGGGTTAAGACAGGCGCTATGGCTCGCAAAACCAGTCTCCGCGAATTTCAGCAAAAGTTTGCTGAGCGCCTCCGCGACTTGTCGTCGCGCAAAACAGTGGCGTCCAAGCTCGGATTTCAGGTGGGCGCTGATAATTGGCTGGTGAGTCTTTCGGATGTTTCCGAAGTAATCCCGGTTCCCGGTTTTTTTCAAGTGCCGCAAACAGAGAGTTGGTTTCTCGGTGTATCCAACGTTCGCGGAAAGTTATACAGCACAATCGATTTCTCGGCGTTTCAGGGTGGCGAGGCCATTGGTGGCGGCACCGAGCGGCGGGTCGTGTTGGTGAACGAAAAAATTATTGAAGGATCCGGGCTGCTGGTAAGCAAAATGCTCGGGCTCCGTAACCCCGAGATATTCACGCAAATCAGCGAGCGTGAAGCATTAAAGCCGTGGATTAAAGCGCGGTTTCACGATCAAAACGGCGCTGCCTGGCTTGAACTTGATCTCGAAGCGCTTGCACGCGAAACACGTTTCCTTGAAGTTGGTCTTATTGGCGCACTAGCGACCGCATAGCGGCGCATCGAAAAGCAACTAGTACTGGAGAAGTCCCATGGCCCTCAAATTACCCATCCCCGGCAACTCAAATAAAGCCGAAAACTCTGCAAATGCCCCGGCGGGCGCTACTAAGGCCGACGCAAAGCCGGCAGGCACGCAACCACCGCCTGCTAAAAAAGCACCTGCCAAGGCGGAGGCCAAACCAGCCAAAAACGCTGCTGGGGGGTTTAGTTTATTTGGTTTCGGTAAGAAAAAAACGACAGCTCCCAAGGCACCAAATCCACTAACCAGCGCGCAAACGACGTCGCAATCGACATTGCAAGGGCCTTCCACAAATTCCGGATTTAATGCTGCAGCGAATAAAACGCAGAAAATTGCCGCTGCCGTTGCAGCTACCAAAGTGACCAAGTCCAAAAAGGTCACAACGGGGATTTTCAAGTTGCCCGTTATCGGCGAAAAGCCACTCGTTAGCCAGCTCGTGATTCTGCTCGTCATTGCGGCTATTTTTGTGCTCTTAGCAATCGGCGCGACAGTTTATTATCAAATCAAAAAAGATCAAGCTTCGACCTATACCAACATTACCTCACAGCTGCAATTTCACACCCAGCGCCTAGCAAAATCGGGCGGTTTGGCCGCACGGGGCGACGCTATATCCTTTCCGCAGCTTCAGGATAGCCGGGATGAATTTCAGCGTTATCTCGATGTTTTAAATACCGGTGGTGAAGCGTTTTCAACTACCGTTCCGTCGGCCCGCGTTTCTGAAGAACTCACTTCAAGGCTAGAAGAACTAACCAAGCGATTCTTTGACTCGTCAACTGCGGCCACTTCGATTCTTGCCGCCAAGACGGATTTGACCGATTTGTCTCGCAACATCGCACAAGTTCGATCAGGCGCCGAAGAATTGGCGGCGCTTTCTCAAGATTTGACGGGCTTGATGCAGCAATCGAATGCGCCGCCTGCACAAATCCTGAAGGTAAACCGACTTACTTTTTATGCCGAGCGGCTGGGTCGTGGTTCAGCGGAAATCTTGGGCTCCGATGTTATCGATCCTGAAGTGCCATTTTTGATGGGTAAAGACACCAACGATTTCCGTGAGCTCATCAAGGCGCTGGAATCGGGTTCGGATGCGCTTGGCATTAATGCGCTCCGCGATGGCGACACAAAAGCACGTGTCGCTAAATTGCGTGAACAATTTGCTTCATTTGAGCAAAACATTCAACCTATTCTAGGTAACGTTCAAAAACTCGTATCCGCACGCCAATCTGGGCGCGCCCTGCAGCAGGGTTCGGAGCAGTTGTTGGCTAACGTTGAACAGCTTCAAGGCGCTTTGGAGGTAGAGAAAAACAATTTCCCGCTGCTGCTGGCGTTGCTATTTGGTTTGCTGGCGTTAGGCACATTGAGCTTGTTGGCCGTGGTTTTCCTGGGGGATGCACGACGTCGTGCAGCTGAGTCTGAGGCGGAGAATAAGCGAAATCAAGAAGCTATTTTGCGGCTTCTGAATGAGATGGGAGACCTTGCTGACGGTGACTTAACGATTCGCGCAAAAGTAACCGAAGACATCACGGGCGCAATTGCAGACTCGATGAACTACACCATTGACGAATTGCGCACTTTGGTAACCGGCGTAAATAACGCGTCAAATTCGGTGTCAGTACGTTCACAGCAAGCGCAAGCGGTTTCGGTTCAATTACTGGATGCCGCAGAAAAACAGTCAAAGGAGATTCAAAACACAACTCAGGACGTGTTGCGTGTGGCTGAAACGCTCACGCTTGTATCAGCTTCTGCTGAAGAATCTTCGCAGGTCGCTATGCGCTCATTGGCGGCGGCGGACAAAGGGCGCATGGCGGTGCAAAACTCCATCACCGGCATGAACGATATTCGCGAACAGATTCAGGAAACCTCAAAGCGAATCAAGCGTCTCGGTGAGAGCTCCCAAGAAATTGGTGAAATCGTGGAATTAATTTCGGACATTACCGAACAAACGAACGTGTTGGCATTGAATGCAGCAATTCAGGCGGCATCGGCTGGTGAAGCAGGGCGAGGTTTCTCGGTGGTTGCAGAAGAGGTTCAACGACTGGCGGAACGTTCCGGCGAAGCAACCAAGCAGATCGGTGCGATTGTAAAAACCATTCAGGCCGATACGCAAGATGCTGTTGCAGCTATGGAGAAATCGACGACGGGTGTGGTTGAGGGTGCCAAGTTGTCAGACGCTGCTGGACAAGCATTGAGTGAAATTGACTTGGTGACAAAAAATCTTGCTGGTCTCATTCAGAAGATTTCTGATGATGCCCAGGCTCAAGCGACTTCTGCAAATAAAGTTGCGCGGAACATGCAGGATATTCTGGAAATCAACCGTCAGACGTCTGTAGGAACGCAACAAACAGCCACCTCAATTAAAGATCTGGCTGACGTCGCGTCTGATTTGAAAGCCTCGGTCTCGGGTTTCAAACTGTAACTTTATCGATGCTGGCGCTCATACTAAATATGGCGCGTCCCGACCAATACTTCCACATGCGCAGTTTTTGCAACCGAAATCTGGCCGACTGATCAGACAAGACTCTAGACCCCAAAATAATGTCCTCTAATCCAAACGCCAGCTTCGACGTTGGCCCCCTTTCATGGGTCAAGACCGAGATTGAGCACTCATTGTTCGAGGCTCGCTCGCACCTTGACGCCCTTGCGGCAGAGCCGGGGGATATAAAATCAATTAAATATATTGCGACCCATCTACACCAAGTTACCGGAGCACTCTCCATGGTCGCGCTCGGTGCGGCCACCCGGTTCAACGAAGAAATCGAGAAGCTGGTCAGCACTTTTGAAAATTTAGACGCCCGTGGCGAAACAGCGACCCGTATTGCGGTCGTAAAAAGCGCCACCGCCAGCCTTTCTGCATATCTCGATAATCTGATGGCGGGCGAGACCGACCGACCAATGATGTTGGCCGCAGCTTATCTGGCCGTAAACAAAGCCCGCGGAGCGACAGACGCTTCCGAGAGTGATTTATTCTCACCCGATTTGTCGGTTGCGATTCCAATGCCGGACGATACGATTGCGTTACCGAAATCGGACGCATTGATAGCCGCGATGAAACACCGGCGCAGCATGTATCAAACCGGATTGCTCAAACTTCTTCGCGATAAAGATTTGTTGGGTGGCGCTCGCGAAATGCGAAACGCAACGCTGGCGATTGAAGCGCTTCAGGTTACGTCACCCACTCGCTCTTTCTGGTTCACCGCCAGTGGATTTTTTGATGTTATTGCAAGCGATCCCTCCGACGCGGGCGCTCTCGCGGTCCAGCTATTCGGCAAGATTGATCAACAAATCAAGTTATTGATTGACGGCGTACAAAAGGTACCCGAAAAATTATTCCGCGATCTGCTGTTAGTGATCGGCAAGTCAAAAGCTCAGACCGAGCGATTGAAAAGAATCCGTGAACTGTATCGTTTGGATGAACTTCTAGCGCTACCGGATGTTGGTCGCGACACAGCGCTGGATGACCAACTCAAAACTGTTTTGCGCGCGATGCGCGAGCGACTGCAAACACTTAAAGATCATTGGCTGAAATTTACAACGGGTAATCGACCCGCGTTAGAGCCGTTCGGCATTGACAGTGAGGCGTTGGCGCAGGAGTCCTTGCAGCAGCCAAACAAAGATCTTTCAAAGTTATTGCAAGTACTCGCCGGAGCGGGTGCGCATTTGCGTAAATCCGCTACCGCGCTGACAGAACCGCAGGGCTTGGAAGTTGCGACTGCGCTCTTGTTCGCTGAATCATCGCTTGAAAATTATTTCCGCCTTTCTACAGATTTTGCCCAGCAAGTCGAGAGCGTCTCTGAACGAGTGACGGGGGCCATGACGGGCGCGGTACTGCCAACACTTGACCCCACCGTTAATCCGCTGATGGATGACATCACCAAGCGGGCGCAAGAGCGGATGCTGATGTTCCAGGTTGGTCAGGAAGTACAGGTAAACCTCACCAGCATCGAAACCGCGCTGGATAATTATTTCCGTGACCCGACTCGGACCGGTGAATTGTCACCTTTGCTGCCATTATTTTCGCAGGTGCAAGGCGCGCTTTCAATTCTGGAGTTAGACGAAGCTGCCGGCCTCAACCAGATGCTGCGGGATCGTGTATCGCAGTTTGCATCTGGGGCGATGAAGGGTGTGGGCGATGATGCCGAGAGTTTGGCAGAAGGTATTTCTGCGCTCGGGCTTTACGTGACTGCGCTCCAACAAGGGGCAGCGTCGCCGAGAAATATTTTGCTGCCCGCTTTGGTTCGTTTTGGTCTAGCGACCAAGTCGGTTGAAGCCGAGCAAAGCATGATTAAATCGCCCGTCACGGCCGGAGACGTTGACGTAGCCAAGCAAAAAGTACAAGAACTATTCGAGGATTGGAAGCAGCAACCTGAGGCGACCGCTACACGCGACCAACTCCGTGACGCGGTTAAAGAGTTGAAGCAGGAAGCGGAACTGATTGCGGATACAAAATCTGCCAAGTCCAGCGAAGAAGCGTTGAAAGCAATTGACGGCACGTTTGATCCGATGAAAGCCGGAATGAGTGCCGCATTGCAGGATATTGCACCGCAGAAGCCAACAGAAACACCCGCACCGCAAACAGTTCAGTTGATTGACGCGCCTTCATCGGAAGTTGATCAAGAATTACTTGAAATTTTCTTGGAAGAGGCAACTGAAGTAGTCGCAACAATTCGTCAAAATCTTGATATTTTGCGTACCAGTCCGCACGATAAGGAATCGCTGACCACGATTCGGCGCGGCTATCACACCCTCAAAGGCTCCGGGCGCATGGTTGGCCTCAATGATCTTGGTGAGGTGGCGTGGAATTGTGAACAGGCTTTGAACAAATGGTTAAAAGACGAAAAGCCGGCGTCGGATAGCCTTACGCATTTTATTGATCACACGTCCACAGCGTTTAGTATGTGGGTTGCCACGCTACAGCAGACGGGTGTGGCCGTGATCGACGGCGCAGAAATATCGCGCTTGGCTGATCTGATCAAAAACGACAAAGAAATCCAACTGCCGTCGTCAACACAACAATCGCAAGACTCATTGGCATCAGCGCCTAGTCCGCAAGCGCCGTTAGAGGAACCTAGTTCACCCATCAAAGGCGTTGCCGAACGCAGCCTTGTAGATTTCGATTTGCCCTCGCTTGATCTGGACAAACCGTTTGAACTGCCACCGCTTCAACAAATTGAAGTGGCACCTGCCGAGCCTTTATCGGTTGATCCGATAGTTACTGCAAACGTTACTGAGGCAGAAGTGCCCGCCAAATCGATAGAAGCTGATAGCTTGCTTTCGCCTGTGGCGTTGGATCTGATACCGCCGGCACTACCGAAAGAAACAGCTGCTCCGTCGATAGAGAGTGTCTCTCGCGATGGTGGGGTTTTTTATGCCAGCCCACCTGAAATTCGTATCGGCTCGGTATCCATACCGTCTCCCTTTTTCGAAATTTATATTGAAGAAGCGAAGGCGCATATCGCGACGCTTGAGAATGAGATGTTTGCGCTCGAGTCGAATGGTATGCGTCCGGTATCACATGAGTTCATGCGCGCAGCTCACACCCTCACCAGCTCGTCGCGTACCACTGGCTTCATGATGATTGCTGATGTGGCGCATGCGCTCGAAAAATGGCTACAGGATGCAATTGACGTACCGCCATCATGGACACCGCGTCGCCTTTCGGTCACCAGCCAGAGCGTCGAGGCTCTCGCGACGATGGTTCGTGGGCTGGTAAGCCACGATGCTCCAACACCGCGTCCCGACCTCGAGCAGGAATTAAAGGACTTGCGTACTGAGTTTGCAGATGCGCGCAAAATCGGTGAGGGCACCAATCTATCAGCGCCGCTGAAAGTAACCCAGCGACTGTTGATAATTCCTGAGATAGAGGCGGAACTTCCCGGCCCGCTACCTCCCATGCCTTCGGAGGCCGGCCAAGCACCAGCACCAGCGGCTGAAAACTTGCAAAGTATGCAAAAAACGCTTACTGAGCCAAGTCTTCCAGCGGCGATGCCGACTGATCGTTCGGAGAGCGACTACGCCGAAGATTTTGATTTCTTCGATGACCCTGTATCAAATCCCGCTATAGCGCCTATAGAAGTGCCGCCGCCGATTCCCACCGAGCCCGTTGAAGTTGCCCATATTTCTGCGTTCGTCGATCTGCCGGTTACGGACAATCCGATCGCGACAGAACCACCCGTGTCCAAAGTTGCGATGCATGCTGATGATACTAAGGACATAACGACACCAGTCGAATTGCCTGTGGCTGAAACACCTGGAGAGCTAGCGGCAAAAACAATAGTCCCGGCTGAAAGCGAGCCTGAATACGCGGCAGAGCCAATCGTTGTCGACACTCAAGCGTCGACGGCAGCGCAGCCACGAGTGCCCGCGCTGGAAGTCGATCAAGCTGAGCCGTTGGTGAGCGAGATTGCTGCAACAGAGCCTCGAATTCCAGAGACAGCGAAAATCGAGTCTGATATTGCCGAAAGTGAAGAGCCACCTGCACCCGCTGTAGCACCACCCCCAGCCGCTCCTGCCGCCGTTGTGTATGCACCCAGTCAGCTACCGATCACTGATACTGTCATCGCGGCCGTCGCCCCCACCCAGTCTCCGCAATTTGAATCCGGCAAGGATCGTCGGACAGTCCAAGACGATATCGATCCCGATTTACTGCCAATTTTCTTGGAAGAAGCGCAGGAAATCGTGCCGCAAGTAGGCGATGCGCTACGTCGTTGGCGTGCTTCGCCGGTCAACCATGCGCCGGTGACTGAACTTGCCCGCCATTTACATACGCTAAAGGGTTCTGCGCGCATGGCCGGCTTGATGCGTTTAGGCGAACTTGCGCATGTGATGGAAACCGATATCATCGAGATGGAAGCAGAGTCCATTCCTGCAGTGTCCAAGTTCGATAGAATCGACGAAAGCCTGGATCGTTTCAACGGAGCACTGGATCGCATTGCAAAAGGAGAGCTTGCCACGCCGATTGAGATCCCAGTCGTGGCGGATGTCTCTGACCAGCTTCCTGCACCGTTGGCTAAATTAGCTGCGGCGCGCGCCGAGATTGTAGCCGAAGGCGAAAAACTTGAAGGTCGCGAGCGTCAAGCGCTTCTGCGCGTTAACGCCGATATGATTGACCGCTTCGTTAACGAGGCTGGTGAATTGGCAATTGCACGTTCGCGAATTGACCTTGAAATGATTACTTTCAAGCGCGCACTGCTGGAGCTTTCGGAAAACGTCAGCCGGATGAAGGTGCAGTTGCGCGAAATCGAAATTCAAGCAGAAACACAGATTCAATCGCGCACCAAAGAGCAACAAGAACTTGGCGCTGAATTTGATCCGCTAGAGTTCGACAGGTTCTCGCGGATGCAAGAGATCACGCGCTTTCTGGCCGAGAGCTTGAACGACGTGGTGACATTGCAGCAGTCTCTCAATTCGAATATTGACGAGACCGAGGCGGCGTTGCTTCAGCAGGCGCGATTGAACCGTGATCTGCAGCAAGGCCTGATGGGCGTTCGGCTGGTGCCATTGGGCAATTTGCAAGATCGCTTTTACCGGCTCGTTCGGCAGACGGCAAAAGAGCTCGATAAAAAAGCAAACCTCGAGTTTCGCGGGGTACGTGTAGAAATTGATCGTTCGGTGCTCGAAAAAATCACCGGCCCGTTTGAGCACTTGCTGCGCAACGCCGTATCGCATGGACTCGAAATGCCGCATGAACGTGCTGCGCAAGGCAAATCGGAAATCGGTGAAATCACCATCGACGCACGTCAGGCGGGTAACGAGATTATGTTGACGCTGTCAGATGATGGTGGCGGACTGAATTTCACGCGAATTCGCGAAAAAGCTATTCAGCAGGGGTTGCTGGCGGCTAATGACGACGCAACTGAAGCGCAACTCACTCAATATATTTTCATGGCTGGCTTTTCTACCGCTGATGAAATCACACAGATTTCAGGTCGTGGCGTTGGCATGGACGTGGTGCGTAGTGAGATCGTTTCTCTCGGTGGTCGTATCGACATCAGCTCCACGCCGGGTCGTGGTACTTCGTTTACGATTGCGCTACCGCTCACGCTCGCCGTGACCCAGGCGGTAATGGTGGTGGTCAATGAAACCACCTATGCGATTCCATCGGTAATGATCGAGCAAGTTCAAGAATACAAGGGCAAGCGCTACGAACCGTTGCTGGAGCTCAACGAAATCGACTGGAAGGGCAACAAGTATCCGCTGCGTTCAAT
>JBBRZG010000067.1:0-19531 GCA_038236905.1 Burkholderiales bacterium
CCGTTGATCTCATCCATCTCCATCACGATGTCATATGGCACGCGCGCTTCAGCCAATAGCACGTTCATGTGGCCAGGCATACGTCCCGCGACCGGGTGGATGCCAAAGCGGACATTCACACCCTTCGCGCGCAGGGTGGTGGTTATTTCGTAAACCGTGTGCTGCGCCTGCGCCACCGCCATGCCGTAGCCTGGCACGATGATGACGCTCTTGGCGTCTTTCAGTAGCTCGGCGGTTTCGGCCGAGCTGATTGGCGTCACTTCGCCCACCGGCTCTGCAGCAGCACCGCCAGCCACGGCTTTGGGCGCAGGTGCGCCGCCACCAAATCCACCCGCAATCACGCTGATGAAATTCCGATTCATCGCCTGACACATGATGTACGAAAGAATCGCGCCGCTGGAACCGACCAATGCACCGGTCACGATCAGCAAATCGTTGGACAACATAAAGCCGGTTGCCGCCGCCGCCCAGCCAGAATAGCTATTCAGCATCGACACCACCACCGGCATGTCGGCACCGCCAATCGCCATCACCATGTGAATACCGAACAAAATCGAAATCACGGTCATCACGATCAGCGGCGTCATGCCGTCCGCGATTGAATGCGCTTGAATAAATTTCCATCCGAAGAAGATGACCACCAGCAAACCAGCTAGATTTAGCAAATGGCGTCCGGGCAGGAGCAATGGTTTGCCGCCGATCTTGCCGGAAAGTTTTCCGAAGGCAATAATCGAGCCTGCGAACGTGACCGCGCCGATCAAGATGCCGATGTAGATTTCAACTTCATGAATCATCTTTTCGGCGTCCGTTGCACCGGCAGTTGCCGCCGGATCAATATAGCTGGCAAAACCGACCAAACACGCGGCCAAACCCACCAGACTATGCATGAGCGCCACAAGCTCCGGCATCTGCGTCATTTTGACGGTGCGCGCAGCGAACACACCGATACCGCCCCCAACCACCATTGCGCCGATGATCCATGGGATGCCCGCGGCCGTTACGCGCGGCCCGAAGATGGTGGCCAATACCGCCAGCGCCATGCCGATCATGCCGAACATATTGCCTCGACGCGAGGAAGCGGGATTCGATAGCCCGGCCAGACTCAAGATAAATAAAATAATTGCGCCAATGTAGGCGACTGTTGTTAGACCTTCTGACATGTTCGCCTCCCCTATTTTCTAAACATCGCCAGCATGCGCTGGGTGACGGCGAATCCGCCGAACATATTGATCGCGGTGAGCACAATGCCCGCAACCGCGAGATATCGAATCGCATCATCAGGCCGGTTGACGATGCCCGCCGTCAGATTAGGCGCGATTTGCACCAGCGCTCCAATTGCGATAATGCTGCTGATCGCGTTGGTCACGCTCATGAGTGGTGTATGCAACGCTGGCGTGACGCTCCAAACCACTTGATAACCCACAAAACAGCCGAGCACAAATACCGTGAAATGGCCGAGGAATGCGGTGGGCGCGTTCGCCCCGATAAACCAAAACAACACCGCCGCCACCCCAAACATAATGGCGAGCTTGTTGCCAGACATTGGCTCGCTGGGCGCACCGTGGCCTTTTTTCGCTTGGGGCATGGCAATCGCAGGCTTCGCGGCAGGTGGCGCAGCCTGTTTCAGCGGCGGTGCCGGCCAGGTAATTTCTCCCGCCTTGATGACGGTGAGCCCGCGGATGGCATCGTCTTCCATATTGACGTTAATGATGCCGTCTTTGGTCTTGCACAGCTCTTCACTCACGCGGAACAAGTTGGTGCCGTAAAGCGTCGAGGCTTGCTTAGCTAAGCGGCTCGCGAGATCGGTAAAGCCGACGATGGTCACACCATGCTTTACCACCGACTTGCCGGGCTCCGTCAATTCGCAGTTGCCGCCCTGTTCTGCGGCCATGTCGACAATCACGCTACCTGCTTTCATCGACTGCACCATCTCGGCCGTGATGAGTTTCGGCGCGGGCTTGCCGGGAATCAGCGCCGTGGTAATGATGATGTCCACTTCTCTGGCTTGCTGCGCATACATGTCGCGCTGCGCCTTCTGAAAGCCTTCGCTCATCACCTTGGCGTAGCCGCCGCCACCGCCGCCCTCTTCTTCATAATCAACTTTGACGAACTCGCCGCCGAGCGATTTCACTTGGTCGGCGACTTCCGCGCGCGTGTCGTTGGCACGCACAATAGCGCCCATGCCCGCCGCCGTTCCGATTGCCGCCAAACCGGCCACACCCGCACCCGCAATAAACACCTTTGCGGGTGGCACTTTGCCAGCCGCGGTAATTTGCCCACTGAAAAACCGGCCAAATGCATTCGCCGCCTCGATCACCGCGCGATAACCTGTGACACCGGCCATCGAGGTCAGCGCGTCCATCTTCTGCGCGCGCGACAAGGTACGCGGCAGACAATCGATGGCAAGGACCGTAACTTTTTTCGCCGCAAATTTTTGCATCAAATCAGGTTGCTGAGCGGGCCAGATAAAGCTCACCAGCGTTTGCCCTTCATGCATCAACCCGACTTCGTCCACACTCGGCGCGCGCACCTTGAACACCATGTCTGAGCTTGCCCACAAATTCGCCGCAGTATCGACCACGACGGCACCCGATGCGCGATAGGCCTCATCGCTCACATTGGCCGCATCGCCCGCACCTGACTCGACCTGAATCTTGAACCCCAGCTTGATTAACTTTTCGACGACATCAGGAACAGTCGCCACGCGCTTTTCGTCCGGAAAAATTTCCCTTGGAACGCCAATGGTGAGAGGCATGTTGTGAACTCCCTAGTTTTGTTAAACGAAACCGTTTGGATCGGTTTGCGGCTTTACGCTATGTATTTTATTTGAAATTGCCGTCGCTAGTGTACCGTGAACAGGGTATGGCGGTGCGCCAACTTTGCAGCACTTCGCGAGCCACTCGCGTGCCGGTTCAAGAAATGATTTAGAGGTAATTCAGCGGCAAAGCGGTGGTGAATTTGATTTGTTCCATCGCAAAGCTCGAGCTCACGTCGAATAAATCGGATCCGTGTATCAATCGTTTGTACACCGCGTCATAAGCAGCAATATCAGGCACCACCACCCGCAGCAGGTAATCGACATCACCGCTCATGCGATAAAACTCAACAACTTCGGGTATTTCGTTGACCGCGGCATGAAATTTCTCGAACCATTTCTGGCTGTGTTGGTTGGTTCGCACCGCGACGAAAACAGTCACGCCCACATTGAGCTTTTTAGCGTCCAATAACGCGACCTGCTTGCGTATCAGTCCGCTCTCTTTGAGTTGCTGCACACGTCGCCAGCATGGCGTGGACGATAAATTCACTTTTGCAGCCAGCTCTGCAATAGGCGTTTCGGCGTCCTCCTGCAGGAGCGCGAGGAGGTGTTTATCAACGGCATCCAGTTTTTTCATAAAATAAAATACTACAAAAATGCTATTTCCTTGGAATTATTGCACTAACTTTCTCGTAGAAACATCATAAAGTTACGAATAATTACCATATCAAGAGCACAACATTGAAGAAAATTGGACTGATCGGGGGCATGAGCTGGGAATCCACTGCGCTGTATTACCAAATCATTAACCGGGAAACAGCGCGTCGGCTGGGCGGCCTGAATTCGGCGTCCATCCATATCATCAGCCTGAATTTTGCTGATATCGCCGAGCGCCAGCGCTTGGATGACTGGCAGGGTATGGGCACAATTCTGGTCGATGCGGCCCGCCAATTGGAAAGCGCCGGGGCCGCCTGTGTGCTGATTGGCACCAACACCATGCACAAACTAGCCGCCGATGTTCAGGCCGCGATCAAGGTGCCTTTGCTGCACATCGCGGACGTCACTGCCGCTGCCATCTTGGCGCAAGGCATCACGCGGGTGGGGCTGCTGGGCACACGATTTACGATGGAGCAGCCGTTTTATGTAGACCGACTTCGCACCCACGGCGTTGAGTGTGTGGTGCCCGATGAAGCGGATCGCACCGAGGTGCACCGAATTATTTTTGAAGAGCTGTGCCAAGGCGAGATTAAAGAAGCCTCCCGGCGCAGGTTGCAAACAATTTGTATTGACCTACGCGTACGCGACGCACAAGGCATCGTGCTAGGCTGTACCGAATTACCGCTGATTCTGAAGGGCGATGATGGCCACAGCGATACGGGGCTGCCGCTATTGGATACCACCACGTTGCACGCGTTGGCGGCGGTTGATTTTGCGTTGAGTACACACCACTAACATTTAATTTTTTCAAAACTTAAAAATATGTGCCAATTATTAGGCATGAATTGCAATGGCTCTGCGGCCATCACGTTTTCATTCACCGGCTTTGCCGCCCGTGGCGGTCGCACCGCCGATCATGCCGACGGCTGGGGAATTGCCTATTATCAAGGCTCGGGCTGCCGGGTTTTTCACGACGATCAGCCCGCCAGCGATTCAAAGCTCGCCGCTTTTTTGAGCGATTATCCGATCAAATCCAAAATCGTTTTAGCGCATGTCCGCAAGGCCACGCAAGGCTTGCCGGGATTATCGAATTGCCATCCGTTCATACGCGAATGGCTCGGCCAAAGCTGGGTGTTTGTGCACAACGGTGATCTGAAAAATTTTCAGCCCGAACCCCGTATTCACGACGGGTGCAACCATCGGTTTTTACCTATCGGTACGACCGATAGCGAAAAAGCATTTTGCTGGATGATGCAGGAGCTGAGCGCTAAATTTAAAGATCGCGCCACTCCGCCAAAATGGGACGAGCTGGCACCCGCTCTGGCCGAGATCACCGAAGTTGTCGCACGCTATGGCAATTTTAATTTTCTATTGTCGAACGGCGAAGCGCTCTACGCACACTGTTCCAGCACGCTTCATGCGCTCGAACGCGCCCATCCATTCCCGACCGCCAAACTGGTGGATTGCGATGTCAGCATGGACTTGGGCGCACTCAACGCCGAGGGTGATCGCATGGTAATCCTCGCCACCGAGCCGCTCACTGATGAAGCATCGTGGCGAAAATTTGAGACCGGTGAATTCAGCATGTACGTCGGCGGCGCCTGCGTGTTCCAGCACATTAATAAAAAAACCCAAGCCTTTGCAATGCCCACGCCGGAATGCACCGCGCAGTCTTTGGCGCTGGAGCGGGCGGCAGAAATGTTGTTGGCGACGAGATAGGAAAATCGAAACTGAAAATCTCATACCGGGGCGGCTTTGCAGCATAAAATGGCTCAAAACGCCCATGGGTGCTAGGGTTTAATAGTGGGAATCTTATTGTTGCGAAAGGCTGCACGCAAATCAGATTGGCCAAAACGAATTCGCCGCATTTTCATAACGGCATGGGCCTTGCGTTCGCCAGCGCAGGAATTTCGCAGCCGCCTTTTGAAAATCCAATCACCTTAAAAAACTCCCCCATTTCGGCCGGACTTAAAAGACGTTGCGCTTGATTGGTCAGGCGCAAGAACGTCGCGGCATCGGCAGGGTCATGCTGCGCTAATAGACCGGTAATACCCGCCGCCAATAAAAACTGCGCCTGCGAGGTGTAATTAATGAGCTCCAAACCGGCATCAATGCCCACCTCGGCCACATCGCTAAAATCCACATGCGCCGTAATATCCTGCAAGCCAGGGTACAAAAATGGATCGGTGTGCGCGTAATGTCGGTAGTGACACATCAGCGTGCCGGTGCTACGGCTGGAATGATAAAACTCAGTTTGACGAAAACCGTAGTCGATCAACAAAATTGTGCCCCGAGACAAACTTTCCGCGAGGCTTTTGACTAATCCGCCTACCGCTGGCGCGACTTCGGTGAGGTAATCACCGGGTACGATGCCATCAGAAAAGCCCGCCTGAATGCGGCTCGCGGCGGATTTTAGTGCGGGCGCGAGCAACAAATTATCGCGCCACACAAAACTGTTATCGGTATCCAATGCGACGCCACGCTCATAGATTTGACCACCCGAGAAATGAAGCAAATGCACCGGCAGCACATCCAACACTTCGTTCGCGATGATCGCGCCTTCAAAGTTTTTTGGCAGCGTCTCCAGCCATATTGCGCGCTCTGCGAGATGACTCGGAAGCCGCGCCAGTGCTTGTGTTTGGCGTTGCCGCAAATCCGCACTCACCTCAAGCAGTAAGTAATTTCGGGGCAATTGATTTGATCTATCGAGTGCCAGTAACACGTCGCAGGCGAGCTTGCCAGAGCCGGGGCCCAACTCCAGCACATTACCAGCCGTGGCACGAATTGTGTCGGCAATAGAGCGCGCAATGCAGTCCCCAAACAGCGAAGAAATTTCCGGGGCCGTGACGAAATCACCCGCCGCACCAAACTTGCGCGCGCCTGCAGCGTAATAGCCCAAGCCGGGTGCATAAAGCGCCGAATCCATGAAATGCGCAAACGAAATCCAGCCGTGATGACGTTCGATCTCAGCGTGAATATGTGCGGCGCAGGCGTCGGAATGCGCTAGCGCATCTGCATCGGGAAACGGCAGTTGCGAAGTTTGGGTGGCGGGCAGTGGTGTTTTCAAAATATGCGGCTTCAGATAAATGACGCGTGGCGTCGGTTAGAATCAGTTTGCAAGTTTGAACGAAAACCCACGCAACGGAAATGTAGTCCAACATGCCGATTTCCAGTGCAACCTTTGAATTGGCAACAATCATGAATATCGACTCGCAAAAATCCATTCTTATCACCGGTGCCGCCAAGCGCGTCGGCGCGGCCATCGCGCGAACGCTGCATGGCGCTGGCATCAACGTGATTGTGCATTGCAATCATTCTCGCGTCGATGCAGATGCGCTGGCGAGCGAGCTAAATCTTCTGCGCGCCCAATCGGCGGCGGTTGTGCAAGGCGATTTATTGGCTTCCAATGCGCTTAAAGGCCTCGTCGATCAGGCGTACACGTGCTTCGGTCGGCTCGATGGTCTGGTCAATAACGCCTCGACTTTTTATCCCACGCCCATCGGCACTATCGACGAAGACCATTGGACTGAATTGATGGGCTCAAACTTGAAAGCCCCACTGTGGCTATCGCAGGCCGCGGCACCCTATTTGCGCGAGCATCACGGCGCGATTGTGAATATTGTTGATATTCATGTAAATCGTCCGCTCAAGGATTTTGTAGTTTACAACGCGGCCAAGGCTGGGCTGGCTGGTCTGACGCGCTCTTTGGCACTCGATCTTGGCCCCGATATTCGCGTCAACGGCGTTTCGCCGGGCGCGATTATGTGGCCCGAGGACGATGCCAGTTACCCCCCAGAAGAACGCGAACGCATCATTCAGCAAACGCCGCTCAAACGAATCGGCAGCGCGGAAGATATAGCGGGAGCAGTGAAATATCTAATGCTCGATGCGCCCTACGTGACCGGACAGATCTTGGCGGTCGATGGTGGGCGTGAGATCGCGCTTTGAGCGCGAATCCATTGCGCACACTGTCTCGCGCTAAAATCGATCTATGAACACTCTAGTCACAGCATCAGCCGCACCAGACAATTTAACGGGGGATAGGTCCAGAACGTCGCGCACTCCAAAGCAAACACTGGAAGCCAACAAACTGGCCAAACGATTACGCCGCCAAGTCGGCACCGCCATAGCCGACTTCAACATGATTGAAGCAAACGACAAAATAATGGTCTGCCTGAGCGGCGGCAAAGATAGCTACGCGATGCTGGATGTGCTGATGGGCTTGCGCGAAAAGTCCCCTGTGCCGTTTGAATTATTCGCCTTCAATCTCGACCAAAAACATCCGGGCTACCCAGAACACATTTTGCCGGATTATTTAACCAGTCTCGGCGTGCCATTTCAGATCGCGGTGCAGGATACTTATTCAACCGTGAAACGTGTGATCCCGGAAGGCAAGACCATGTGCTCGCTCTGCTCGAGGCTGCGACGTGGCGTGATTTATCGCGTGGCCGGTGAAATCGGCGCGACTAAAATCGCGCTGGGCCATCACCGCGACGATATTTTGCAAACGTTTTTTTTGAATGCTTTTTTCGGCGGCAAGCTGAAGTCCATGCCGCCCAAGCTCGGCTCGGACGATGGCAAACACGTCGTTATCCGTCCTCTCGCGTATGTGGAAGAGCGCGACCTCGAAGCCTATTCGACGTTAAAGCAATTCCCGATCATTCCCTGCGATCTGTGCGGCTCTCAAGACAATTTACAACGCCAGCAAGTCAAGCTGATGCTGCGCGATTGGGAGAAACATTTTCCGGGTCGCGTAGAAAGCATTTTTCGCGCGCTGCAAAATGCATCGCCTTCACATTTGCTGGATCGTAATCTTTTTGACTTTGCGAACCTTAAGGCAAGTGGTGAATCTTTTGCGGAGGGTGACACGGCGTTTGATCCCGAGAGTTATGTGGAGCCAGTACCGACGCAGGTGATTCGGCTGATGATGTAGTGTGACTTTTGATGTTGCTTGAGCTGACGCCGTTTTTCGCTGTCGGCAAGGCAGCTGGTTCGAAACATTTTCACCACTAAGCCGCCAAACTCCCCGTCTCCACCGCTGCCATCGCCTTGGCTTGATTGAAATCGTCAGCGTAACCCGCCCCATATAGACAACATGCTAGCTGATTCACCACCGGCTGCGGCAGCGCAATGTTGGCATCCAGCCGCTGTCGGGTCCATCCGGCGAGACCGCGCGGATCGGTGGGAATCGCGGTGGCAACCCAGCGGGTGTGTGTGGCGTTAAGTGAGTCGCGCCCGGCGAATGGAACAACATCCGCACGCGACTCCATTTCTTCCTGAAACAGGGTCTGCCAGCCACGAGCATCCGCACTTACGCCAACATCCCCATGTTTGCCGCCGCTACCTCTAGCATTACTGGCGCGCGACGGTGCATCCAACCCCGCCCGATATTTCAGCTGCGGGCGACTATCGAGGCTGCCGAACTTACATCCGGTTATGTCGATGCTGCTGGAAAAAAGCGCCGGCGTTTGCATCACCACGTTTTCGGTATCGACGAGCGCGCCAAGCCAGACGGGGATGTTGAGAACGTGCAGCGTTTGCGCGGGGTCAGTCAATACCGGCATCAACATGTCGGCCAACACATGGGCGGGGGTGCAGACGCCCAAGCGTGCTTTCAGTGCCATCATCGCCGCCAGTCCGGGCGAAATAAGTGACGTCGGCACGAGCGCCAAACCATCTTCAGCCAGCCTGCGTTCGGCTTGCCCGCGCGTGGTGACCGGCAATACGCCCAGCTCGCGAAACACGCCGCAATTAGCCAATCCGCCGGCCGTCTCCAGCGCGCCATGCACCAGCACACGGATCCCCATGCGCTGCAATTTGATGGCAATCAGCGGGATCGCGTTGCCTCGATTCGAATTACCATAATTGGGAATGACGACGCTCGAATATTCGTATTGAGCGCAGGAAATCGGCATGGATCGTTCGCGAATAGCTTCACTCAGCCCCAGCAGGATTTCGCTGAACATTTCGGTATCGCGATGTGCTTGAATGCTCGCGCACATTGCCACCAACGCGCCCAATTCAATGTCCTCTGCGCCACCATCAATCACCGCCGCAAAACTAGCGCGCATGTCAGCCGGGTTGATCACCGCCGATAGACTGCTCCCAGAAGCGAGATCCGAGCCTAGGTGTTTAATGAGGCGTTTGATATCAGACATGAATAAAACCGAATCAAAGAGGTGGTCACCTCTAAGCATCAGGCATGCCAAGCGGAACTCCGAGTTACGGGCCACGCCTTACCAGAGCGGCAGCGCCAGAACATCGAGGCACTTTACCAATTGATTCATTCGCTTGTTGGTGCGCTAGCGAACATAGCGGCCAGTGATCGTAACGCCAGATTGCACCAGTGTTGTGCTTTAAATCAGTTGCAACGCGGTTGCGGATCGCATTTGGTGCGGCGTATTTTCAGGACACTAAGTAGAGCGCACCGGATGCGTCAATCACCGCGCCGAATATGGCTTTGCCGCGGTATAACGGCTCGACTGCGGCACAGTAGGCGACGATTTGCGCATGGTGCAGCGCAACATTGCCATGGCCCGTTTTGTAATCCAGCACCCACACCTCGCGCTCAAATTCGACCAATCTATCAATGCGGTGAGCGAGTAATTCTCTATCCACCTCTAGGGCAATTTCAATTTCGTTGTGGGCCGCCACAAATTGGCGGGCGTCGAAAAAACGTCGGAGCGCAGGCGCATTAAATATTTTCTCGGCCATCGCGGACACCTCGTCAGAAAATGCGTTCGACTTGTTCACGCCGCGGAGCAAAACGGATTTCTCGGTGGCCATCATTTCCAGCGCGGCGTGAATCGCAATACCCTTTTCACGTTTTAGATCAGACAGAGCGAACGCTTCACGCGAGCCGATGCCGGCAGCGGGAGTGGAAGGAAGAAGCACCGCCGTGCGCACATTGCCTGCATCTTCAGTTTCCGTATTTACGGTTAAAGGCAGCGCCGTTGATGGTAGCGCGATTGACGGCACATGATGCGACCTCACTTCAGCGGGCCACAGAACACTCGACACCAATCCACCGCTTGCTTCCATTGTTTGCAGCGCTCGGTCATGCCAGGAAACGGCTTCTTTGCCCGACTTGCGCTCAGTTCCGCTCACCACCAGATACTGCTTGGCGCGGGTGGCGGCCACATAAAGCAAATTCAATTGTTCACGCGCATTAACGCGGGCTTCCTCGTCGAGAATCGCCGCGCGAGCTTTACCTGCCAGTGATTTTGTGGCCCAAAACGAAAAGTGTCGCGGTGCCGCGTCATCGGGCTGCCAGTCGCTGAGCACGGTATGCGCATCAGTCCGCGTTGATACATCATCCGAATCAATTAACCAAACAATCGGCGACTCCAGGCCCTTCGCGGCATGAATGGTCATCAAGCGAACCGCGTTAACCGAAGGAGCCATCGACACATCAGTCGCCGCATCTTCTAATTCATCACCCAACAGCGCGCCTGTGTCCGGTGCCTCATTGTCCGGCAGCGCATGGTAGCGTTTTAATTCATTTAAGAATCGCGTCAGGCTGGGATATCGACCGCTATCGACCTCTAGTGCTAACGCCATGAACGCATTCAAATTGGCCAGCACGCTCGCGCGCATCATCTCGGGTACCGCCAGCGCGTAGGCGTTCAAAACATCGGCTTCATAAAAAATCCGATCCAGCAAATCATGAACCGGCAGGCTGTCCATTGCGTGCAGCCACGCGGCTAATTTGCGAGTGATCCGCTCAGCGGCGCTTATCATTTGCAACCGCTGCCACCAAGTGCCTTCAGCCGGCGCAAAACGCAGGCTTAACAACATGTTGTCGTCAGAATAGAACAGCGGTGATTTCAACACCTGCGCGAGCGCCAGATCATCATTTGGCGACGACAGAAATGTCAACAGTGCCACCATGTCACGCACCTCTAGGGCTGCCATCAGCCCGCCCGGCCGTGCGCCGACATAGGGAATTCGCGCTTCACGTAGCGCACGTTCAAACGCGGCGAGGGGCGCGCGGCGGCGAAACAAAACCATCACGTCGCTATATCGTGCGGCGCGCTCAATGACCTCGCCATCGCGTGATTCCTTGACCACGATTTGATTGACCGCATCATCAATCCCCGCCGCCAGTGCCGCGGCTTCCGCCGCATAGCGATCTTCAACGTCGTCGGGCAACGGCGTGGTCAGCGAATTGCGCAAACCTGCTTCACCGGTCATTGAGTCGGATGGCGTCGACACAAATTTGGGCAGCACCATCACCGCGCCATTGAGGTCTATATTTTCAGTTTCATGCGGCGCAAAGCCATCAAATATGAGCTCAGCCGAGAAAACACGATTGACAAAATCAACCACGGCGGGCGCGTTCCGGCGGGTGCTGTTAAGCGCAAAGATGCTCGCGTCAAAATGTTCGACAAAGTACTTTTTTGCGATTTGAAACAGTCGCGCATCGGTGCGTCGAAACCGATAGATCGCCTGCTTTGGATCGCCAACCATAAACACGGTCGGCCGATTGTCCGCTCCCACGCTCGCATCCAGCCATGCGGTGAGGCATTGCCACTGAATCGGATTGGTATCCTGAAACTCATCGAGCAGGATGTGACGGTAGCGTTGATCGAGACGATATTGCATCGTCTCGGCGTGTTCACTATGCGCCAGCAGTGAAAAGGAACGCCATTCAAGATCAGCAAAGTCAATTGAGCGTTGGTCAGTTTTTAATTTTTCATACGCCTCTAAAAGTGCTGTACCCGCCAGCAGCGCATCACGGTTATAGGCATAAATTTCACGATCGGTAAGTGCGTCAGTCACTACAACAATAGACTGGCAAAGCGCCTGAAAATAGTCAAGCGCATTTGCTTTTTCCGCCCATTTTGACTGCGCTACCCGAGGGCTATTTTCCTTCGTCATACAAGCCGATTTTACCGCCTCAAAATAGTGAGCAGGCGCGGCAGCCGCACTTGAACCAACACCTCCAGCGGCATTTGCAAGCTCCAGCGACCGCGCCCATTTTGTGGCCGCGTCTGTGGAGCCTGAGGTCGTAAGAATCGACCGGACAAGCGCGCGAATGCTGGCGTCAACCAATGCATTGCGCGCCCACGCTTCAAGCGGATCAGAATCCAGATCGATCCGCCATTCGCTGCGCCAACGATCCAGTGCCGCATCAGTTAACGCAGGGTCAGCATCGTCGGTCACGCCAATATGAAGTGAGCCTTTTGCATAAGCTCGCCACTCGGCGCGACGCTTGACGAAATTCCACAACACCGCCTTGGTGCTGTGCAAGCCCCATACTGTAAACAAGCGATTTAGTGCCTCGGCTGCCGCTGAGCCAGAATCGCGATTGAGTGTTTCAGCCAGCATCAGCCAGGCTTCTTCGAGCAAGCTGGATTCACTCTCGGCAATGCTGGCATCCGACGCACTCAATCCCAGCGGCGCTGCCGACAACAATTGCTGGAACCAGCCGTGAAATGTTGAGATGCCAATATGCGGCGTGGCGAATGCGACCTCGGCGAAGAGTTGGCGTGCGCGCGGCAACAGTGCATCAATTTCCGCGTCATTCAGTGCCCGCTGTTGCAAAAATTGCCGCGTCTCAACCTCGCTTGTGGTCGCCAGAAATTCGAGCCACTGCATCAATCGCGCTTTCATTTCCTCGGCCGCTTTACGCGTAAACGTGATCGCCAGAATGCTTGATGGCGCAGCGCCCGACAACAGCAAACGCAGGATACGCGACACCAGCAACCAAGTCTTGCCGGACCCCGCGCAAGCTTCCACTACCACGCTGCGCGTTGGGTCGAGTGCGGCCTGGGTGAGCGCGGCGCGGGACGTTGGAGCTGCTTCAATCACTATTGCTGTCCGCGACTGAATTCAGCCAGTAATCGCGGCGACACAAACCACGCGCTTCGCAAAACTGGCAAACCTTTTCCACGCCCTGCGCAGGCAGCGGTGCGGCGGCATGCATCTCTTCAAACATGGTGTGAAGGCGCATCACATGCGCCTCGCCGATATGCTCGGAATCAGGATAAGGAATCGGCTTTACGGCGTTCCGCTCAATGCTCAAATACGCGGCTTCCGCCACTTCAAAATCTGGATACGCGGCCTCGGCCAATGCTGCATAAACCGGCAACTGCACATCTTCGCCCGCTGACTTCAGTTTGGCCTGAAGTGCTGCGGCTGCGCGCGCCTTGTAGTCAATGACTGCGGTTTGAGATTTGCCCCCGGACACGCGTTGATCAATGCGGTCGAGTCGGCCTTCAAGCCTGAATGATTCACCGTTTTCGAGCGATAGCGAAAAACCATTTTCAAATTCGCCCGCACGCCACCGCCAGCCGTGTTCTTCCTGTTTCAGCTGCCAATTTAGATACGCGTCAATCGCCGATTCCCATTGCAAACGCCACGCGCGCGCCATGAAGTTTTGTTCCAGCGCGGCGGCAAAAACCGTTTCGGTATCGGCCAGCAACGCTAATCGCAAATCAGCTATTCCAAGCCCGGTAACAGCAGCAAAACGCTGATGGAATCGATGCAAAATTTCATGTACGAATTCACCGAAATCGCGTTTCTCCATTTCTTCGTCGACCTCATCAGGCGAACGTAGCTTCAACACAGCGCGCGAGAAAAATTGGTACGGGCAATCGATCAAACTCTGATAACCGCTGGCAGATATTTTTTTCGGCACCTGCCCAGACATCAGCACTGGCGCGGGCCTTGAGGCACTATGGCTGGCGATGCCGGTGGCTATTGGGTTTTGGGGCGATGCCTGGGTACGTGTCTGCTGTATGTTCGCGCCTAACGCCGGTCTACCGTCCCCGCCCGCACGCGCTTTTTCTGACAACCTCGCTCGCAGCAGCAACGCAGCCACCCAAGGCGACGGGCTGGCTGGTTCGTCAGGATTGCCGCCACTGGCCTGCCAGCTGATCCAGATCTCGTCGCTGCGATTTAACACGCCGATCAAATCAGCAGTCATATTTTCAAGCGTGTCGACATGCGTTTTGAGGCCCAGCGTTCGTCGCACCGATTGATTGAAGACGCCCGTATTTGCGGGCTTGCCGGGCAGGTTACCAGCCGACGCACCAATCAAAACGGTAGCTTCGAAATGACGAAAGCGCGTCGAATCAAGGGAAGTCATCACCAGCGGGCTATCAATGGTTTGATCGCGAAACCGCGCTTCTTCCATTTGGCCACGCAGCCAATCCATCCATTCGCTCATCGATAAACTCACGCGGCTTGATGCAACATCGGTTGCGGATTTGTCAAGCTGCGCGAGCAGGCCGGCACCGGCAGCGTCATGTGCCAGGCCCGCGTCGAGCCCTAATGTTTTCAAACTTTCGGCAAGGGTAATCATCCACGCAGACGCCGTGCGGCGAGGCGAGGTGAAGGCACGATCGGCTTCGATCAATCGATCCAACAATGCCAACGCGTCATCAAGCCCGGAATGTTCGCGCGGTGTTGCAAGTGGCGATGGGGAATGTATCGGTAGGCGTAGAAGCGCTTCACGCGTACGCAACAAACCGGCAACGACTGAGGCCCGCCGAATCGCATGCTCAATCAAAAGCACTGCGGCTTTAATGCGCGGCTTGCCCCATGACTCATTTAAGTCCGCAAAAATAAACGGCGACTTGATTAAATCGATCAAGGTTTCAAAATAGAAACCATCGCGCTTGGCTTCCAGCCAACGCATGATCGCGGTGGCGCTCACGGTGGTAGAAAACGGCCAGCCGATTTCATCTTTCATTAAAATTTGATCCCGCTCGGCGAGCGCACGCAATCGACGCGCCGCCAGTCGATCAAGCGCCACCACCGCGATGTTGCGTTTACCCTGAGCCAGCCATCGCTTGATCGCCGCCAACGCCGCCGTTGCTTCGTCCTCAACGTCGCGAGCGCTATAAAAATCCAGCCCGTTGACGCCACCGGGCCCGAGCGAGTTCAGGCTTGTAATGGCATCAGGCGATTTTTTGACGCCGGGCGCGCCTGCAAATGCGGCGGCGATAAAACCGGCTTTCGAGGTGGACCCGCCGGCGGCGTTGTAAGTTAGCGTTTGTTCAATCAAATAAACGGGCGACTGATCGGCATAGCGTTCAAAAAACGCGCGTTCACGTTTGGCGTACTGCGCAGTGCCGAGTACAAATAACGGTCGATCTGCAGCGGCGCTCCAAGCGGCGAGCTGTAGCGCGTAGCGGGTCGGGCCGTCCACACCTTCGCGGGTGGGTGCGGCGAGCCGCGCCCAAATTTCGTAGGTCAGCTTGGCTTCAAAACTGAAGTCAGCATTGGGTTTCGCCAACGCATAGGCGCGCGCCAAAATGCGCGTATGTTCGGCCAGCGAGCCGGGCAATTGGACCAGATTGTTGCTCAATTCATCGCACAGGCTGACTAGCTCGCCGCTCAGCGCCAGCGTTTCGCCAGCGGAGAACCACGCCTGTTTTTTTAGCAACTGATAAATATCCAGCACCCTTTCGTTGGTGGCGAAAGTACGTTCAGGTGCGTCAACGAGGATTTGCGACGCCACTGCGGGGAGCGAGCCAATGGTGGGCATCAGCAAGGTGGGGAACCCGCGAACCGACGCAGCCTTGACCAAGGCATGACGTAACCCGTTGGCCGCACGCGGAGGCGCCAGAATCATCACGCCGGAAAGATCAGGGAGGCGGTCAGCATCGTGTTCGACGACCAGACTGGCCGCATCGTCGAGCAAGCTTGCCGCCTCAAATAAGAAACTCTTCAGCATGTGTTTAGCTCATGCAAGAGAATGCGGCGGAGCGAAATTTCAACATCTCAGACGAGCGGATTGCGCCGCTACCGGATCCGACAAATTTGAAGCAAATCTGCCGAATCAAAATTCACAATGTCCCCGTGAGGACGTCACCGAGGCAATCGCTGAAACCACTAACAAAGCTATGGCTATCTTTCAAGCAAGTGCGCTTTTTCTTTTACTTTTGCCCATTCGTCGGCATCTGCCGGGCCCGGCTTACGTTCAACAATAGCTTTCCAGACGCGCGATAATTCTGCGTTGATGGGAATAAATTTTGTTTGCTCCTTCGGCACATCGTCTTCCGCAAAAATCGCCTCGACAGGACATTCGGCCACGCACAATGTGCAATCAATGCACTCATCAGGGTCGATGACCAGCATATTCGGCCCCTCGCGGAAACAATCCACGGGACACACATCAACACAATCGGTGTATTTACACTTGATGCAGGATTCGGTCACAACATAAGCCATGAAACAACCTCAAAAAATAACGGCAGTGGGAAAATGAATGGAGAGCAGCGGTTTAGGGGAAATTCAACAGGCCAACGCCATATTTTAGCAGAGGCCGCATTGCCCATACATCCGCGCCAAGCGCCTGCATGGGCCTAGCGACATCAGATGCCATTCTCAGCAACAAAAGCATGATTGTAAAGAGTGGCATAATTTGGTTAAGTTTATGACGTTGTTGAAATATCAATTAACAACATCATCTGGAATCAATCCAATAAGAGGAGGTTAATTATGAGTGACGCCGTTGTTTATGTGACCGATAGCAGCTTTGACACGGAAGTCCTGCAAAGCACAACACCCGTGCTGGTCGACTATTGGGCGGAATGGTGCGGCCCGTGCAAGATGATCGGTCCGATTCTAGAGGACGTGGCGAAGGATTACGCCGGCAAGCTCAAGGTTGCGAAACTCAACATCGACGAAAATCAGGATACACCACCCAAATACGGCATTCGCGGTATCCCTACGCTCATGTTGTTCAAAAACGGCAACGTCGAAGCGACCAAAGTCGGCGCACTGTCGAAAACGCAACTCACCGCGTTTCTGGATGCCAATATGTAAATGCGGGTGAAAGAGCACAGAACGCGGAGGGCGGGCATGACGTGCCGTTCAGGGCGGCAAAAATTTGCGGTTGACAATCCCAAAAGTTCGCCCTATCCTTCGCTTCAGTTGTGTGACCAGTGACATTGTTTCAGCCTACGTTGAGTTTAATTCCGTAGTTTTCTTAGCAACACCTCCGCATTAAACCCCACCTTATTGTTTGAAACGTTGATTCAAAAACCACGCCCTCAAGCGAGTTTTTCGAAAATCATTCAACGAAGGTACATTTTTTAAGCGGATGCTTAAGCGGAGTTTTAAGCGGCTATCCAGCGATTATTTCCCGCGCCCTTTTTTACTAGTTATTCCCCCCACTTTGATTTTTTCGCCACTTTTGTGAGCCGCAATCCCCATGCAATTATCTGACCTCAAACTAAAACACGTCTCCGAGCTCGTCGAGATGGCCAATGGACTCGAGCTCGAAGGCGCCAATCGGCTGCGCAAGCAAGAACTTATTTTTGCGCTCCTCAAACACCAGGCCAAAAAAGGCGAATCCATCTTTGGTGATGGCACACTTGAAGTGTTGCAAGATGGTTTTGGTTTCCTGCGCTCACCCGATACGTCCTACCTTGCGGGACCGGATGATATTTACGTCTCACCCTCACAGATTCGTCGCTTCAATTTGCATACCGGCGACACCATCGAAGGCGAAATTCGTATCCCTAAAGAAGGCGAGCGCTACTTCGCATTGGTGAAGGTTGACCGGGTAAACAGCGAACCGCCAGAGAATGGCAAAAACAAAATTTTGTTTGAGAATTTGACGGCGCTGTTTCCGAACAAGCCGTTTCGTCTTGAACGCGATATCAAGTCTGATGAAAATTTAACCGGCCGCGTGATCGACATCATCGCGCCGATCGGCAAGGGCCAGCGTGGCTTGCTGGTGGCAAATCCAAAATCCGGCAAGACCGTAATGCTCCAGCATATTGCGCAGGCAATTGCGATCAACCATCCTGAAGTCATCATGATCGTCTTGTTGATCGATGAGCGTCCAGAGGAAGTGACCGAAATGCAGCGCACGGTGCGCGGCGAAGTGATTGCCTCCACATTCGATGAACCCGCGACGCGGCACGTCCAAGTCGCCGAAATGGTGATCGAAAAAGCCAAGCGCTTGGTTGAGCATAAAAAAGATGTGGTGATTCTGCTGGACTCCATTACCCGCCTCGCCCGCGCCTATAACACGGTGGTGCCTGCTTCCGGCAAGGTGCTTACTGGTGGCGTCGATGCGAATGCGCTGCAACGTCCGAAACGTTTCTTTGGTGCGGCGCGAAACATTGAAGAAGGCGGCTCATTGACCATCATCGCCACCGCCTTGATCGATACCGGCTCGCGCATGGACGACGTGATTTATGAAGAATTCAAGGGCACCGGCAACATGGAAGTGCATCTGGATCGCCGCGCGGCAGAGAAGCGCGTCTATCCGGCGATCAACGTGAACCGCTCGGGCACCCGTCGCGAAGAATTGTTGATTGCACCAGACCTGCTGCAAAAAGTCTGGGTACTGCGCAAGATGATGTACTCGATGGATGAGCTGGAAGCGACCGAGTTTTTGGTGGATAAATTGAAAGCGACCAAAAATAACGCTGAATTCTTTGATTCGATGAAAAAGAACTAGTTGTGTATTACCAACCCGCATCTTCAAAGCAAAGCACCAAACCCAAACACTGGCGCGGCGTTTGAGCACAAAATAGCTGGAGATGCCCATGGATATTAGTGTTTCGTATTTTTATTGTGACTAGTGCCAGCCGCGTTGTCAGTAACCGCATCTTATCCAAGCCATTGATTAATCAGCCGACTTTTGGCATACTCTCGGATTCTCAACAACACTTGTCTGCATAGAGGTGTCCCTGATGGATACCCTTTACGGAAAGAAAGGCACGAAACATGAAAGCTGATACCCATCCCGTCTATAACGAAGTCATCTTTTTTGACTCCAGCTGCGACTTCAAATTTTTGACGCGCACCACGGCCGAGACCCGCAACAAAGAAAAGATGACATGGACTGACGGTAAAGAATATCCCGTTATCCGTATCGAGGTGTCGTCTGAATCGCACCCGTTTTACACCGGCAAACACAAAATTATGGATACCGCCGGACGTATCGATAAATTCAAGCAGCGTTTTACGCGTTCCACCGCAAAGCCGGTTGAAGAAAAAGCAGCAAAATAATTTTTACTGCGCATCGAATATAAAAAGGCAGCCTTGGCTGCCTTTTTTATTGCCGCTGCGCTTCGAAGCTGCGGCACGTGTTGCAGCGTAAAATTAGGCTGACCGCGATTTTCAACATCACCTCAACTCTAAAAGACC
>JBBRZG010000068.1:0-19437 GCA_038236905.1 Burkholderiales bacterium
CAACAGCACCACGCCGAACACGCTCGCACCAACGCTTTGTGCAGGCTTATTCAATGACGCCAATATCGTCTGAACGGATTGCGCAGCATCGGCACCCATCAGGCCGCGCAGCTGTTCAAACAGCTCACCGCGCGCCGCTTCTTCGCCAAATACAAAGCCCGCGACTGACATCACAATCAGCAGCAGTGGTGCTAACGAGAAAATCGTGTAATAAGAAAGTGCCGCCCCCATGCTGGGCGCAGCATCATCGAGCCACGCGGTCATTGCCTGCCTTAAAAGAATCAGCGAGTCGCTCGCAAAACGTCGAACACTCACGCGATTTCTCCTATCGAAAAGCGTAAGTGAAGTGATTTTTGCTTGCTGTGAAATTGCATGAGTAAAAACAGATGGCCCGCTATTGGTGTGGCGATCCAACCATTTTTGGCCTGCAATGTACGCCCGTGCTTGAGTTTTGATGTCGACATAAAGTTAGGCAGAGGGGTATGCGTAAAGGTTGGGCATAAAGGTTGGGCGCAAAGGGTGGGCGCATAGGGTGAGAGCATAGGGTGAGCGCAAAATCGGATGGCGTTTCGACTCGCATTCATAGTCAACGCTACAGCAATAGTCGCAAATCACCGCGCCACCCGGCGTAGGAGAAGTGACCTATTTGCGGGGGCGTTTGTAGGATTTTGCAGAAGTGCCGATTACGGGTATTGGGCAACGCAGCAGCGCAGCATTGCACCAAACACCTTGGCATTGCGACCGCAGCAGTTGCATCTACCGCCAGCCTGCCGATTCGCCGTATGACGGGCGGTGACGCCTCCATACATAGATTAACGCAAGGGCGGCAGCCTCATTACCGTGCCCGTCGTCACCGCAAAATCAACATTGCCGAATCGCTCCGGCAAATCAGCGCCAGCTTCGCGTTCATAAAGCGGACAGACCCGTAAGCAGCGCAGACCTCTCAAGGTGCAATCCAGACCTGCGCCTTCTTCACCGCCAATAGCATGCAGGCAAGTGAAGCAAAGTGGCTCAGGTTCGAGGCGCATGATAGGTCTCCCAACAAGTCGTGGCTTCCCAACGCCATGCGGTGTTGCCCGCTTCATCGGTTAGAAAGTATCGATAGAACTCAATGGTGGCAGCTCGACCATCCGCCGCGGTTACATCGACTTCCATCACATCGCGTCGCGCAGACAGTGCGGGGGGCAATGATTGGCATGCCGCCATCACAGTTTCTTTATTGATGAATACTTTGGCGGCTGTCATGGCTCATCAACATAGTGAGCATCGTGAAGTAGCCACGCATGCCAGCTCGCTTTGCGGCGCGTGAAGAGATGACGCCCGAACGTGACGATCACCGGCCGACCATTGACATCGGTGGTCGTGCCCTGCATGAAGTCTCGTGTAGCAAGGCTCGCTGGTGGAAAGTCCTTGCTGGCGTCCGCTAGCCCGCTAGCGCTTATCCTGCGGAAAATGACGGTGGGATCGTGCATGGTGTGTGGCCAAGAAGGTGAACAAATTAGAATACTGTATACAAATACAGTATTCAGCATTTCTTGGACGTTGTAAAGAGCACTGTCCGTTAACGACGCGCACTTAGTTTGGCGGTTTAATTTCTGAAAGATGTACCGAGCTTGCGGCTACAGCGCGACGCACTGAGCAAGTAGACACACGGATGCTTCATGTGGATCGGTGTCATGAATTACAAAACGACAGTCAGCCTCCAGCACTGGAGCGGCTCTCCGGCAATTATCGGTCTGTGAGCCACGCTAAATGGCGATCTTCGCCAAATCATGCCAAATATCTGCATCAGCCGAATCACGCCGCTGACTCAAGGTCACGCAAAAATTCGGTAATCGCCTCGCGCGCCTCCGGCTCGCCCAGCGTCGGCGCATGGCCGCGGTTGGCAATGTTCCGTGCGACCAAGCGCGGTGCCCGTCGCATCATCTCGGCCAGCGTCTCTGCCGACAGGATGTCGGAATACTCGCCGCGTATCACCAGCAGGGGTTTGACGCGGATCAGTTCGAACAGCGGCCACAAATTGGGTGCAGCGGTACCGGCTGCAATCCCCAGCGCGATGGCGGGATCGTAGTCAAGTACGGGCGTTGTTTCTTCCTGAATAAACAGGTCGCGGGCCATCGCATTCCACTCTGCGCGGCCATAGTCGGGGAAGGCAGCACCGTTGGTATGCGCGGTCAGATCTGCAGCGGCATCCCAATCGCGTACCGGCGCTGTTTTGCCGACATAGCCGCCGATGCGGGCGAGGCCGCGCGGATCCACTTCCGGCCCTATATCGTTGATGACGGCCGCATGGATTCGGACGGGATCGGTGGCCATCATAATCATCGCCATCAATCCGCCCAGCGACGTACCGATCAATACCACGCGCGAAATACCGAGCACGTTCAATAATGTGCGCATGTCGGCGACATAGCGTTCGGGCTGATAGTGGGTGGGATCGGTATCACGCCCGGAGCGCCCGCGCCCGCGCTGGTCGGGACAGATGACGCGATGAGTGAGTCGCAGGCTTTCTGCGAGCGCGGCAAAGTCTTTGCTGTTGCGGGTGAGGCCCGGCAAACAGAGGAGGACCGGAGCATCGCCATGCGGTCCGGGATAGTCGCGTGCGTAAAGGCGCAGGCCGTCATCGCTGCAATAAAACACATCGACATAGTTCATGTTGACTCCATTAAGCAATTACAATGAGAACTCTCTGGATGGAATGGTGCATTGAAGCTGCGGGAGCAAAAAGTGCAATTCCCGTCTCCTCTGCAAAAACCCTTATGAAAATCACTCGCGACAAAGGTGGCGATAGGCCAAAAAGTACCGCGCGGACTTCCGGTCCCGGTGCGCGGAGTCCGGCCACCGCGAAACCAACCATAACAAAGCCAGCTATCGCGAAGCCAGGCCCGGTAAAGGGCAAGCGCGCGACGGTAGGGCGCCCGCGCAAAGTGGACGGCAGCGGGGTTGCGGCAGATCGTATTCTTGACGCCGCCGAGGATCTGTTTTCCAAGCGCGGATTCGATGGCGTCACCATGCGCGAAGTGGCGGAACTCGCCAATGTCGACGCCGCGCTCGCCCACTATTATTTCGCTACCAAACAGGGGCTGTTCGATGAGGTGCTTGAGCGGCGCGCCGAGTTGGTCTTTTCCGAGCGCATGGAAGCCTTTGACATTTACGAAGCGACGCACGGCGACAATGTGAGCGTTGAAGGCGCGGTAGCGACGTTTGTGTTGCCGCTGCTCGAACGCGCACGCAATGGGGATGTGGGCTGGAAAAATTATTTTCGACTGATTGCGTTGGTCAACAATGATGCCTCGCACGTGGCATTGTCGATCATGTCGTACTTTGATCCGCTGGTGCACCGCATGATCGCCATCGTCAAGCAGGCGCTTCCGGATGCCCGCGAAGAAGAACTTTTCTGGTGCTTTCATTTTTTGACTGGCTCGCTAACGCTTGCGCTCTCCCGTACCGGACGCCTTGATCGCGTCAGCGGCGGATTGTGCCGCTCCGATGATCTGGCTTCGATTGAACCGCGGATGGTGGAATATTGCGCCGCCGGCTTCCGCAGCCTGTGCGCACACGGTGCCAGGCTGCCCGGTGAGAAAACTGGCGGCACTTCTCGTGCCGCCAGTCGATCTAGAACTTAAAGGTAACGCTGCCTTTAATGATCCGAGGGTCGCCGTAAAACGCAGTAATGCTGTTGGAGAAGGCACCGAACGCGTAGCCGGCAACTTTATAGCGTTTGTTGGTCAGATTGCGGCCATTCAGGGCGAGCTGCAGCTTGCCGTCCTTGCTGCTCCACACCAAACCGGCATCCCACAGCGAGTAACTGTTTTGCACCAGAAGCAAGTTTTGCGACACCGCCGCATCCAGCGAGGCAGCGCCACTCGGCCGAACAAATTCAAACTGGTTCACCTTGCTCTTATACGAGACCGTGTTTGAAAACGCTAAGCCACCGGAGCGGCCCATCATCGACATCGGCCATTCATAAGTCGCCGTCACGCTGGCGGTGTTTTTCGGCGTGTTCTGAAACTCTGCGGCACCGGCGACATTGATCAGCGCTGCGGCGCTGCCGGTAAGCCCATTGGCGACAATCCATTCTTTGTACTTGGCATCGATGTAGCCAACCATTCCACTTACCGTGAATGAATCGGTCAAACGGGCCAGTACCTCCAGCTCGACGCCTTGAATCCTCGCCTTGCCGGCGTTGGTCACGTTGCCGGCGAATCCGACCACCGCGCCTGCGGCGTTAAACGTCGGGATCGAGCCCGGGATCTGCACGTTTTTGTAATCAGTAAAAAAGGTTGCGGCATTGGTCTGGATGCGGCCACCGTTAAACGTCGATTTCAGACCGACTTCATAGGTAGAAACTTCTTCCGGTTCGACGCCTTTACGCTTGACGAGTGAGGTCGCGCTGTTTGGGTTGCCTCCCAAATCCATACGCGGATCAAAGAACCCGCCCTTAAAACCTTCTGCGTAAGAAGCATACAAGTTATGTTCTGGTGCGAACTTCCAGCCGAAGCCAATTTTGGGCGTGAATTTGGTATCGGTGCGGTTTAAGTCGCCTTTACCCAGATCAGTATTTGCCGCGAGCCCGAATGCCGCTGGATTGCCGAGGGTGGGTGACCCGGTCAGTCCAAGATAAGTCCGCTTGAAGATACGCGCTTCGCGTTTGTCGCTCGTGTATCGTCCGCCAGCGGTAAGGCTAAACGTGTCGGTCAGGTTGTAACTGAGATCGGCAAATGTCGCATAGGTCTTGGTATCAATGTCATCGAGCGTATAAAGGGAGACTCCACCTGACAGGTTCGCCACCACGTCGAATTCGTTGAATGCGTTCGCCTTCATGTAATAAAAGCCGGCCACACCCTGCCATTTTGAGTCGGTGTAGGTGAACTGGAATTCCTGGCTCGTTTGTTTATTGGTGTAGATTGCCGGCGCTTCAAATAATGGTTGATTTAGGGAGTCAAAATCAATCGGTGCGAACGACTTATCGCCACGGGAAGCGGTAATCGACTTGAAGGAAAGGGAAGGGTTGATGGCCCAGTCCACCAGCAATGACTCGCCATGGCTGATGATTTGTTGAGGATGTCCAAGCACGGTGTAAAGATTGGCACGCGTGTTGTAAAAGCCATTGAGTGGTGGCAGATTATCTGGCGCCGGACTCGGGGTCAGGCGATATCCCTGTTTCGGCAGCGAATCATCGACGGTGCGATCTGCGGCGAAGCGAATGAACAGCGAACTGGTGGGTGTGAACTCGGCGCTGATGCGCCCGGCCAAAACATCCTTGTTGTAGTTGTCGTTGCCGTTGATGATGTTCTTGCCGAATCCGTCACGCTTGAATGACGCGACCGTCGCGCCCAGTCTCAACATATCGGTGACTGGGATGCTGCCTTTGACGACGAAGTCCTGTTCGTTGTAGCTACCAAACGTCGCTTTGAGGCTCAGGTCGGGCTGGTCTGATAACTTGCGCGTGACGTATTTGATCGCGCCGCCAATCGTGTTGCGGCCATAGAGCGTGCCTTGCGGGCCGCGCAAAACTTCGATTCGCGCCAGGTCATAAATATCCGACAGGGCACCCTGCGGACGTGCCAGATAAATATCGTCCAGATAAATGCCGACGCCCTGCTCATACCCTGCCACCGGATCTTGTTGGCCGATACCGCGGATGAACGCGGTCAGCGTCGTGTTGGTCGCCCGCGACGCTTTTAGCGTGGTGTTTGGAATCAGGTCAGCAAGGCCGGTAATGTCGGGGATACCGGCTTTTTCAAGTGCCGCGCCGGAGAAGACGCTGACTGAGCCCGGCACATCTTGTATCAGTTCTTCGCGTCGCCGCGCAGTCACGGTGATGGTATCGATCTTTTCTTTGTCGTCGGCCTTGACGGGGGTAGGGCTGGTGGCGGCTTGCTGTGCCGATACCGAACCGATACCGACAAACAGGGTGGCAATGGCGACACTCATGGCTTTCAGTTTCATGCTGTTCTCCTCCTCAGGATTGTTGGCGGGTTTTATGTGACATTTTTTGAACTCTTTTTTTGAATTCTTTTTTTGAATTCAGTGCGCTTGCTTGTCCTATCGGCCAAACTTGCGCTAAAATTCATTAGTTGTTGAATTAATCGTAACAAAGTATTTTGAGAAGTGCAAGCAGTACGGAAAACAAGGCGACAACGATGGCTTGTTGCTGGAAAGTTTTCCGCTCGACAATGAGTATCGATAAGATGCGCGGGGGGTCATCCGTGCCCCGCCACCGGCAATATCGGACCGCAACGAGGAGATTATCAAATGAACGCCCGCTTCTGCATTGCCGTGCTCGGACTGCTCGCCAGCACGCTGGCCCTTGGCCAGGCCAAGGATATTCGTATTGCTTTCATCTACGACAAGTCCGGCCCGCTTGAGGCCTATGTGAAGCAGACCCAGACCGGGTTCTACATGGGGCTGGATGTCGGGACCAACGGCACCATGACTGTGGCGGGCAGGAAGATCGTGGTCATCGAACGCGACTCGCAGGGCAAGCCCGACGTGGCGAAAGCGCAACTGGCGGCAGCCTATGCCGACGACAAAGCCGATATTGCCATTGGCGCGACCGGCTCAGGTCCGGCGCTCGCGATGTTACCGGTCGCCGAGGAGTACAAAAAAATTCTGCTCATTGAGCCGGCGGTTGCCGATTCCATCACCGGCGAAAGATGGAACAAATACATATTCCGCACCGGCCGCAACAGTTCGCAGGACGCGATTTCAAACGCGGTCGTGCACGACAATGCAGGCGTCAGCATTGCCACGATGGGTCAAGACAATGCCTTTGGCCACGAGGGCGTCAAGGCATTCAAAGGGGCATTAAAAAAAGCCAAAATCGTCCACGAAGAATACTTGCCTCCGGCTACCACTGACTTCACCGCCGGTGCCCAACGTATCATCGACAAACTCAAGGACAAGCCCGGTCGCAAGCTCATCCTCATCATCTGGGCTGGCGGCAATCCTTTCAAAATTGCCGATCTCGACTTGAAGCGCTTTGGCATTGAAATCGTCGCGGGCGGCAATATCCTGCCAGCCATGTCGGTCTACAAAAACTTTCCCGGCATGGAAGGTGCGACTTATTACTACTACGACATTCCTAAAAATTCGATGAACGACACAATGGTCAGTCGTCATATCGCCAAATTCAAAAGCCCGCCGGATTTTTTTACAGCAGGCGGATTTGCCGCAGCGATGGCGGTGGTGACGGCACTAAAGAAAACCGGCGGCGACACCAATACCGAGACCCTGATCAAGAACATGGAAGGGATGAGTTTCGATACGCCGAAAGGCAAAATGACTTTTCGCAGCGAGGATCACCAAGCCATGCAAAGTATGTTTCACTTCCGCATCAAGATCGACCCGACCTTGGCGTGGGCGGTGCCGGAACTGGTTCGCGAAATCAAGCCGGAAGAAATGAACATTCCGATCCGCAACAAGCGCTGATCGATGCAATGCGCCAAGGCAATACACCAACGCAATGGACCAACGCAATGGACCAAAGCAGCAAATAAAAAATATTGAGGAGAACCAAATGAAATTCAAACCTGCGGGTGTCGCGGCATTGATGTCGATTATTGGTACTGTGTTCGCGGCGCCCTTGCCACAACTTAATATCGACAAAACCCAGACCACCGTTTCCGGAGCCTCATCGGGCGGTTACATGGCGGTGCAATTGCACGTTGCCTATTCGGCAAGTTTCCAAAAGGGCGCTGCGGTCATTTCAGGCGGGCCGTTCAATTGTGCTGACGGCTCGATCGTAAATGCGCTCAATCGCTGTTTCGGCAAGTCAGCCATTCCTGTCGCCGATCTCATCGCCACCACCAACAAGTGGGCCAAGGAGGGCTTGATTGACCCCACCAACAACCTTTCCGCATCCAAGGTATATCTGTATTCTGCCGTCAACGACAGCGTGGTTAAAGAGCCGACCACGATCGCGTTGCAAAACTACTACGCAAGCTTTCTTCCAGCGAACAACATCGTCTACAAGAAGGACATTGCAGCCGAGCATGGCTTCGTTACGGACGAGTTTGGTACGGCGTGCCTTAAGCTCGCGTCCCCGTTCCTGATCAACTGCAATTTCGATTTAGCCGGTGCGCTGTTGCAACATCTCTACGGCCCTTTGAGCGCGCGCAAGACCGGCGCGGTCGAGGGCAGCCTGCTTGAATTCGACCAGTCCGCATTCGTCACCGGCCACGGTATGGGCACCACCGCCTATGTGTTTATTCCCAAAGCCTGTAATGCGGGCGCGGTCTGTCGGCTGCATGTCGCTCTGCACGGCTGTCGCCAAAACACCACTGACATCGACGACGCATTTGTGCGCAACGCCGGTTACAACCGCTGGGCCGATACCAACAGCATGGTGGTGCTTTATCCCCAGACCGGCAAAGGTGCGGTCAACAGTTGCTGGGATTGGTGGGGCTACGACGACAGCAACTACGCTAAAAAATCTGCGCCGCAGATGACGGCAATCATGGCAATGGTGAATGAGCTTTCGCGCGGCGCACCCGCGCCCGCCAAGCGTTGAATGTTAATTCGAGTCGCGCGATGGCAACACTGACGACCACGGATTTGATGGTCCGCTTTGGCGGCCACGTGGCGGTCAACGCCGTGAGCTGCACGTTCCAGCCTGGCACGTTGACCGCCATCGTCGGCCCCAACGGCGCGGGCAAGACCACGTTTTTCAATTTGATCTCCGGACAGCTCGCGGCCACCTGTGGCACGGTCACGCTGGATGGACGCGATCTCTCCGGCTTGTCTGCCTCCGCCAGAACCCACGCTGGTTTGGGCCGCGCATTCCAACTCACCAACCTGTTTCCTCATCTCAGTACGTTGGAAAACGTGCGGCTTGCGGTTCAGGCGACGCGCGCCGGCGCGCATCGCCGTGGACTCAACCTTTGGAGCATTTGGAGCGACCATGCGTCACTCACCGTGCGCGCTGGCGAAATTCTCGAATCGGTCGGCTTGAACGACAAAGCCGATGCGGATGTCGCCAGCCTTTCGCATGGTGATCAGCGCAAGCTCGAGGTGGCAATGTTGATGGCGCTGGAATCGCAGGTGTTCATGTTCGACGAGCCCACGGCCGGTATGAGCGCTGATGAGATGCCCGCCGTCCTCAACCTTATCCGGCAACTGCGGCAGGACAAAAGCAAAATAATTTTGCTGGTCGAACACAAGATGGACGTGGTCCGCGAGCTCGCTGATCGCATCATCGTGTTGCATAACGGCACACTGGTCGCGGACGGCGAACCTGCGGCGGTGATCGCCTCGCCGATCGTTCAGGAAGCTTATCTGGGCATGCCCGCTGATCAGGCGCAAGCCGCATGAACGATGCGCTTCTGACGCTGGCCGGGGTTCACACCCGCATCGGCGCGTATCACATACTTCATGGTGTCGATCTCGTCGTCCCGCGCGGAAAACTAACCATGCTGCTGGGCCGGAACGGCGCAGGCAAGACGACCACGCTGCGCACTATCATGGGTTTATGGCGGGCTTCCGCAGGCCACATCCAATTTGCTGGCCGCGAAATCGCGGCCCTGAGTACGCCGCAAATTGCCGGCCTCAATATCGCCTACGTGCCCGAAACCATGGGCATCTTTGCGGACCTGACGGTCAAGGAAAACATGTTGCTGGCCGCGCGCGCTGCGAAGCGGATTTCCGATCTCGACGATACCCGCTTGCAGTGGATTTTTTCGTTGTTTCCAGCGGTCGAAAAATTCTGGTCCTACCCGGCCGGCAAATTGTCGGGTGGCCAGAAGCAGATGCTGGCGGTGGCGCGCGCGGTCATTGAGCCGCGTGAATTGCTGATCGTGGATGAACCGAGCAAGGGCTTGGCACCCGCGATCATCAACAACATGATCGATGCCTTCGCCGAACTTAAAGGGCAGGGGGTCACCATTCTGTTGGTAGAGCAGAACATCAACTTTGCCCGGCGTCTGGGTGACCGTGTCGCGATCATGGACAACGGTCGCGTGGTCCACGCGGGTGCCATGCAGGAGCTGGCGGAAAACACCGAGATGCAACGCAGTCTGCTGGGGCTGGCGCTATGAAAAACACCGACTTCGATTGGAAACCACTGGCGCTGGTGCCGGCGCTGGCATTGCTGGCGCTGCCGCTGGTCGGTTCTGGATCCACCTGGCTCACGCTCACGGTGGCGGGGCTCGCCATGGGCATGATCATCTTCATCTTTGCGTCAGGCCTGACACTTGTATTCGGCCTGATGGATGTGCTGAATTTTGGCCATGGCGTATTCATTGCGCTGGGTGCATTCGTGGCAACGAGCGTACTCGGGGCCATGGGCGATTGGACCGGATCGCAGGAGCTGTGGCGCAACCTGGTGGCGGTGATACCGGCGATGCTGGTCGCCATGCTGGTAGCGGGCGCGGTTGGATTGGCGTTCGAGCGTTTTATCGTGCGCCCGGTGTACGGCCAACATCTCAAACAGATCCTCATCACCATGGGTGGCATGATTATCGGCGAGGAGTTGATCAAAGTAATCTGGGGTCCGCAACAGATTCCGCTGGCATTACCGGAAGGCATGCGTGGCTCGTTCCTGATCGGCGAAGCGGCAATCGAAAAATTTCGGCTGGTCGCGGTGGTGGTGGGACTCATCGTTTTTGGGGTGCTGGCGTGGACCTTGGGACGTACCAAATTCGGCCTGTTGATTCGCGCCGGGGTGCAGGACCGCGAAATGGTCGAGTCGCTGGGCTATCGCATCCGCCGATTGTTTGTCGGTGTGTTTGTAGTTGGCAGTGCGTTGGCTGGGCTCGGCGGGGTGATGTGGGGCATGTATCAGCAGAATGTCTTTCCGCAGATGGGTGCGCAGGTCAATGTGCTGATCTTCATCGTCATCATCATCGGCGGTTTAGGTTCGACCGGCGGCGCATTGATCGGGGCATTGCTGGTCGGGTTGATGGCCAATTACACCGGTTTTCTGGCGCCTAAAGTGGCGTTGTTCTCCAATATCGCGCTGATGGCGCTGATATTGCTGTGGCGTCCGCAGGGCGTCTATCCCGTCACCAGCCGATAGGCAAATTCATGCTGAGCAGATTGATATCCCACGACCTTCCACGCAGCCGATTATTGGCCGTGCTGCTGGTGGTGGTGTTGCTGGCGCTGGCGTTTGCGCCGTTCATTTTCCCCGGGGTCAAGGCGCTGAGTGTGGCGGCCAAGATTCTGGTGTTCATCGTGTTGGTGGGAAGTTTTGACTTGCTGCTGGGCTACACCGGTATCGTCAGTTTTGCGCACACCATGTTTTTTGGCATCGGCGCATACGGTATCGCGATTGCCTGCTCGCGCTATGGCGCGACGTGGGAGGCTATCGCGATTGGCACGGTTGGTGCGCTGTGTCTTTCGTTTGTGTTGTCGCTGGCCGTGGGTCTTTTTTCGCTGCGGGTGAGAGCCATATTTTTTGCCATGATCACGCTGGCGGTCGCATCTGCTTTCCAAACTCTGGCGTCGCAACTATCAGAGCTGACCGGTGGCGATGATGGCCTGAATTTCAAGCTGCCCGATATGCTCTCCGGCGGATATTTGTTCATGCAGGAACCGATCTTCGGGGTCGCGATCAGTGGACGCTTGTTTTGTTATTACCTGCTTTTTGCCGTCGCGCTGGTGCTGGTGTTATCGATGCTGCGCATTGTCAATTCGCCATTCGGCCGGGTGCTGCAGGCGATTCGCGAAAATGAATTTCGCGCGGAAGCCATCGGCTATCGGGTCGTCGTGTATCGCACTGTCTCCAGCGTGCTGTCTGCCCTGTTCGCCACGCTGGCCGGGGTGATGCTGGCGCTCTGGCTGCGCTACAACGGGCCTGACACCTCGCTGTCGTTCGAAATCATGATTGACGTGCTGCTGATCGTCGTCATCGGCGGTATGGGCACTATTTACGGTGCGGCGATTGGTGCGGTGTTGTTCGTGATCGCGCAAAGTTATTTGCAAGATTTGCTCAAGTTCGGCAGTGAAGCGGCGAGTGCTTTGCCGTGGTTGTCGGCATTGCTGTCGCCAGATCGCTGGTTGCTATGGCTCGGCGTGTTGTTCGTGCTGTCGGTGTACTACTTTCCCAATGGCATCGTCGGACGCCTGCGTGCGCGTGCACGCTCTCGATAACAACAGGGTCGCGATCACAATAGGGCGGGCTGCCGAAGTTGTTGTGTGCAAATGCTCGCCGAATTAGATTCCGCGAATTAAATTCCTCATATTCATCGCGCCACTAAATCCATCACAGCATGCGGCGGCGGCGATCAACGAATAAAAAATTGCCGTTGACTTTTTTCGCTTCGCGCTTGGCGTCTGCCAGGGCCAGCGATAATTCTTGATTCGACTGATAGGCATCCGGATTCACATGCACCACGCCGATGGATAGCGTCGGTGTGGGTATCGAGCGGCGTTTGCCCTCACGATCAGTGGCGACGTAAACGCCGGCAACCAGATCTGCTGGTGAAAGCAAACCTGCGCGGATGCTATCAAATGCCGTCAAGACGGCGTTGAGTCGTCTTTCCCAATCGCCCGACTGCAAATGCACAATAAAATCATCGCCGCCGATATGGCCCACAAAATCGAGCGCAGGATCAACCGATCCCACCAGCGTGAGTGACAACGCACGAATCATTTCGTCGCCCTTGCGATACCCATACAGATCGTTAAACGGCTTAAAGTTATCGATGTCGACGTAGGCGGCGACAAACGGAATTTGGGCAACCAGCAGGCGATCAATATGCTGGTCAATTGGCACATTGCCGGGCAGCAAGGTCAACGGGTTGGCATAACGCGCGGTGCTGATCTGAACCTCGGTCAGTGCGCGCACCAGCGCTTGCCCGCTGCCCATACCGATATAGGATTGATTGGCGGTAATGATAAATCCAGACGCGAGATGCCGCCGATCAAGCTCGGTAAGTTTTTCACTTAGCGCCGGGATTGACATGCTGGCCTCGACAATCAACGGATCATTGTCCATAAACAGTGCACACGGGCGTTTGTCGTAGAGCTCATGCCGAAACGGGCGGGCAAACTCATGGATAAATCGCGCGCGGCGAACAATACCCACTGGAATGTCGTTATCCACCACCGGAATGGCCGCCAGGTTAGGGTCTTGGTTAAATCTAATCATGACAACTTCATTTGCCGTGCTCACAGCTAGCGGCTCGATCGGCGTGGAAAGCTCGCCGACTTGTGTGTGGTTGGTGGTCTGATTGACTTGAGATAAGTCGTTTCGGAAAAGCGCGATGCGTCGGGCACCCACAATATTTCGCACTGCGTCGGAAACGGCGGCATCAGGCGCGGCGGTCGGACGGCAAAGGAAGTAACCCTGCGCGTAACGGATGCCCAAGTCGCGTACTGCCAATAGTTCTGTCTCGGTTTCAACACCTTCCGCGATGACGGTGGTTCCAGTGGTCTCGCCAATTTTCACAATCGCGCGGACGAACTGTAGTTTGAAATTATCGTGGTCAATGCCGGTAATAAATCGACGATCAATCTTCACATACGAAGGGCGCAATTCAAGCCATAAGCGCATGCTGGCATAGGCTTCGCCGAGATCGTCAAGCGCGATGCGAAATCCCATGGCGGTCAGTATGGTGAGACTTTTTTTAATTTCAACGAGATCATCGATCGGCTGAGATTCGCCGATCTCCAAGACGATTTGCTCGGGACGCAGATTAGCTTTGCCCAAAAATGCAGAGACCAAGAAGCTGGTCACTTCTGGTTTTATAAGACTGGAGGGCAAAATATTTACGAACAGCTTGGCCCCTAACCCAAGTTGCGCGAAGCCATTCACCACTGAGCGACGCGCGTTTTGGTCGAGCATAGTACTGAGTCCTGCGGCAGCGGCGGCAGGGAAAAGTGTTGAAGGCTGTTCCCATGTGAGATGCTTGCCGCGGATCAAGCCTTCGAACCCGTAGACGGTACAGGTTTTGAGACACACAATCGGTTGGAATACCGGCGTGAGCTGATCCTGGGCAATTGCGATTTCAATCGGCGGAGGCGCAGAAAGCAACGTTGAGAGAGAAGTACCGGTAGCAAGCATCTAACTCAATATCCTAGCGCGCCTACGTTACGAAGCCGTGACAGATAAACAGCCAAACCTTGTCTGCGTTACCGGCAGGCCAAAGAAAATCTATCCCCTCAAGATTGGAGTTTATGTGGTCTGGTCATCAGCTCGTTTGAAATTAGAGCAGGTCGAGTGACGCGGGCGCTTTCTCGCGTTGCTAAGGCCTGTTGCTCTGCTCTGCTTTGCTTTGGATGGATGGGTAGGTTAGAGGCTTGTTCGCGGATCAAAAGAATTTGAAGCCAGATTTACCAAGCTATAACGGCAATGACCTGTCATAAATCTGCAAATTAGAGTTGCGACAATCGCAATCGTGCGAAAAGCTAGCTCTCAAATTTCCTAATTTAATCAGCAACACACACGAAAGAACCCACATGAATAATCGCGTTAACACCCTCGCTCTTGCCGCTGCTCTGGCAGCCACGTTTTCTGGATGTGCCGATATGAAAGTCACCTCATCCGGCCCGGTGCCAGAAGTCAGAATCGCTCAAGTACCCAATCCAGACACGATTCTTGCAGATGCGGTTCGCGCAGAATTGACCAAAATGAACGCGAAGGATGTAAGCGTGGCCGTCAAAGGCGGTGAAGTTACCTTAAAGGGCGCTGTTAAAGATGGTCAGCAATTAGTCCAAATCGCGACCGCTATTCAAAAAATGCCGGGCGTGAAGGCAGTGATTCCGGATGTTGATGTTAAGTAATTAGTGGCGGGCTGGGTTGAAGCTGCTGCTGAGGTGAGGGCGGATAGCATCGCGGCGTTGTCAACATCCTGATTTATGAAAACCGAAAGCTGCAAGCCCAGCGTCCCATCCAGATTGAGTCGCGAGGCCTCGAACAATGCCCCTACGCGCAATTGTTGCGTACCCATTTAGTGCCTGCTGCATTTGCTTGATAAAAAAATGCCCGAACTCAGAATCTGAGTGCGGGCATTTGTTGGCAAGCTCGATACGATTTAATCGTCACGCTTGCCTTTGTTTTTCTTCTCTTTGTCGTGGCCTTTGCCTTTGTTGCCATGCTTGTCGCCGTGATCTTCGTGTTCGCTGCGATAACGCGGCGCATAGACATTGTTGTACCAATTCTCCTGCACGAAATAGACCGGCTGGCCGCAGGCATTGTACTTACGGCAATGTTTGCTCCACTTTTTTCATGGCCCGGTGGAACACGCAGGTAAAGCGGTTGACGAATCACGCCGACCGGTGCCGGTTGAATCAAAATCGGCTGGACATAAATCAGCTGCGGTGGCGGCTCGGTAAAACCAATTGGGAAATCGGCCAGATACGGTGCAAAAGCGAGTTGACGGTTAAAACCCAGCTACGGCGGCTGTACGTCAAAACCGGCACGTCGAATCGCACCCAGCTGAGTTTGCTCATCCCCTGATCGCGGGATGGCAGTACTCCAATCGAGGTATTGCGAGGCCGAATTCAAGACGCTAAGCTACTTAAATTGCGAGTCATCAATAAGCGCATCTCACTTAAAGACGTGGTGAAAGAAAAGTAAACCCTAATATCGACCAGTGTTTACAAGCATTTATGCTTGTAATAGCTCATCAATGCTAGTGTTTTATTTTTATATTGGCGAAGACAATCGATATCTGACGTCATCCACGACCTTGTTGAGGCATTTTTTCTTGCTGACTTTGCTGGCAAAACAACGCTAAGGGAGTTGTTTTTCATTGCTGGTTTTCTGTCGGCTAGCAAGCACACAAAACCACCGCGCTAGGAGGTTTCACATGCCCACCAATGTCTATACCAAAGCACAACCGATGCGCATTCAGGCGCGCCAAGGTTCACCCGCTGAAAAACGCTATTTGCTGACCAGCGCCTTGCCGGAACCGATGCCGATACCGAAGGCAATTGCCAAGGGCATCAGCCCGTCAGTGATGGACGATTTGATTTACCACGGCGGCAAAGTGGTGCCACAGATGGAATTTCAAAACGTTTATTTGGGCGGCTCGGATTCGTGGCAAGCGAGCGATATCAAGTCCATTGACACTGCCATTAATCTGGCCATGACCGATCGGCGACTCAACAACGTGATGGTTCAATATTTTCCGGGGGCAGCCGTGTCGTGCGACATGCGCAGCTCGTTCATTCTTGACGATGTCAAACCGGCGCGGCTCGACGAACCCGATGTGCAGGCCATTGTCACGAGCTTGTTTGATTCACCCAATATGATCAGCAAAAAAGATTTAGGCACGACCATCTTTAATCTAATTCTGCCCGCCGGTACGGTGTTGGCGCTAGGCAGCTCCAACTCAAAAGAAGGCTTGGGTGGATATCACGGCTCGCTGCACATAAATCGCGGCGGTAAAAACATCACGCTTTATTATTCGGCCAATGTGTATTCGCAGGTTTTGGATAGCGGTAGAGAAAATGGCATTGTCGCGTTCAATCGTCCGTGGAAAAACGTCGTTGGCACGCTGTATCACGAGATCAATGAATTCCGCACTGATCCCGATGTGAACGATGCCATTGCAAAAAACAGCAACGATTTTTTAGGCTGGAATTCGCGCAAGGGGCAAGAGGTCGGCGATCAGCCCATTTTTGTGGCGACCAATCTGAGCCAGGTATTTAAAGAAGTCAAAAGCGCGAGCAGCGCAAAGCGTTTACCGATTCAGTTCATGTATTCGAATGCGGTACACGGACCGGAGGGCCCGATCGCGGCCCCCCATAAGTGAAGCCAAAAGTAGTCCCTCGGTACGCCCAAAAATAAATATCAGCCATTGACCACGAAAGCGAAGGAGCCATCATGCCCGTACGCCTAAACCAGCCTTTGTCCAGTACGCCCAACGCGGATGAAAACGTGATGCTCAGCAACCTGCAAGGAAACATTCTGAAGGGGCATGGTCGTGATCGAACCGCGCATGTCTTTTTAAGGTTCAAGCCGGGTAAAGCAGCAGCAGCGCGGGCGTTCCTGCGCACTTACGCGCGAAAAAAATTGATGATTGCAAGCGATCAAATAAAGGCTGCAGCCATTTTTAAACGGGAGGGCCGCGCCAGTCGCAACCCGCTGGTAACCCGTGCTTTCGTCAGCATCGTATTATCGCGAAGCGGCTACACCGCGCTCGGTATTCCCGCCGCGGATACGCCGAACGAAGCCGCTTTTAATGCAGGTTTAAAATCCCGACAGCAAGTATTGCAGGACCCGCCGAAAAACACATGGCACACCGGCTATCGCGGTGAACTACACGCCATGATTTTGATCGGCGGCAGCGCGGCTTTGCCCACCGATGTAATGTCAGTAATCGTTGAAACCGAGATTGCCAAATTGGTTGCCACTGCACCTAAGGCAGCGATTAGCTTCGTGGGAATTGAGCGAGGTCGCGGGTATCGCAATGCCAATCATGACGGTATTGAGCATTTTGGCTACGTCGATGGCCGCAGCCAGCCGCTGTTAACAGAAGCCGATATCGACAAAGAGCTAAAGAACGCGGGCACCGTGAATTGGGACCCGGCCTTTCCGTTATCGCAAGTATTGGTCAAGGATCCCGCCTTGGCTGACCCCAACGTTTTCGGATCATATTTTGTTTTTCGCAAGCTTGCGCAAAATGTAAAAGGCTTCAAGACCGCAGAAGAAAATTTGCAAACACAGCTTGAAACACTCGCGACTAGTGTCGGTAAGACGTTCCCGATAGAACTGGCCGGTGCCATGATCGTCGGCCGTTTTGAAGACGGCACGCCGGTCGTGTTGCAAAGCAACGATGGCCTTTCCGGCGCGGTGAACGGACCGGTGGGCAACAATTTTGGTTTCAGCAACGATCCTAACGGGTTGAAGTGCCCTTTCCACGCGCACATTCGCAAAACCAATCCGCGCGGTGATTCCGTGGCATTGGGTGCCACGCTCGCATCCGAGCGTAGTCATATCATGGCGCGCCGCGGGATCACTTATGGCAATCGGAAACAAACATTGGGTGAGCTGCAGGGTAGACCGAGCACCGGTGTTGGCTTGTTGTTCATGGCGTATCAAGCCGATATCAGCAGACAGTTTGAATTCACCGAAGCCGCATGGGCCAATAATGAAAATTTTGTGCGACCCGGAACGGGCATCGACCCAGTGCTTGGTCAGAGCAACTCACAACCACCGCAACCGCAGAAACACCGCGCCGGCTGGAATGATGCCGGTGCGCCGGTGGCATCGTCACTCTTCGCAAACTTCGTGTCGCTGAAAGGCGGCGAATATTTCTTTGCGCCGTCCATCGCATTTTTCTCGAAGTTATAAATGCGTGGTTAACGAAGGAGTGGACCGACCATGACGTCAGTTCAATTGCGTGGAAAAAAAGGTGAATAAAAAGGCATTAGCGTTATTTTTTTTGCGAGTTTCGCAGAACAAATAACGCTAATGCCCGCAGTTGGGCATTCGTCGGTTCGACAAAAATTATCAAGGAGTTGGGTGGTTCTCGGTAGTCCAACATTTGTATTTCCATAAACATAACTTGATCGCAGGTGAAATTAAAACAGGAGCGAGATAATGAAAACGGACAGATTGAACTTTGGGTTCTTGATAAGAATTTTGTTTTTTACGTTGGTCGTGTTTGCCAGCGGCGCGCGCGCGGATGACCATGAAGACCGCAATAAGGGCAACGAAAAGCGGGCCAAGACTCTCTATGTGTGGGCAGGCGATCAGGCGCGTGTGGCGCCCGATTTTTTGGCGGTCATTAATTTTGACGAAGAGTCAGATGATTACGGCAAGGTGCTCAGAACGGTGCCGATTCCACCGCCGGGCAACACCGGCAACGAGCCACACCACTGCCATCTGTCGGCCAATAAAAATGTGCTTGTCTGCGGCGGCTTGCTCAGCCTGCTGAAGGGCCAGAACAGCATTTTCTTTTTCGATGTCTCGAATGCACGGCATCCGAAATTCATGTTCTCGACCAACGCGCCACAGTCGGGCATCACCGATGACTTTCTCCCACTGGCGAGCGGTGGCTTTTTAGTCACGCAGATGGGTTCGGCCAGCGGCGGCGCACCCGGGAGGTTGGCCGAGTTTGACGGCAACCTGCAACTGGTCAACGAGTGGCCAAACATCCCGCCACAGGAGGGCTTCAATCCGCACGGTATATCTGCCCGGCCAGAGTTAAATCTTATGGTCACGTCGGACTTTATTCTGCCCTCAAGCACACTCAATGTCGTACCGGGTGACCCGGTACTGCGCGGCTCGATTCGCGTCTGGGATCTGCTGCAGCGGATCATACTTCGGACGGTGGAAATTCCGGAGGCCATCGGCACGATGGATGTGAAACTGATTCCGGGCGACGCAAAGGCACGTGCATTTACAGCCGGCATGTTCGATGGAAATGTGTATCTGATCAACACCATCGCTGGTACTGCAAAAGCGGTCTTCGATTGCGAGACCATCGTGCCGCATGTTGAAGTGCCGGTGCGCGGCGGCATGACGCAGCTCCTGGCGATGCC
>JBBRZG010000069.1:0-19431 GCA_038236905.1 Burkholderiales bacterium
ACTTTCAACGCGGAATAATGTGGCAGCATCACCCCTGCGCTACCGATGCGAATACGCGAGGTGGTCGCGGCGATTGCGGCCATCAACACCTCGGGCGCCGTGCCGACGATACTGTCGCTGTTGTGATGCTCGGACACCCAGTAACGGTGGTAACCCAGACGATCACAATGTTGCGCGAGCTCGATGGATTCGCGGATCGCCAGATGCTGGCTGTTGCCGCGGGTAGCCGGAGATTGGTCGAGGGCAGAAATTTTCAAAGCAGGGTTTCTCCGTGCAGCCTTATGTATAGGCAGGTGGCGGTTGCAAAATACGTTGGAACTATTAAATGGGGACGAACGACTAGGTTAACCAGATACGCCGTGAAAATTAGCTCGGCAGAGTCCGGTCGCATTCTGATTGAACTGAAACGCAGGAAATACATAAAAAATATGATGAATTCCACGTCCCAAATTGCCATAATCGGCGCAGGTATTGCTGGCCTGTCCTGCGCGACTGCCTTGCAATACGCAGGCATGAATGTTTCTGTTTTCGACAAAAGCCGTGGTGCCGGCGGACGCATGAGCACTCGTCGGGGTGGTGATGAAATTGCTCCATGGCAATGCGATCATGGTGCGCAATATTTCACGGCAAAAGATAACGCTTTTAAATTGGAGGTCGCGCGATGGTGCGAGGCGGGCGTCGCAGCTATGTGGACGCCGAGGTTAAAAATTTTCGACGGAGGTGATTTGCGTGACGCTGAAAAAAAGACCCGTTACGTTGGCACCCCGCGAATGACGTCCCCCGCCCATTTCCTTGCGCAAACGCTCGCGTTGACCCTTCAATCGAGCGTCAAAGAATTATCGCGTGAGGGGGATTGCTGGCGATTGCGGTCCGCTGAAAGTGGTTTATCAACGGCAACGTTCGGCGCAGTTTTGTTGGCGATACCGGCTCCGCAAGCCGCACCACTGTTAAGCCAGATTGCGCCGTCGTCCGCGGCGATTGCGGCAAACACTAAAATGCGCGGCAACTGGAGCTTGATGCTGCAATTTGCGGCTCCTGTCTCGTTGCATTTTGACGCCGCGTTTGTCGGTAGCAAAGTGCTGGGATGGATCGCCCGCGATAGTGGCAAACCGGGCCGGGCCGGCCTTGAAAGCTGGGTACTGCAGGCGACGCCTGAATGGAGCGAGGCGCATATTGAAGACGACGCCAACAGCGTGGCGGCGGTATTACTTGCGGCCTTCGCCCAACTCGGTGGACCGGACCCGCAAACATGGACTGCACACCGTTGGCGCTATGCCGATACTGAATTATCGCCACAGATCGGCTGTGCATGGGATGCGGAGCTAGGCATTGGGATGTGTGGAGATTGGCTCAACAGCGGCAAAGTCGAAGGTGCTTGGCTGAGCGGGCAGCAATTGGCGCAACAGGTGTTGGCGTCGATGTAACGATTGCGTCGTGGGCGCTTGCGAAAATTATGTGTGTTTAAAAAAATAGTTGCGACTGCCTGTATAGTCGGGCGGCGACTATCGCCCCGCCCCGAGCAGCTGCTGTTTTAACGTCACTGTGGTGGGCACCTCGCCGATCCAGCTGGCGAGTACGGTATGGGCCACCACAGCATCGTTGACCGCGCCAATACTGTTGCTATTGCGGAAAATTTCCAGTTCGCCGTCGCGAAACACGAAGGTTTGTGTATCGCCAGCTCTTGTGTCGGGAATTAGCTTGAGAAAATTCTGCCGGGCATCATTGTTCAGCTTGCATGGCAATTTACAGTTGGCCGCGAGATAGACCTCCCATGCTTTGACGGAATCTTCGCGCGAGACATCACGCAGCATTTTCATATGCACTACGCGGGGTGAGTTGGCCGCCAAGATCGCGGTTTCGCTATTCTGTCGTGCCGGCAGATAAAGCGCGGCAGCGTAGACCGGAATGTGCAAAAAGCCGTATTCGCGGATGCCTGCGCCGTTGAGCACCAATGCTTGTGCACCGAGTGGTCCTACTAGTGACCATGAGTCGGGCAACTCAACACCGCCAACCTTCACGGCCCACGCCGCTGGGGATGAAATAAATGACGCAAGCAAAAGCCCCGCGCCAACCAAAATAAATCGCGTTTTCAATTACTGCCTCGCGTATTCGCGAGTCTGTCTGCGGGTGTTGCGCCACATCGCCGTCGCCAATAACAGCAAGATCAAGTCTTCAATCGGCGTGAACCAAGTGAGCGGACGCGCCCAGAAAACGCCAAAGCAGCCGCAATTGGCAAGGCTCAGTCCACGCGCCAGCGCCACCAATATCCAGATCATATAAATCAGATGAAGTGCCACCACCAATATCGACGCGATGCCAATACGCTTGCCCATTGCCAGCCACACCGCCAGCAGCAATTCGAAAAATGTCAGCGCCCAGGCACTTATCGGAATCACCGCGTCCGGTAGCAGACCATAGCTCTTAACTACCGCATAAAAACCGGGCATGTCGGCCAACTTTCCCACGCTCGAAGCCGCCAGCAGCAGCACAAAAAACCACCGCGCCACGATGCTGAATTGCTTCATTTCTTTACGGCTGTCGATTGATCGTCCAGTCGTAGGCGATAAAATCCACCGCATAAGTTTCCGGTACTTTAACCTCTCGATAGCGGTTCACATACGCGGCGAGCGAGGGCGCTTTTGCCAGAAAATCTTCGGTATAAAACTTGAGTATTTCAGATACTTTGAATGTCTTGGTTGAGTCATCGACCTGTACATTACGCTGCTCGTTAAAGAATTTTTTAGCCTCGCGCTCCAGCTGCAAATCCAGTTTTTCCGCAGTGAAAACCTCGCGCGGGAGGCGTGGACAGCCCACCGACATGCAATTTACCGCGACATGAATACGCGTCTCGCCGAGCGGACGGATGACCTTATTTTCGTAGTCGTAGAGCGAAATCGCCTCGCCGCCCACCTGCACTTTGCCCAGATAGAAAAAGCCAACTTTCTTCAAGCCCGCCAAAGTCTCGGGTATTCCGGTGGCCACCACCTTGTGCATGGCGAGGGCGTTGTAGGCGTTGATATGAAATGCCAAAACATGCGCCGGTGTGGGGAAAAGCTGCGGCTGATTATTCGGCCCATTGTCATGCACATAAGCCACGAAACGGTCGAGGTCGTTCCGATCTTGTGCAACGCCCGCAAAATTTACGCGCCCCTGGTCATCAACATATTTTTCCAGTACGCGCGCCCAGGCATCGTAAGGTGGCCCACTCGGAAGTGAACCCACGGCAGGTGAAATATTTACAGACGGTCGCGGCACCGATGCGCAGCCTGCAAATAGCAGCACGACGGTTAGCGCAATCCAAAGCCGGCTAATGCTATTGATATGTTTTTTCATGCGTTCTTTCCTTTGCGTTTTTGTCCGGTCCACCCTGCTTGCGTTTAGCCTATTCAGCGGATTGCGCTTCGACTTCGCTCTCAGTCTCGCTTTGCTGTTCGTGGTCGGCGGCTGAGCCTGCCAATTCAGTTTTGGCACGACCACGGGCATTTTTTCGGTTCAACGAAACGGCGATGTTCGACGGCATTTTGTCTTCAAAGTCACCGGTCGCTGGATTAAAGTACATCATCTTGTTTTCACGTTTCACCTCAGCCGCAACCAGCAGATAGTCATCACGCTTGGCATTGTGAACGCACATTGAGATCGGCCCTTCCGGTGTCATCACCATAAATGAGCAGGCTTCACAACGCTCTTTATCGAGCATGCTGGAGTCCATAAAGTTATGCACAAAAAACGAAATCTTGCCGACTTTACCGCGCGCCGCGATGAAGTCACGGCGCTCGCGCCAGACCAGTCTAGCAAAGCGCCGAACCACACCTAAAAAGATGCCGGGATGGTTGAGGAAATAACCGATCGAGGTTTTTAGTACCTCGGCTTTAATAGCACGATTGACGGTGAGATGGGCGCTTGAATCGAGGATGTGTCGGACAAAAACGGGATCATTAAAAAAGTCATGAACACGGCCGTTAACAATGAGGCCATAGGCATAGCCGTTACATTCTGCATGGCCCGAACTTGCTGCGTCAAAATTAAGATTGGCTCCCGCGCCTTCGCGTATCGCGTTCATGACCGTGGCCGGGTTGACGGTGACCCGCGCACGCTCGGTGCCGCGGCCCATGTCTGCGCCGACCTGAAATGACGAAAATCTCACCACGTCGGCATGCGCCACAAAAAACTTTACTAGCGACGGTATTTCATGGAAGTTGCCGGGAAACGCAGTGGTGTTAAAAATGACCGCCAATGGCAGGCCGCGCGCCCGGTTGATGTATTCCTCGCGCAGCACATTCAGTTCTGCCTCAGATGCAAAACCTTTGCGTTCCTGGGTCATGTCAACGTGGAAGGCCACATCTTCCAGCCCGGCGGCACATAGCTCTTCAAGCATATCGCGGGTGGCTTTAATACCGTTGGTGAAAAGCGACGAGCGCAGTCCCTTTTTTTTGATGTAGCGAATAATAGCAACCAGCTCATCGCGTTTGCGTAACGTAGGATCGCCGCCGCTGACCTGCACATCCGTGTTGCGGCCGTAGTGATCGTAAATCAGATCAATGCGGCGAAATACTTCCTCTAGGGGAATATCTTTGAGCGCTTCGGACGATTCTGAAAGATAACAATAGGAGCAATCCAGATTGCAGCGCTGCGTAATTTCGAGTGCCACGCAGCCAATCGCCATGCGCCTTCCGATCATTTGCCACGGTCCCCATTGGTTTGCGCCTTGCATTCGCTTGCGCGTGCGCTCTAGCGCGGTCATGCCATCCGCGCTTAAGGGCAATGGATAGGGTTTCCAGGACTTTATTTCGTCCGCATTTAAAATGTTGCGCATGCCGTCATTCCCTTTTTCACCGTTAGCCGGTGACGCAAGCGTTTGGTTCAATATTGAGCAGACGCTTAAATTCTTTCAGTTTTAATTCTGCGTTTGAAGCGGATCAATATATTACGCTCGGACTATCTGTCTGGATGCAGCTACTTTTCGGGCGTTCCGTAAATATCATAGAGAAATCAGTGGAACGCGTTTGGATTGATACCGATATCGCGCGGGGCGAATCGAGATGATGACCACGGCCGGGCAGTCGCAATAATGTTGCGGGCGGCCGTCCTAGGCCATGTTGATATCCTTGGAATTTCTTGCTGCAACGGCAATGTCGATGCCGTTGCCGCATTAAATTGTGCCAAGGCGTTACCAGAGAAGGTTGAACAGCGCGGTACCCCGATTACTGCGCCCGTATCCGCCGCGCAATCGGTGGCCAAACTTGAACGCGGCACCATCCCGCTCGCACGGAGGCCCTTGACTAATATTGCCAGTGCTGTGGCGCGTGCTGCTGGCCTTCGTTACCATGCCACGCCAGACGGTCTGAGCGGCGTGTTGAGTCGGTGGAAGCTGCGGCGCCGGTTATTCGATTTGAATATTTGATGCAACCCAATCGCGGCTGGACTCGGGGGCTATTCCAGGGACTATTGAGGCACTGCCTGCCGCGCAATATGACGCCAGCAATTGCCTCATTGGTTTTGATCTGGACGAAGCATGGCGCGTAGTTAAACCGTTATTTGCCCGCCAATGGAGGCTAGTCCGAAGCTTGGTCACTGGAACCTGCTGCCGGCAATCGAGCCTCCCGCCACCCCGCCATGTGGCCGTCAAGATAGCTCACTTGCGTAAACCCCGCGCGCTGCAAAGTCCATTTGGCCCACACTGCGCGTGGCCCCAGCTCGCAGTAAATAATCACCGGCGCATCGGATGGAATTTTCAAATTACGCAACTGTTGCGCTGACCAGAATGGCACCCGCCGCGCGCCCGGCACATGACCGCGTTGATACTCCCAGTCTGAACGTACATCGAGAATGACGGGCACGCCCTTGCCGCGTGTGAGCAGGTTCTGTAAAGCCGCCGGTTCAATTCGCGATGCAGTATGAATATCCCTCCACATCAGTAATGAGCCGAGTAGCGCGATCACGATTAACGAACCACATAGCAATGCTATGAAAATAATCATTTTTTGCCTACGAGTTTTCATTTGAATAATTTCTTGCAATATCAGCTTTTGAGCTCAGAGTATGCGGCTTGGTTGGAGGCGAAAGGAATGATGCCTATTTTCGACAGATTCCATGACCAAATTCCTGTTGATGCCATGGGTATCACCTGAATCCAACGCAACCGCTCTGCCGTATTGCATTCAAGCTGCCAACGAACAGCCCCAAGAATTGCAAAAAGCACTATGATTTGACAATATTCCAACCACTTGACGCATTACTCGGGGAATTTCATGCACGCCACCCTGCATCTGATGAAATCGCGCGGTTTTCCACATCTGCGCCGTAAGACGCTGGACACACTCCAAGTAAACCTCGGCTATAAATGTAATCAGGCTTGTTTTCATTGCCATGTGAACGCTAGCCCCGATCGCAAGGAAATGATGTCGCTTGCGACCATTAATGAGGTGATCGCGTTTCTACGCATCGCCAATATCAAAACTCTTGATATGACCGGCGGCGCGCCCGAATTGAACGATCATTTCCGCCATCTCGTGGTTGCCGCGCGGGCGCTAAATGTGCGCGTGATTGACCGCTGTAATCTGACGATTCTGGGTGAGCCAGGTTTTGAAGATTTGGCGCAATTCTTGGCCGATCAGCAGGTCGAAGTGAGCGCTTCACTGCCTTGCTACAGTCAGGAAAATGTCGACAAGCAACGCGGAGAAGGCGTATTTGAAAAATCGATTTCCGGGCTGAAAAAATTAAATGCGCTGGGCTATGGCAAAGACGCAACCGGCCTGGTGTTGAATCTCGTGTTCAATCCGCAAGGCCCGAAGCTGCCACCGTCGCAAGAGGCGTTGGAAGCCGATTACCATCGTCTGCTTAAACTTAATTTTGGGATTGTCTTCAATCATCTTTTTACCATCACCAATATGCCGATTCAGCGCTTTGGATCGACCCTCATTTCCAAAGGCCAGTTTGAGCCCTACATGGATTTGCTGGTGTCCTCGTTTCAATCGCATAACCTCGATAGTGTGATGTGCCGCACGCTCTTGTCGGTGGACTATTTGGGGTTTGTCTATGACTGTGATTTCAACCAAATGTTGGGCCTGCCACTGCAGCATAACGATCATCTCAAAACCCATTTGCGTGAGTTGATGGGCGTTGATCTTCTGGGTAATCAGATTGTGGTTAAAGATCATTGCTACGGCTGCACCGCGGGGCAAGGCTCTAGCTGCGGTGGAGCGCTGGATGCAGAAGGTAGCGTGGTCGGCTCGCTTGCGGCCGCCGAATAGCCGGTTCGCCCATCACCCGTCAGCTTTGCAGAAAAGCATACAGACGGCTTCTTAGCGGGTGTGGTTGATCGCGGCGTCGTGACGCGTTCGAATGGCACAACCCATGAGGGCTTCGTAATACAGCCGCCTTGCTCGAGCGCGCATACTGTTGCTGACCTTGGTCACTTTTGAAGTTTTAGCCAACCAATTTTGGGTATCTGAGTTTTTGAGCGCTTTGAGCGTTTGACTCAGCGTTTGAGCGCCTTGAGTCCTTGAGAATCTTGCGCCCTTGAGCACCCTTAACGTGCCGTTAATGAAAGGCGATGCATGAAACCGTCCCCGAAACCGCGCGGCGCCACAAAAACAACGAAACCCATCAACCTTGCGCTTCAAGGCGGTGGAGCCCACGGCGCGTTTGCCTGGGGCGTGATGGATAAGTTAATTGAAGATGGCCGGTTGGTTATTGACGGCATTTCCGGCACCAGTGCGGGCTCAATGAACGCTGTTGTTTACGCGTACGGCCGCACCACAGGCGGTGCAGATGGCGCGCGCGAAGCGCTCGAAAAGTTTTGGAAGGCTGTATCGGATTCCGGTCAGCGCTATTCGCTGGTCAAGCAAATGTTTCAAAATCCATTTTCATTAGGTGCCAAAAATTTATTTTCATCTTCCGTACCATCGCCCTCGTTCGAGGCAATGAAATTTTTAACCGATAGTTTTTCACCGTACCAGCTCAACCCGACCAACTGGAACCCGCTACTTGACCTGTTGAATCAGCACGTGGATTTCGACCGCCTTAATCAATGTCGGGAGACCAAGCTATTCTTATCCGCCACCAATGTTCGCTCTGGCAAGGTTCGCGTCTTCAATACCAGCGAAATCACCGCATCTGCGGTGATGGCATCATCTTGTTTGCCGCACCTTTTTCAAGCGGTTGAAATCGACGGTGAACACTATTGGGACGGTGGGTACATGGGTAATCCCGCGCTGTTTCCGCTTTTTTACAACACCACCGTCGGCGATGTGTTGATCGTACACATCAACCCGATTGAGCGCGATCATCTGCCTAAAACGTCCACCGAAATTTATGATCGCGTCAATGAGGTTACGTTTAACTCATCGTTGATCAAAGAATTGCGGTCGGTGGCATTCGTACAAAAGCTGATTGATGAAGGTTGGCTCAAAGACGAATATCGCGATCAATTGATGTACGTGCGAATCCATTCATTGCGCGCTGATAAAGCGCTGGCTGACCTTAGTGCGGCGTCAAAGTTTTTTAGCGAGTGGGAGTTTTTAACGATGCTGCGTGATCGCGGTCGTGATTATGCGCAGAAATGGCTGGACGAAAACTTTGCAAGCGTCGGCGTGCGCTCGACGGTTGATTTGCGCCGCGAATTTTTGACCAGTGGCAGTGAACAAGCTTCTTATCAGCCGGTTAATCCGGGGTCGATCAGCCGTAAGAAAAACGCGGTTGCCCCGACTAAACCTCCAGCTAAACCCAAAGCGAAAACGGTGTCGCGTATTTATTCCGCGGCAAATTCGACATCTAAAAAGCGATAGCGCCCGTAACTCGGGTTAACCGCGCCGATATACAAGCTTAAGAAGCAACCTCAGGAGTTTCAATGAACAAAACTAAAATTATTGTCGCACTGGCCGTCGTTGCCGCAATCGTCGCCTTCTTCGTGTTTGATCTTGGCAAGTATTTCAGCATCGATTATTTCAAGAGCCAGCAGGCGGTGATCAGCGCTTACTATGCGTCCCATCCTTTACAGACGGGTCTGATTTTCTTTGCGGTCTATCTTGCGGTCGCTGCACTTTCGTTGCCAGGTGCCGCGATTCTTACGCTGGTTGCAGGCGCGATTTTTGGTTTGCTGTGGGGCATTGTTATTGTCTCGTTCGCCTCAACGATCGGCGCCACGCTCGCATTTTTGGCAGCGCGATTTCTATTGCGCGACTCTATTCAATCCCGGTTTGGTGAAAAATTGAAAGCGTTCAATGCCGGTGTGGAAAAAGAAGGCGGCTTTTATCTGTTCACGCTCCGCCTGGTGCCCGCGTTTCCGTTCTTTATGATTAACGTGGTGATGGGACTCACCACCATGAAGGCGTGGACATTTTTTTGGGTCAGCCAACTCGGTATGTTTTTGGGCACCATTGTGTTCGTCAACGCAGGCACTGAGCTCGCAAAAATCACCTCCCTGAAAGGCATCCTTTCGCCGGGATTGATTGGTGCTTTTGTGTTGCTGGGTGTGTTCCCGATTATTGCCAAGAAAATAATCGATGCGTTCAAAGCCCGCAAAATTTACGCAAAATGGGCGGACAAAAAACCATCACACTTTGATCGCAATGTGATTGTCATCGGCGCGGGCTCGGCTGGCTTGGTGACGAGCTATATCGCAGCCGCAGTGAAAGCAAAAGTCACTTTGATTGAAAGGCACAAGATGGGCGGTGATTGCTTGAACACGGGCTGTGTGCCGTCAAAATCAATGATCGCCTCGGCGAAATTATTGAACCGTATGCAGCGCTCTAAAGAGTTTGGTATCGAGTCAGCGGTGGCGACATGGGATTTTGCGGATGTCATGGAGCGGATCCAGCGGGTGGTGAACGAAATTGAGCCACATGATTCGGTTGCCCGCTATACCAGCCTGGGCGTGGATTGCGTGGCGGGTTCGGCGAAAATTTTGACACCGTGGGAAGTTGAAATCACCCGTGAAGATGGCACCACGCAAAAACTCACGACAAAAAATATCGTGATTGCCACCGGTGCACGGCCGTTCGTGCCGCCAATCCCGGGCTTGGCTGAGGCTAATCCGCTCACGTCCGACAACGTCTGGAACCTGCGTAAATTGCCAAAACGCTTGGTCGTGCTCGGCGGAGGGCCGATTGGTGCCGAGCTGACACAATGCTTTGCCCGTTTTGGTTCGCAGGTGACGCAAGTTGAGATGGCTCCCCGCATCATGATTCGCGAGGACCCTGAAGTGTCCGAAATGGTCAAACGAAAGTTTGAAGCAGAAGGCGTCACGGTGCTGGTCAACCATAAAGCTAAGCAGGTAGTTATTGAAGCAGGTGAAAAATATTTGGTGGTTGAGAATAACGGCCAAGACAAGCGCATTCCGTTTGACGAAATTCTGTGTGCGGTAGGTCGCATCGCCAATACCAAGGGTTTTGGCCTCGAAGAGTTAGGCATTCCTGCGGGCAAAGTCGTCGAGACCAATGAATATCTGGAAACACTCTACCCCAATATTTTTGCTTGTGGTGATGTGGCGGGCCCGTTTCAGTTTACCCACACGGCGGCGCACATGGCATGGTTCGCGGCGGTGAACGCGCTATTTGGCAAGTTCAAAAAATTCAAGGTAGATTATTCAGTGGTGCCGTGGGCCACATTCACTGATCCTGAGGTGGCGCGGGTCGGCATCAACGAACAGGAAGCCATTGAGAAAAAGATTCCGCACGATGTGTTCGTATACGGCATTGATGATCTGGATCGCGCCATTGCGGATGGCGAAGCGCATGGCTTTGTTAAAGTGATTACACCGCCGGGCAGTGACAAAATATTGGGTGCCACCATCGTTGGCGAGCATGCCGGGGATTTGCTGGTGGAGTTTGTGGCGGCGATGAAGCATGGCTTTGGTTTGGAAGGAATTTTGTCGACTATCCATACTTACCCGACTCTTGGAGAAGCCAATAAATTTGCGGCGGGTGTGTATAAGCGTTCCACCGCGACGGTCGGCAAACTCGCCGTGGTTAAGGCGTTAAATGACTGGACGCGCGGTGACGGCAGCTTCGGCACAGTCATTAGCAAGGGGCTCGCCTTGCTGATTTCGCCGGATAACACGCCCGCGTATCCCAAGCAGGACGCGGTACACACTAATGAGGCAGGCGCACTCAAAACCTAGGACGTAATTTTTAAGACTAACGGAGCTAACATGGACATTCGCTTGAAATCATTTATTTTCTTTATTGCGACATTGCTCGCGACCGTAACGATGGCGACGACCGCTGCTGCCGAATCGTTCGATCAAAGCCACGCCGCCTTGTCCGCCCTGCTCAAAAAGCATGTGGTGCTGGTCGACGGCGGCAAAACGTCGAAAGTGAACTATGTTGAATTCGGCAAGGATCGTGCGGCGTTAAAAAGCTATCTGGAGTCCGTTTCTAAAGTAAGCGAAACAGAATTCAACGGCTGGACGAAACCGCAGCGAATGGCATTTTTAATTAATGCCTACAATGGCTTTACGTTGGAACTGATCCTGCAAAATTATCCCGTGAAATCAATCAAGGATATTGGCGGTACCTTCGATAACCGCTGGAAGCGCAAGTTTTTTAAACTCTTCGGCCAGGATTTTTATCTCGATAAAATCGAGCACGAAACCTTGCGCAAGCCCGGTGCGTTTGATGAGCCGCGCGTTCATTTTGCGGTGAATTGCGCCTCAATCGGTTGCCCCGCGTTGCGCGAAGAAGCGTTCACCGCCGACAAACTCGACAAGCAGCTGGAAGAGCAAACCAGCCGATTTTTATCAGACCGGTCGCGTAACCGCTATGACCCTAAGAGCGGAAATCTGGACGTGTCGATGATCTTCAAGTGGTTTAAAGAAGACTGGGAATCCGGCTACAAAGGGTTTGACGGTAAAACGCCGCTGATCAAATCCCGTGAAGACTATTTCGCACGCTACGCAAAATTGCTTGCTGACGCGCCCGCCGATCAGCAGAAAATTGCGGATGGCAAGGCAGGCATTTCGTTTATGGACTACGACTGGTCGATAAACGCGGTGAAGTAAGCGAGCTCGCTATTCCGATGTGCGCCGGTATCGTATTACGCTGAATCCGGCGCATGCAAAAATACTGACCGCCCTATTCGGCGGGCATTTCAGAACAATTGTGTCCCAAGCGCCGCACCATTGCTAGGGTTCTAATTCGTCAATCTAATCAGCGCCTCGCGATACTTGTCGCTGGTTTTCTGCGCGATATCGGCGGGAACCTCAGGTGCAGGCGGTTTGCGATTGAAGCCGATCGAATCGAGCCAATTGCGAATGTATTGTTTGTCAAAACTTTCAGGCGATGATCCCACTTTGTAAGTCGCGAGCGGCCAGAAACGTGATGAATCCGGTGTCAGCGCTTCGTCGATGAGATGTAGTTTGCCGTGTGCGTCCAACCCAAATTCAAACTTAGTGTCGGCGATGATGATGCCTTTAGTCAGCGCGTAATCAGCGGCTTCCTGATAAAGCCGAATGGCGATCGCGCGCACTTCGGCGGCGCGAGTCGCACCGATGATTTTTTCGCAAGTGCCGAAGTCTATATTCTCGTCGTGTTCACCCGCCTCTGCTTTGGTCGCGGGCGTAAAAATAGGCTGCGGCAGCTTTGAAGCACGTTGCAAACCTGCGGGTAATTTGATGCCGCATACCGATTGGTTTTGCTGGTACTCGCTCCAGCCGGAGCCTTCTAAATAGCCGCGCACCACGGCCTCAACTGGCAACACTTTATATTTATAAACAACCAGCGCACGGCCTTCAACCTGATCCCGCTCGCTCGCCGACACGACGCTGACCGGATCAATACCGGTCAGTTGGTTCGGCACCACATGGGCTAATTTTTGAAACCAGAAGTTGGCGAGAGAAATTAAAATTTCGCCCTTGTGCGGAATCGGTGTGGGCAAAATTACGTCATAAGCCGAGAGCCGGTCACTGGTGAGAAGCAATAATTTATCTTCGCCCACGGCATAGATATCGCGTACTTTGCCGCGAACGATTAAGGGGAGAGATTTGAGGTTGGATTCGTACATAGCGCCGTGAAAAAATTAAAAGTCTTAGAACACCAACACCGCCAGCATGACAAACATGGCAACAAATATGAGGAGAATCGGATAGAGCGTGGCAATCACACCGTAACGCAGGATTGTGGTGAACCATCCACCGTCGAAAAAACGTTTCATCGCAATCAGGTAGTAGAAGGCGATCAGACCGATAACCCAGCCCGCCAGAAAATCGGGCACCAGCGCAGCAATCAACAAGCCAAAAAACGTAAACGCATGAATGTGCAGCGCATACACCACATGCTCGCCATAGTAGAGACCGCGCGTCACATAGAGCAGCTTGGTTAATGCGGCAAACAAGGGCAACATCAAAAACAAAACATAAGGCACGTTGGCGATCATGCCGTGTTTTAAATCATCCAGCACTTGTCCATTGGTGCGGCCTTTAAATTTTTCTTGGAGGCGTTTCTTAAGCATGGGGCAGCCGGTGCTTCCAGGCTTGCATTGGAAATTGATGGATGCTTTTTGGTCATTATCGTCAGTCCAGGTCCACTTTCTATTCTGCCAGCCACCCTCATCTTTTTGTTCGTTTAGGCCGTTTGTGTCGTTCTCAACCGCTTTTTTTGATGTTGCAGGTGATTGACTTTTTACTTGCTCCGCCTTGTTGTCTGCGGTGGTATCTGCGGGCTTATCCGGCTCAGAACTAAACTCTGCTTTAGCTTCGTTTGCTGCTTTCTGAATGCCTTTGGTCGCGGCACCAGTTTTCTGGTGCGACGAAATGGTGTCGTCAATATCGTCCTGCATGAAGCTGCCGACACCAATAATTTTCACAATAAAAAAAAACAAAAAACTTGCCGTAATGTAGAGCCGTAGCGGCGAGATATAACGTAATTTGCGCCCCGCCCGGTATTCGCGCGTTAGCTCGGCCGGTTTGAAAAACAACAGCAATAACGTCTTCCACAGCTTGCCTTCAAGCGCCACGTAATGCGTAATGAACTCATGGACGAATTCGAAAAAAGATGGCGGATGATTGTGCGTATCTTGCCCGCAGGCAGGGCAAAAAGCCCCCAACTTACCGTCAGGCAAAACCGTTAGCGGTGCATCGCAGTTTTTACAATACAGGCAATTTTCGTATTGCGCTGCGTCCGCAGGATCAGTTAATGCGTCGCTCAATTAACAATCGCATTCAGTTCGCCCTTCGCATATTTATCAGCCATCACGCTCATACCGATAGGCTTGATTTTTGATGCCTGTCCGGCGCTGCCGAATTGCTGATAACGCTCGATGCAAATCTTCTTGGCGGCGGCGCGTGCGGGCTTTAAAAAGTCGCGGGGATCGAAGTGCGATCTATTTTCGTTCAGAAACTTGCGCACGGCTGCGGTCATGGCCAGACGAATATCGGTATCGATGTTTATTTTACGCACGCCGTGTTTAATGCCCTCTTGAATTTCCTCTACTGGCACGCCGTAGGTTTCCTTCATCTCGCCACCGTTGGCGCGAATAATGTCGAGTAAATCCTGCGGTACGCTCGACGAGCCGTGCATCACCAAATGGGTATTCGGGATGCGCGCATGAATCGCCTTGATGCGATCAATCGCCAGAATATCGCCGGTCGGTTTGCGGGTGAATTTATACGCGCCGTGCGAGGTGCCAATCGCAATCGCCAATGCATCGGCACCGGTTTTCTTGATGAAATCGGCGGCTTGTTCAGGGTCGGTCAATAGCTGCTCGCGGGTCATCGCGCCATCCGCGCCATGACCGTCTTCCTTGTCGCCCATCATCGTCTCCAACGAGCCCAGACAACCCAATTCGCCTTCCACCGTGACGCCGATGGCATGGGCCATATCGACGACGCGTCGGGTGGTATCGACGTTGTATTCGTAACTCGCCACGCTCTTGCCATCGGCCATCAACGAGCCATCCATCATGACGCTGGAGAATCCCAGGCGCATGGCTTGCAAACACACTGTGGGGCTCTGGCCATGATCTTGGTGCATTACGACCGGAATATCGGGGTAGGTCTCGACCGCAGCTTCAATCAAATGCCGCAAAAAATGTTCGCCCGCATATTTGCGCGCACCGGCGCTCGCCTGCATGATTACGGGGCTGTTGGTCTCGTAAGCGGCCTCCATGATCGCCTGAACCTGCTCGAGGTTGTTCACGTTGAAAGCAGGTAAACCGTAACCGTTTTCAGCGGCATGGTCGAGCAGTTGGCGCATGGATACGAGGGACATAACAATCTCCGGATGGTTTTTGATTTGGAATACCGTTATTTTACGTGCTTGATGCAGCCTTGTCGCGACTTCCTGCTTTACGCTTGTTCAAGCCCGTTACCAGCGATATTACCCACGGCCGAATACCGAGCGCGATGCCGATAGTCTGGCGCTGATCGGCGGGCAAATAGCCATCAAGCTCCGCGAGTTCGTGAAACTCCTGCGCAATGCGCGTGAGCTTGCGCTCAAGATGCACTACCGACGCACGCGACAGCTCGCGAAATTCAAATAAAAAATAGCCGCCTTTTGAGGCGAAATCGGCCTGTAGAAAATCGCCCACCACCGCACGGCCATGCACCCGGCGAATCGGCCCGTCGCTACGCAACCGTAGACTTTTAGGCACTTTGAGCCTGATCGCATCGTTCGCGCCCAATTCAATCAAGCCCAGTTTGTCGAGATGCAGCAGAAGCTTTAAACACTCTGCGCGGCTCAAATCATAGGTCTCTAAAATTGCATCAATGGTTTGATCGTTGAAGGCCAAATAAAACATGCCGAGCAGACGCGCATCGGCCGCCAGTGCTTCTTCCTGACGCAGCGACATCTGGTCAATCTCGGTACTGGCGCCGCGTGCCAGGCGCGCCAGCTCAAAAAAATCGATCTCCAGAACGTTACAGATTTCTTCCACCCGCCTGAGCGTAAAAGTCTCCTCGGAGAACAGGCGTTTGACGCTCGCCTCAGAAAGCCCGATCCGGGCGCCCAACTCGCTATAGGTGATATTGCGCGCTTTCAACGCACCTTTAAGGGTGGAAATCAGCGTGCTGGTGCGGGCTTTGTTGCTCATAGTGGACTCGAATTCGACAGGGAAGTAGCACGGTAACGTTCGGTTGGTATTGCTTAATGATACGTCAATCTAAACGTATTGCGATGCTAATTTTCGTGCGCCACAATCCGTTCAGTCAAATCACAACGCTGTAAAACAAACCCGAGGAGAACACCGTGAAAAGCATAATGAATCGTGGAAACGCCATTTTTACGTCGCTCGCTTTTGCTGTCATTAACCTGTCGACAAGCAACATCGCGAGCGCACAGGATGCTCAAGGCGGATACGCAGAAGTTGGTGCAAATATAGAAGTTAACGTGAACGACAGCGAGTGTTTTCCGATGTGCAAACCAGCCGCAACCCCCACGGCCACATCAGCAATTGACGTAGAGCCACTCAAAGAGACCACCTGCGGCGGCCAATCAATTGACCTCATCAAGCAGGCTGAGCAGTTAAATGATCGGGTAAAGCCGATTAAAGAAATTGTTGGCTATATCCGCTCGCCCCAGGGCTTGGTGATCAAGCTGGTCAACGACCATGTGGTGAAAATTCCGGCCTGGGTCGGTTATGCGGTGGATCCGGTCGGTTCACTTAAAAACCGCGCAGTAGGTGAGATTCGCAGTGTGGTCACTGAGCGCGCTAAGAAAGCAATAGGCTTGAATAATGCGCAAGCGGGCTGTGCGGCTGAAGTACCGCAAGAAGCCGCACCCATCCTGATCCCGTTTGACACTGAAAACGTCTAAATCCAGCCGGCCGACGAGACGACTTTCGAATTTATCGGTGATGAGGAGTACCGGAATGGCTTTGCAAATTTTGAACGCCGATTGGGAACGACTGGATGAACGCGCGGCGCGCGGCGACCGTCTGGTTTTTTATGCGGCCACCATTTCATCGTTTCTTGAAATATCCATTCAGCATTACACCACCTCATTGCGCGAAATTTTTGCGAATGAGCCCGAAGTCGTGCAGTGGCTTGTTAGCGTGTGGGAGCCGGAAGAACGTGCACACGGTGATGCGATGCGCGTCTATCTGGCGAGGGTGTGGCCGCAGTACAACTGGGGCCGCGCTTACGCGGGCTTCGTCAACCAATACGCGCCGCTATGCAATGTACGCCCATCGCGTCCGACACCGGCTCGTGAAATGCTGGCACGATGCGTGACCGAATGTGAAGCCGCGTCGCTCTATCGCGCCCTCGCCAGTGTTGCTTCCGATCCACTCGCCAAGCACCTCTTCAACGCGATGTATGAAGATGAAATTTCGCACTACAAATTTTTCTTCCGCTGGTTTCGCATTTTGCGCGAACGTGAAAACTTGGGCACGTTCTCCGTTTTTAGCGATACGTTATCGCGGCAGCGCAAGGCGCTCAATGAAGACGTCGGCACCGCACTTGTCCACGTGAGCAATGGCTTTGTAAAGCCCATGCCGTTTGCGCCGCTTGAGCCAGCCGCGCTAATGACGATGGCACAGGTTGCGTGGGAAGATCACTCCCCCTTCGACACCGCGCGCGCCATTATGCTAAAACCACTGCGCGCCTGCTCGGGCTTAAGCAAGCCGCTGGCGAGCGCGGTCGATATATTTACTAAGTTGGGGCAGCGGATGGAGACTTAAAGCGGATGGCGAGTTCGATACTAGAGTTTTCAAGCACCGAATTGATGCGTTCTTAGTTCCGCATTGCTCGTCGGATCGACGGAGGGTCGAAGTTGAGTCGCTGCAAACATCTTCGTTGTGAATATTGATGACGGCTTTATCGGCATGACTTTGTTATACATATTTTTAAAGTCGGTTAATCAACCCCAGAGCTGGCGGCCATTTCAAGCCAAAAGTGACCTAAGCGGCACGCCTGTATTAGGCTTTATATTTTTTAGGTGATCCGGTTCTCGCCAATCCGAACAATCTTCATCGTATTCGTACCGCCCGATTGGCCGATTGGTTCGCCGACCGTCAGCACCACGATATCGCCCAACTCAACGACTTTGTTTTGCAACAAAACCTCTTCGGCTTCGCGCAATAGTTTTTCACGATCATGCCCCTCGTAAGCCAGCGCGAACGGACGCACATCACGCATCAACGCGCATTTGGTATGCGTCGCGGGTTCAGGCGTAAGCGCGTAAATTGGTACGCCTGAATTCAGCCGCGACATCCATAGCGCGGTCGAACCCGATTGGGTGAGTGAGGCAATACACTTCACTTTCAAATGATGTGCCGTGAACAGCGCCGCCATCGCAATGGATTGATCGACGCGTGTGAACACGCGATCCAAAAATTCGCGGTCCAGCTTAACTTCCGCGCTTTTTTCTGCCTCGCGACAAATGCGCACCATGGCCTCCACGGTCTCGACCGGGTATTGCCCTGAGGCCGATTCCGCCGAGAGCATGACCGCGTCCGTTCCGTCCAAAACAGCGTTGGCGACATCAGATACTTCAGCGCGGGTGGGGATCGGCGAGGACACCATCGATTCCATCATTTGGGTGGCGGTGATCGTTAGTTTGTTCATTTCACGCGCCATGCGGATCATGCGCTTTTGCAATGCCGGGACCGCAGCGTCGCCTACTTCCACGGCCAAATCGCCGCGCGCGACCATGATGCCGTCGCAGGCTTTCATGATGTCTTCCAACGCCGCATTGGTGACGGCTTCAGAACGCTCGATTTTTGCGATCAACAAAGCCTTGCCGCCCGCCGCCCGCATCAGCTCGCGGGCCATGTACATATCCGCGCCGGATTTTGGAAACGATACCGCCAGAAAATCTGCATTGAGCGCCGTCGCCGTTTTGATGTCATCCATATCTTTGGACGTCAGCGGCGGTGCCGTGAGGCCGCCGCCTTTGCGGTTGATGCCCTTATTGTTGGAAAGCACGCCTCCCTGCGTGACCAGACAGTTAATTTCATTGCCGCGGACGGATTTCACTTCGAGCACAATCAGGCCATCGTTTAGCAGCAGCAAATCGCCGGCCTTCACATCTCTGGGCAACTCTTTGTAATCGATCCCGACTCGTTCTTGATTGCCCAGCTCGCATTGCGCATCCAGAATAAAACGATCAGCGAGCTTTAAAGTTATTTTGCCATCGGCAAATTTACCCACGCGAATTTTCGGTCCCTGCAGATCCGCCAAGATGCCGACGGGTCGGTTGTGTTTGGCCGCGATGGTACGCACCAGAGTCGCACGATCAATGTGATCTTGTGCGGTGCCATGCGAAAAGTTCATCCGCACCACGTCTACCCCTGCGAGAATCAGCCGTTCGAGCACCTCTGCGGACGATGAGGCGGGACCTAGTGTTGCGACGATTTTAGTAGCGCGGGACATATAAGATTCCGGTTGTGGTTTGTAGGCTGGGCAGCTTTGCGACTTATGACAATACCGCGCTGAACGCGGACATGATGCGTTGAAGCGAAGTACCGTGAAGCCTACGGGTTCGCTCTTTGCACCAGTAT
>JBBRZG010000070.1:0-19254 GCA_038236905.1 Burkholderiales bacterium
AGTTGCCGTGATTTAGAAAAACGAGGAAGTGCAAATGAAACGAAGCTCTGCAAATGAACGCGATTCTCGCGCTTGATCAAGGCACTACCAGTTCGCGCGCGCTGGTGTTTGACCACCGGGCACACATTGTCGCGGCTGCGCAACGCGAATTTAGCCAGCACTTTCCCGAGCCAGGCTGGGTGGAGCATGACCCGGAAGAAATTTGGGCGACCCAATTTGCGGTAGCTCGACAAGCGCTCGCCAGCATTGCCGATGTGCGGATTGAGGCAATAGGGATTACCAATCAGCGTGAAACGACTGTTCTGTGGGATCGCACGACTCATCGCGCAGTGGCGGCGGCGATTGTATGGCAGGACCGGCGTACGGCGGGTTTTTGCGATGAATTGAAAGCGGCGGGTCATGAAAAAATGATTCGTGAAAAAACTGGATTAGTGATTGATGCCTATTTTTCAGGTAGCAAATTAAAGTGGCTGCTAGACAACGTCCCAAATGCGCGTGCACGGGCAGAGCGGGGTGAACTGGCGTTTGGAACAATTGATAGCTGGCTCATTTTTCGTCTAACCGAAGGCAAAGTCCATGCCACCGACGTGTCAAACGCATCGCGAACGCTACTCTTCAATATCCACGCCCTCAATTGGGACGACGAGCTCCTGACATTGATGGACATACCGCGCGGCGTGTTGCCGCAGATCGTCAGCTCCAGCGCAGTAATCGGGCACACTTCCTGTGACGGCTTACCCAAAGGTATTCCGATTGCGGGTGTGGCGGGTGATCAGCAGGCGGCATTGTATGGCCAGGCTTGCCATGAGCCTGGGATGGCGAAAAACACTTACGGCACCGGTTGCTTCATGTTGATGAATACCGGCGAGACGCCTGTGGTTTCGCGCAATCGGCTGCTGACCACGGTAGCATGGCGGATTGGTCATAAAACTCATTACGCGCTTGAAGGCAGCGTGTTCATGGCCGGTGCTGCGGTGCAATGGCTGCGTGATGGCCTCGGGATTCTTGAAAAATCCGCTGATGTAGAGGCGCTGGCGACGTCAGTGGCGGACTCGGGTGGCGTGTATGTTGTGCCCGCATTCGTCGGCTTGGGCGCGCCCTATTGGGATGCCAGCGCGCGGGCCGCAATCCTTGGTCTCACCCGAGGCAGCACCCGCGCGCATATTGCCCGAGCGACGCTGGAAGCGATTGCGTTTCAAAGTGCCGAGCTAGCTCACGCGATGCGTAATGATGCTGCGATCGATGTGACCGAAATGAGAGTGGACGGTGGCGCGGCGGTGAATGATCTGCTGATGCAATTTCAGGCGGATTTACTCGGCATATCCGTGGTACGGCCCACGGTAGTCGAAACAACCGCGCTCGGTGCTGCGTTCTTGGCCGGGTTGGCGATCGGATTTTGGCACAGCGAGACAGAAATTGCGTCGCTGTGGTCGCGTGAATGCACGTTTGTGCCAAACCTTTCTCGCGCTGAGGCCGATGAAAAAATGCGCGGCTGGCGGCGTGCCGTGGGGCGCAGCCAGGCTTGGGTAGAATAGGGTGTTTGCCTTCATTTTGACGCCAATATTCTAATTGATGGTTACTTACATCCAAGCAGGGCGGGCCGTTTAGAGCAGTTTTGCTCCAAAAGCCCTGCCAATACTAGTGTTTGTAACGCGAAAAATTTAGCGATTGTCAATCACAAGCAGAATTTAAATTTACCCACTAAGGTCAAATTTTGAACATCGTTTTAAACATTCCGATCGGCGCGACTGGTACCGCGACATTGATCGTCGCCGATGAACACACTGCACCTCGCATAGGTTCCGGGCTGATTCGCGTGCTTGCGACCCCGGTGATGATTAATCTCATTGAGGCTGCCGCCCTGAATGCCTGCGAACAGTTATTGCCCCAAGGCCATCAAAGCCTGGGCACGCGCCTTGATGTTTCGCATATCGCCGCCACGCCCGTCGGTATGCGCGTCACCGCCACGGCGGAGGTCTCGCGCACAGAGGGCCGACATATTTTCTTCAAGGTCCTTGCCCACGATGAGCGTGATTTGATCGGTGAAGGTTCGCACGAACGCGTGGTGGTCGATGTCGAGCGTTTTGATAAGCGTGTGCAGGAAAAAATGGCGTTGCTCAAAACGTCGCCTGCAAGATAGCGTCTTAGACGGTTGCACTGTGCCTCGACAGGCCACTAATCATCAAAATCTAATGCGCCCGCCGCAATGCCCCCAGATTGTTCCTCGGTGCGAGCGCGGTCAAGCCGGTCTTTAAGTTTTTCTGCGCCGGCAAAAAAGACCTCTTCCGTTTTCGACGGAACCAAACGCGTCGCTGGCGGCTTTAGCTGGCGGAGATATTGCGCCGTCTGCGTGTTGGTGCTGGATTCAGATCTGCTGAGCGAGCCGACGCCAATGCCGAGCGCGGCTATTGCGGCAGCGCCAGCAATCTTAAGCCGCATATGGCGGCTCGATACTTCCCGCATATGATTAAAAATAGTGATGCCAATAACAATCATGGTCGCCATAAAACTGTATTCAGCCACGGGCGATGATGACAACGCAAATGCAAGAATATCGCTTGTTGCAGCGACAAATATGATCGCCAGCAAGCCCGCCGCTGCGATATAAAAATGCCTTTCGTATTTTGCCTGCCCTGAGTAAAAACGTGAATCGAGCGACCATCCACCGACCCAGATCAACAGCGCGCCGCCGATGACGATGAGTTGCCCAATCATCGCGGTCCAGCTGGTTTCACCAGTGCGGCTGAGCCATGACTGCAACAATACCAAGCCAAGGGCGAGCATCAGCACCAGGATGGCGGCCTTCCAGCCATGTCGTGCTGGTGGCATTGCACGCTCAGGCGCGACGGCGGCGGCACGGCTGCGCACCCGCAGAAGCGTGCCGCCAACGGTAATAACGGTATCTTCGGTAAGCTTAATGCGCGATTGCTTTTGCCGGCCGCGGCTCAAATACAAACCGTTAATGCTGCCCATATCTTGTGCAAACCAAGTGCCATTCTCATCCATCGACAGGCTAAGGTGGTGGGCGGCGACATGCGGATCGTCAAGAATGACGTCGTTTTCGTAAGCGCGGCCAACACGGATTGCACGACTTCGAGTGGTCGGATTTGCTGGCTCTGTGGGATCTAACGGCGAGACCTGCAGGTCCAGATCGATCCGGTGGCGGCTGATCACCTCATGGGTGCGTGACAGCACTTCAACCCAAATCGTTTCCCGCGTCATTTTATGACCTCCGCTACGGAAATCGAGGAAATGAAACGTTTGCCTAATGCGAGCGCGTTGGCGTAGCTCACGCCCGACATAGCCAGCCGCGAAATCAATGCCTGATCGCTTTTATCCTGCGTCACCGCCAGCACTGAAACATTGTAAATTTCCGGGAAATCACGAAACGCCTTGGCGCACCAAACCACCCGCATCGGCAGGCTTTTGGCGTTGTCAGTGCCGGAGACTACAAAATCCTCGGTGCATTGATTTTGCGTGACGTATTTGCGTCCCCCGCTGCCAGACCATGCGAGGTTATAGTTTTGCGATAAAAACGCTGCAAATTGGAACGCGTTGAGGTCAATACTTTTCGCGTAGCTGTGCGAAATTTCGATCGCGCCGGTTTGCAGATTGTTGCTGATGAACAGCCATGTCTGGGTATTGCATTGTGTTGAGTTGAGCAGTGCGCGTGGTTTTGGAATTTGTTCACCATTGGTTCGCGCCCAGCAGCTAAACCAGGCCGCGACCGGCTCTGGTGCTTGATAGGGGCCGGAGGTCGTGGTGCGAAAGCCTTGCTCGAGTAGCGTTTTATAAAGTGCAGCTTGCCAAGCGGTTAACTGTTTGCCAATCTCAATTCTTGTTTTTTCCGGCGTCAGTGCCAGATCCTGCGCGCCCGCTCGTGTTTCGAGCATGGTATGGCGGGCGCGTTCCAACAGGGCAGCGCCAAAGCGTGCGGGCACTAGAAAACTGACTAGGTCGCTGCCAACGCGCTTGGCAACGTTGATACCAATCACGCGGCCATCGACTGACACCGTGGGCCCGCCGCTCATGCCAGGATTCATCGCCCCTGAAAAATGAATGCGCTCCTGATAGCTTTTATCGACCAAATTGTTATACGTTCCTTCGACGATGGTGAAGCCAATATCGTGCGGATTGCCCATCGCATACATGCGCTCACCTTTTGCCAGGCTACCGTCGATGGCGCGCGGATTGAAGGTGAAAAAAGGGTAATCATTCTTATCGAGCTGCACCACGGCAAGGTCGTTCGTTACGTCCACCGCCAGCAATTTCAATGCGCCTTTGGTGCCTTCGGGGGTGGCGTATTCCATACGATAAGTGGCCGGCTCAAGCGCGTATTGCGACACCACATGGTAATTGGTAATGGCCATGCCATCTGCGGTCACCACAAAACCGGACCCCAATGACGATTGCTTGCCTGCAGCGGTCAGCAAGGTGCGGATCTGTAATAAACGTGGCCGCGCTGCCGCATAAACTGTTTCGGCGGCGGCTGAGACGGGCATAGTCGCTGCGACCGGAGGCGTTATTAACGTTATTGAGCCGGGGGCGATGGACACGGCAGGCGCAGACATTGATCCTTGCGGCGGCTTTAGCAACTTCGACTGAGGGTTAGCCTGCGCAAAGGTAAAGGCAAAGACAAAGGGTAGGGGCGCCAGCCACACGCAGGCTATCGCGAAATGAGATCGTTTTATGGGCATGTAATTAGGGCAGTGACGGAATAGAGGTGGTCGCGCAGCAGGCGCTGAAGTGGTGACATCAGATTACTTTTTGCGCTATGGTTGCTTGGCTAGATGACGAAAAAAAGCAGGCAAAACAGCGGGCACAAAGGCGGGAAAAATGGCGATTGAACGAATTTTTGCGTTTTGTTTTGCGATGGCCGCGCGAATTGCGGGGAGGGCCGCGCGTGTGGCGTCTTCGCCGCGTTTGATACACATACGCCTATAGTCGTCGCTAATGCCCGCGTAGTAACCCAAATCGGGATGAATGTAGACGTCTGCATAAGGTTTTTCGGTATCCACCAGCGCGGCGCGTTTGCGATCCCGCGTTCCCCAATCGGCTGGCGCGCTGGATGGGATCGCCGCTACATATGCCGAGACATCCACCGCAATGACGATTTCTGCGCCAAGTTCGCGTGCAGCTTTAATCGGCACCGGCATTGCCTCATCACCATCGTGGTATTCAATACCGCGAATTTTGACCGGGAAAAATTGGCCGGGCGTGGCGCTGGATGCGCGTATTGCTGCGCCGGTATTGCCACGGTTAAAAATTTGCAGCGTATTGTCGCGGGCGGTGGCGACCGTAACCGCCAACCGACGCTGCATGGCATCAAGCGGTTTACCGTCAGTCAACTCGCGCACAAACGATTCCACTGCGTTGCCATTGCCTTTGAGGCCAGAGCTCGAAATGCCAATAAATCTCTTCGCATCCAGATCAAGAGCGACTTTCTCAATTTCCGGCGCGGTCATGCCGTTGGCATACATCGCGCCGATCATCGCGCCGACGCTGGCACCCACCACCAGATCGACGTCTATGCCGTTGTCTTGCAGCACTTTGAGTACACCCACATGTGCAAAGCCGCGCGGTCCACCAGCGCCCAAGACGAGTGCCACATGGGCGGGCTTATCGGCCGGATAAGGCGCGAAACTTGGCGCGTCAGGCCCATTAAATTCGGCAATGCCCCCCGCGCAACCCGCGATCAACGCGACCATTAAAAATGTCGCCAACCGGCTTGTGATCGGCCAAGATAGCTTTCGATGGATGATGTTTACATGTGTACGCATAGGAGCACTAAAAACGGTGAAATAATGATGGGGAATCGAGTGGAAAGCACACACGGCAAGACAATCTAATACAACCTTTATTGCGACCCGCAGTGCAACCGCGATTGCAACTATCATCGCAACCATATCACGCTGAAGAAGTACAAATGAACAAACCCTACGATGCACTCATTATTGGTGGCGGCCATAACGGTCTTGTCTGTGCCTGCTATCTAGCCGCAAAGGGCCTATCGGTGCGGGTACTGGAGCAGCGGGATGTGGTTGGTGGTGCAGCCGTCACCGAAGAATTTCATCCAGGCTTTTGGAACTCGACTGCCAGTTACACGGTAAGTTTGTTGAACCCAAAAATTATTCGCGATTTGAAGTTGCATGAACATGGTTTGCGCGTGGTGGAACGGCCGTTCTCGAATTTTCTGCCGCTTAGCGACACCGAGTACATCAAAGTGGGCGGCACTTTGGCTGCCACCCAGACCGAAGTGGCACGCTTCTCCACGCGTGATGCCGTGCGTTTGCCGGCTTATTACCAGATGCTGGATCGGGTCGCAGATGTGCTCAAAGACTTGCTTTTGGAAACGCCGCCCAACGTCGGTGGCGGGCTGCACGACCTTATGCAGGCTTGGAAAACCGGTAAGCGGTTCAAAGCGCTCGACATGGACGCGCGGCGTGATGTCCTCGATCTATTCACCAAAAGCGCCGGTGAGATGCTGGATCAGTGGTTTGAAAGCGCACCGATCAAAGCTTGTTTTGGCTTTGATAGCGTAGTCGGGAATTTTGCATCCCCATACACACCGGGCTCGGCCTATGTGCTGTTGCATCATGTTTTTGGCGAGGTGAATGGCAAGCCCGGTATTTGGGGGCACGCTATCGGTGGTATGGGCGCGATCACGCAGGCGATGGCAGCGGAGGCGTTAGCGAGGGGAGTGGAAATTTCATTGAATGCGCCGGTCGCAAAGTTGCTGGTTCGTGGCGGGGCCGCTTATGGTGTCGTCCTGGAAGATGGCAGTGAAATCCTTGCCAAAAACGTAGTGTCGAATTTGAACCCGAAATTATTGTTCCAAAAAATCGTTCCGATTGAATTTGTGCCGCCTTCTTTCACGCAGCGCGTCGCTGGGTATCAATGTGGTTCAGGCACTTTTCGAATGAATGTTGCGTTAGATGAATTACCGCGTTTCACCTGCCATCCCGAGCCGGGACTGCATCATTCATCGGGCATCATCATGGCACCGTCGCTGCGCTACATGGAGCAGGCATTTTTCGACGCGCGCACTTATGGATGGTCGAGAAATCCAATTGTTGAAATTCTCATTCCGAGTACCGTTGATAATTCTCTCGCGCCCGCTGGCAAGCATGTGGCGAGCTTGTTTTGCCAGCATGTTTCGCCGGCGCTGCCTGATGGCAGAAGCTGGGACGATGCACGCGAAGAAGTAGCTGATTTGATGGTTGATACCGTGAATAAATTCGCGCCTAACTTTAAAGCCAGTGTGATCGCACGACAGATTCATTCCCCGCTCGATTTGGAGCGGAAATTTGGTCTCGTTGGCGGCGATATTTTTCACGGCGCACTGACGTTAAATCAACTGTTTAGCGCACGCCCGATCCTGGGCTACGGTGATTATCGAACGCCAATCAAAAAGTTATACCAATGCGGCTCGGGCACCCATCCGGGCGGTGGTGTAACCGGTGTGCCCGGACACAATGCGGCACGCGAGATTTTGCGTGATCGGTAACAACGGCGTGACTTTAGTTGGAAACCACCGCGTTAACGAACTTCTTTGCTATAGCTGCTCATGCCGCGAATACAAGGCTTGCCTTCTTCAAAGGCCAGCGTCATGTTCACGAACAGCTGTTCAGGCGGGCGATGCCAGGTTTTTGACGAATCTTTTACTTCGGTCGCAAGAAAAGTCAGCATTTCAGCGACCGGTGCGGATTCCAATTTGCCGAGCTCAATCTTACGCGTTGCATAGCTTGCGCCCTCAAGTTTGAGCGCTTCCAGTAGCTGCGGTTTGCTTAGGGCGCGCCTAAGATCTAGGCACGACATATCGCGGTACTCCATCATTCTGCCGCTCTTGTAGGCCGCGAATGCGTTGCGCGCGAGCAGTTCAAGCTCGCTCTTGATCGTTCCGGTACGTCGGTCGTTCTCAACCTTGCTGATGGCTGTCGGTCCGCTAATCAAATCATTTTTGCGCGGTGGCGGGGCAATTTCCGCTTGCCCGCCTTTTTGCTTTACTTCATCCGCACATGGCGTATCTTGATAAGTGACTTTACTATCGACTGTGCATTTAAAGACAGCATGGGCGGGAAGGGCTGCGATGCTGATGAAAGCTGTCGCGGCAAATAAAGTGGCAAGGTTGTTTTTGCGCATAAATAATTTTTATCAATCGTGAGCGAAAGTGGCGTGGTTGTGACTATGGCGGGGTGCGCATTTACCCCACCGGGCGGGTTCGGGTCGTTCGTAAATGCCCGCGTGCACATACCGAAATCCAGATGCCAGAGACCAGTTCCGACAGCGACTTCAGGATACGCCGAATTATAGGCGCGAATCATCGAGCTGACAAGTTCGTGTTTTGCTATTTATCGTTCACTATGTTTGCAACTACCAATACAAACAGCGCTACCGCAATCAGCGCAAGCGCCACCACGTCCCGCGTGACAGTTTCGGTGGCCAGATCCATTGTGACGTCGATAAAAAAGTTTTTGCCACCGGCGAACAGGGTGACGAATAGTGCCGCCAGCAACGCCAGACCGAACGGCACGCCTATTCTGACGGCGCGTGAAACGCGATGACTTGTACGCGGCGCGGGCAAGGCATCCATGGTGCGAAGTGTAAAGCCTGCATCGTCAATATATTGATCACGATGCGTTCCGGCATCGGCCTTCAGCATTTCGTCCAGCGGGTCACGGATCATGTTCATGCGGCGTTTCCTTCCTTTTGTTCCTCATATGCGCCCAGCCTCGCGCGCATTTTTTCTTTGGCTTTCAAGATGTTGGTTTTGACGGTGCCCAGCGGAATTCCTAAAACATAGGCCGCTTCATCGTGCGATAAATCATTGTAATAGCACTGCAAAATTGCGTTGCGTTCGGCATCGTTCAGCGCACCCATCGCGCGGTCCAGATCGCGTTTCATTCCAGTGTGGGCGGATTCTGGCTCCACCGGTTCTGGTTCAGGCATGACTTCGCTGTCGATTAAGACCTCATGTTTTTTTCGTACTTCGCTTTGCCAGACATTAAATGCAATACGATAAAGCCAGGTGGAAAATTTTGCTTCATGGCGAAATTGGCGGATATTCTTCCACGCCAGAATAAACGTCTCCTGAGCGACATCGTCAGACAAGTCGATCTGCCCGTGGGTCATTTTGCGGATCGAGGCGCGCAGCAGCGACTGATGGCGGCGTACCAGCTCGGCAAATGCATTGCGGTCGTCATTTAACTTGATGCGCGTAATGAGCGCACGATCAATAGCGGCTTCGCTAGCGACTGATTTTGAGATGGGTGCAGGCGAAGCGTTAGCTGGCAGAGCTGAGAGCGGCATCGTCAGCCGTCTACGCAGGATTGGTTAAGCAATCGAAGGTGCCGTCTACCCGCCGCCGGCCTTACCGCCTTCCAGTTTCCATACCAACAAATAACCCATGCCCATAAACAGTGGGATCAAGCCAAATGCCCACGGCACTTCAATCTGCGCGAGGCAAATCGACAAACCAATGCCCAGTCCGATCAACACCAAGCCACGGCGGAGGTCGGAATAGGGGCCGCGTGAGCCCGTGAACAACTCGGCAGGCACCGGCTGACCCTTCTCGGCCAGGCGCAACGCTAGATCGTGAATCCGCTCGGTTTTGCGCAACTGGTACCAGAGCACTAGCGCCGCAAAAACGATCGGCATGGCTGTGCCAAAAATGATGGCTACGATGGGTATGACATATTTGACTGAATCCATTTTTGCTCCTGGCGGCAATGTTCAAATCGGATTGTTCAAAATCGCTTGGGTCGCATAAATCTTGAACTGTTAATGCTTTGATGCGCTGAACCAGTGTTTTGGATTTTGTGCATAGCAATCAATCCGCGGTGCCCTCAATCAGCAGTAAGGCCGGTCGGCCCGCCCGGCTCGGCAATCAGCGGAGGCACGTTTTCCGGTTCTGGCAATTTCACCATCTGCTTCAGCGGTGAAAAGCCAAACAGCGCCAATCCCAGTAATAGCCCGCCGGCTCCCGCGATCGCGATCGTAGTGCGTAAGCCTAAATACTCGCCCATCAGCCCGCCTGCAAGCGAGCCCAATGGCGACAGCGATACCGAAATGAAAATAAGGGTGGACGTGACCCGACCGCGCAAATGATCCGGCGTGACTGCCTGACGCAGCGTGAGATAGTTGATGAAAAACAACATCGCGCCAAAATCGAACGTAAACAATGCAGATCCAAAATGCAGCATCGTCAATTTTTCAGCTGATACGGTCGCCACCAGCAGCCAAGAAATGCCGCTCAACGACAAGCCAAATAGCATGATTGGGCCGACTCCATAACGACCGTTCAGCCGTTGGCAAGTCGCGGATGCCAGCAGAAATCCAAGTCCGGCGATCATGAACAAAACGCCAATCTGGCCCGCGGAAAGTTGCAGTTCACGGGTTGCAAATAAAATCAGAATCGCCAAATACATGTGCTTCAGGATGTTCCACATCATCAGACTGAACGCGATCGACCGCAGTATCGGTGTGCGCCAAATCATAACCAGCCCCTCTTTTGCATCGACCCAGATGCTCTGCATTGAGAGCGATTTCCCTTGTAGCTTTGGCGCGTCAGTGGCCGCCGGTGTAATGCTGCGCAGCATCAAGGCGGATGCGAAAAATGACAGTGCATCAAGCAAAATCGCGAACGGCGCAGTGAGCGCGTGGATAATCATGCCCGCCAAACCAGGCCCGACCAACTGTGCGGCAGAGTCTGATAATGCGATGCGCGAATTTGCTTCTACCAATTGGTCGCGGCCGACTCGTTCGGCCATAAATACTTGGTATGCCGACCAACCGATAATGCCACCAGTGCCGACCAAAAAGCCTGCTATGTACAAAATCGGCATCGATAACATGTGAAACCAAGACGCGATCGGAATCATCAGCAACGCAAGACCGCGTCCGACATCTGCCACGATAATCAGCGGCAGCTTGCGCGAACGATCCACCAACACGCCGGTAAATAGGCCGAACAAAGTGTAAGGCAGCACTTCTACCGCGGTCAAAATACCCATTTCAACCGGTGAGGCGTTGAGCAAGATCGCGGCGGTCAGCGGCAACGCCAGAAACGTAACTTGCCCGCCGAAATGCGTGATCGTCAGCGACAACCAGAGCATTCGGAAATCCCGGTAACGCCATAGCGTGCCGAGATATTTATCAAACTTGTGGGGCGTTTTCATTATTTTTTTCGCCCGCGTCTTTGATGCGTTTTGAAGTTTTGCGATGAACCCGCGCAAAGCTTATGAACATTTAATCGACGATCAATCGGGGCAAAATTTCAGTGTGAAATCAACCCAGATTTTATCGGAATCGTTGGTGATTGGATAGGGTTCAGGGCTCATGTCGTCTCAAAGACGCGTGGCTTGCGTGGTCGCTTTAGTGTGTTTGCTCTAAAGGCGGGCTCTATATTTGCTCATCAAAAGTCTCACCTTCGCTGGTTAATTGCGTGCCGTGAGTGCTTTCCGAAACAACTATTTACTGGAGAATTCTCATGGCCGTAGTCGCAAAAAAAACCACTCGCGCAGCACCGAAAAAAATTGCCGCAAAAAAAGTCGCGCCAAAGTCTCAAGCCAATCGCGCAACTTCCGCATCTTCAGCGCCATCCAGCACCCGCAGAGTTTATTTGGCGAGCCTCGGCGCAGCAACACGCGTGCAAACTGAAGCGGTCAAGGCCTACGACCGGCTGACCACTGAGGCGCAGCGAATTTCCGACATGACCACCGAAGCGGCAAGCGCGCTGGCGAAAAAGGCCAACGCCTATGTACGTGAAGGTAAAAAGGTTCAAACTGAAACCGTTAGCGCTGCTGAAGCCAAAGCGCGTGACGCCGCCAAAGAAGTCGCCGCATTCGCTAAGAAGCAGGAAAATTCATTTAAAGCCAATGTTGAGCGTACCCTTGCGACCACAATGGCTTCTGCCAAGGAAGGCGTGGCGCAGCTGGAGCATGTGTTCGAGACACGCGTCGCCAAAACCCTCAATACGTTTGGCATTCCATCGAGTGCCGATGTTCACGAGTTACAGGCGCGTATGGCGGATTTGCAAAAGGCGCTCAATCAATTGAATAAGCGTTCAGTGCGGATTTAATTGCAGAATTGAAGCTTTATAGTTGCGTCTTTCTTTGACAGCGAAACAATCTCTAACGTGGCGCGCCTGATTTCATCGACACGCGTTCGCGAGGCGAAAATTGCGAAAATACCGCCGCCCGCGAGTACCAATGACGGCGTCCACGCGAAGAGAAAAATCGCGTTGGCGCTGGCAGGCGGCGGCCCGCTTGGCGCGATGTATGAAATTGGTGTCTTGATGGCGTTAGACGAGGCACTTGACGGCCTTGATTTGAACGACATGGATATTTATGTGGGCGTTTCCGCGGGGAGCTTCATTACGGCTGCGCTCGCAAACCAACTCACGCCTGCCGATATTTATCGGATGTTTATCGATAACAAAAACACGGCCGTGCGCAGCGGCGCGCTCAAGCCGGAAATTTTTTTGCGTCCCGCATTTAAAGAATATTTTAGTCGCGCGAAGAGCGTTCCGGCATTGGCATTGAATGGCGTTTTGCGTTGGCTTGCCGACCCATTCGGGCGCACCCCGATCGAAGCGTTTGCGAGTTTGTTTCGCGCTATTCCCGCTGGCATATTCGATAACGACGCGATTTCGGAGTTCCTGAGTGAGGCGTTCAGCCAATCGGGCCGGACCAATGATTTTCGCGAACTAAAACACAAGCTTTATTCGGTTGCGGTTGACCTTGATACCGGTAAAGCCGTGACCTTTGGCGCGCCCGGGTTTGATCATGTGCCAATTTCAAAAGCCGTGCAGGCCAGCGCCGCGCTGCCGGGGCTTTTTCCGCCGGTAGAAATTGACGGTCATTACTTCGTAGACGGCGCGCTGAAGAAAACCCTCAACGCCTCGCTGGCGCTTGAAGATGGGGCCGAGTTGGTGCTGTGTGTTAATCCACTCGTACCGTTCGACGCTGACGCCGCCAAACGCCGCGCCAGCCATGGAAAGGCTCACATGAAAAAACTGGTTGATGGTGGTTTGCCGGCCGTGCTTTCGCAAACATTTCGCACCATGATTCACTCGCGTATGCACGTCGGTCTTGAAAAATATGTCAACAAATATAAAAATGCAAGCGTAGTGCTATTCGAGCCCGCGTCTGACGATGCCGAAATGTTTTTCACTAATTTGTTCAGTTACGCCACTCGCAAGCAAGTCTGTGAGCATGCCTATCAGCGCACCCGCCAAGACTTGTTAAAGCGCCAATTTGAGCTCGAGCCGGTGTTTGAAAAATTTGGCATTAAGATGAAAATTGATGTGCTGCGTGACGAAACGCGCACGCTCGATCGGCGTGTCTTCAAGCGTGGTGCAAGGCTGCCGGTAAAACAGCGTCTGGCCGATACGACGCTCAATCTGGCGGATACCATCGCCGAGCTGGAAGGTGCTTTGAAGCGGCGGGCGCCGTGATTTAAAACTGCCTGCCCAGGCGGCGATATGGTCGCGAAAATTCTTCGATTGCCTCGCCTAGGCTGACACGTTGATTTTTAAATGTTCGCACTCAATCGGTGCCCATAGTAATATTCAACGATGTCCATATCATCAAGTCGACCGACTAAATTTCTCGCGCAGCCCGCGAATTCGCCGCACGCTGTTTCCCATTCCGGTGCCAATGTTTCCCGGTCCGCCCGCACCCGGGAACGAATTTTAAAAACGAGTCTTGATCTTTTTAATTCGCATGGTGAGTCCAATGTCACCACGGGTCATATTGCGGACGAGCTGAACATCAGTCCCGGCAATTTGTATTATCACTTCCGCAACAAAGATGAAATTATCCACCACCTGTTTGCGGATTTTGAAAAGCAGATTGATGTCGCGCCCGCAGGCGTGGCAGATGCGGCGAGTGCGATGGAAGATTTGTGGCTTTATTTGCACGTGATGTTTGAGCGGATTTTGGCCTATCGTTTTTTGTACCGTAATCTCGACGATTTACTCACACGCGATACAAAACTAAAATCGCATTTCAATATCATCGTGAACCATAAGCGCGAAGCCGTGGTCGCACTTTGCCATTCCCTCGTGGATGTGAAAGCGATGCGTGCGACCGATCATGAAATCAACGCATTGGCGGAAAATGTGCTGGTGGTCGCCAGCTATTGGCTGAACTATGAGCATCTTCGTGCGCGGCCAAGTGAGGCCAACGACACTGAAAAGCATCTGACGCGTGGGGTCTATCAAGTGATGGCGTTGGTCGCGCCGTTTCTACTTGGCGACGCGCGTGAGCATCTGAATTATTTGAAGGCGAACTACTTGGAATAGCGGTGCGATAAGGACCGCAATTGAAAGTATGAGGAGAAGAAAATGGCAAAGTGGGCAAAGTTTCCGCATGACCAAAAATCCATAACGTACGCGGGTGATGCGCTGAAAAAGAATTGGGATGCGCTCCACAAGGGTGATAACGAGCCATATCCTAAAGACGCAAATTTGATAGACGCCTGGCGCGCGTATCACGCCGGAAGTTTTGCCGAAGCCGTAGAGGCGGGCGAGGGTACGGTAGTTGCTGCGAAGGCAACTGCGATCTATGCAACCTATCTTGAACCGAAAGATTCCGCCAAAGCGGGCCACTATCAAGCAGCAATGGCGATTGCCGATAAGCTTCGCACGAAAGAAGTCAAAAATACCAACGCGCATTATCAATTTGCCTATGCAGCCGGGCGCTATTCACAGACCGTTTCGATCATCAAGGCATTAAAGGAAGGTTACGGAGGCAAGATTAAATCAGCACTTGAAACCGTGCTGAAACTTGACCCCAAACATGCGGAAGCGAATACCGCGATGGGCGCATATCACGCTGAGATTATCGACAAAGTAGGCGCTATGGTCGGCAAGCTAACCTATGGCGCGAGTAAAGACGCCGCCGTGGAGCATTTTGAAAAAGCCCTTAAGCTCACACCACAATCGCCGATCGCGCATATCGAGTATGCGAATGGTTTGCTGATGCTATTCGGTGACAAGGAAATGGAGAAAGCCACCAAGCTTTATGAAAAGGCCGCCAAGATGAAGGGCAAGGATGCGATGGAGATGCTGGATATTGAAATGGCCAAAGAAGAGCTGGAAGATGAATAGGCAGTGCATTTAATTTTCAGGTCTGATCAACGACTTCATCGTTTGCTCAGCATCGGCCTCAAACTAACCATCGATGGTGGTTTGTTTTACCCATGAAGCTATGCCAACGTAGCGCTAACATCCACGGACATCTACAGGCATTTAGCCTTCAAGTGCCGAGCCGGTGCTAGTGTTTTCCTTGCCGGAATGCTACTTGTTCTCCGTCACCACCACCGCATGCCCGCCAAATCCTTTGCGCATCATCGCGAGTAATTTTGCGCTGTATTCATCTTCGCCCTGGCTGACAAATCGTGAATTCAACGCAGCCGCTAGAACTGGCGCGGGCACACTCAGCTCAATGGCTTCTTGCGCAGCCCAGCGACCTTCACCAGAATCGGGAACGACCGGGGCGACACCATCAAGCGCACGGTCGCGCTTTAAAAAATCAGCGGTTAAATCGAGGAGCCAGGAGCGCACCACGCTACCGTGTCGCCAGTTCTCGGCAATGGCCGCCAGATCGAGATCAAATTCACGTTTAGCGCTGAGCAAAGAAAAGCCTTCCGCGTACGCCTGCATGAGCCCGTATTCGATGCCGTTATGGATCATTTTGGCGTAGTGCCCCGCGCCTGATGGGCCGCAATGAAGCCACTGATTCGCGGCGGGCGCTAACCCGTTCAAGACGCGCTCGATGCGTTTGACTGCGACCGCTTCGCCGCCGAGCATGATGCAATATCCATGGGTTTCTCCATGAACTCCACCGGCCACGCCCGCATCAATTAGCGAGATACCGCATTCGCGAAACGCCTCGGCTTCTAGCACGCTGGTTTTGTAGAGCTGATTGGCGCCGTTGACCACCAAATCACCCGGCGTGAGTTTGAAACGCAGCTCTTCAAGAATGGAGTGGGTGTCGCGTCCGGCTGGCAACATTATCCAAACGATTCGCGGCGCAGGCATGGCATTGAGCATTGAATCAAGCGAATAGGCTCCATCAAAACCCGCCACATTGACCAACGCATCCACCGATTGTGCATCGGCATCAAAGCCCACCACGTGAATGTCGGCAGCGCATATTTTTTGCACCATCGCGCCGCCCATGCGGCCCAGTCCAATCATGCCGATTTGCATCAGGTTTTCCTTTTTGAGGTTTCAGGGAGAGCAAGCGGATACGACAGTGAGTGAACTGACGAATTTCGGGTAACCTTGCGGAAGTTTAAGGCTCGATAACGTGTAGGGACAGTTTACCAGCGTTGTTCTGACAAATCGGTGTTCGGCCATGAAGGTGGTGCGTGTGATCAGCATGTGCCGAAAGCACAAATCGTTTTAGGTGACCTCTTCGTTGTTCCTCGGCATTGGATCGATTTGCTCTTACTTAACCTCCGCGAATGCGTATTTAGCCGCATAAAATTGACTTCTTATTCCTTTCTGACGATTGATTCTCATGACCACGTTTTTGAAATTGTCCCGCCGATTGCTGACGTTGATGTTCCTTTATGTCGCGCTACTTTTGATGGGTTCGAACTCGACGATAGATGTCGCGTTTGCCCAGTCTGCGACGCCGTCCACCCCGCCGCCTGCCAACAATGCTGCCGCAGGTGTGGACAAAGCGAAGCCCGAATACGATCCGACTCAACCCCTGACAGCGCCCGCGCCGGACGCTAAAGCTGAGGCTAACCAACCGCTCAAGGATTCGCCCAAGGAATCTGCCAAAGAGCCAGTGAAAGCAGGAGAAAAGAAATCCGCGAATTCGGTCCCCTTTGGCGAGACAAAATCATTTTTGTGGGAAGTAAAATCAGCGACGAATACCGTTTATCTATTCGGCACGATTCATGTGGGTAAACGTAGCTTTTATCCGCTGCCTGATGCTGTTGAAAAAGCCTTGGCCAGCTCAAAAATGGTGGTGGTAGAGGCCGACATTACAAAAACCGATAGCCTGGGAGATATCACTGCGCTCATCATGTATTCGGCGCCAGATACCCTGCAGACGAAAATTCCGTCGCAGTTATTTGATCGATTAAAAATCCAGCTCGCGCGGTACAAAATGCCGGTCGAAAGTATCAAGCCGATGAAGCCGTTTATGGTGGGCGCGCTGCTGTCAGTCAATGAATTCACGCGCCTCGGTTATGAGATGAATTTTGGGGTGGACGGCTATTTGATTGCATCAGCGCAAAAGCAAATGAAGCCTGTATTAGAGCTCGAATCACAGGTGGGCCAGATTCAAATGCTGGCCGATATGCCACCCCTGCTGCAAGAGGCATTTCTGGAGAACGCCGTGGGTGCGCTCGAAAATAACGGCATTGGCGATCAGGTAACGGGGGTGGTGAATGCGTGGCAATCGGGCGATACGAAACTGATGCAAGACGTCGTCGCAGAAGGCAACAAATCCGCTAAACGCATTCCTGAATTTGATGAGATTTTGCTCTACAGCCGCCATCCCGCCATGCTCAAAAAAATCGAGACTTATTTGCAGGGTTCACAGCCTTATTTCGTGGCGGTCGGCTCACTCCATTTGCTGGGGCCCAAAGGCCTGGTGGAATTGTTGCGCGCCAAAGGCTATAGGGTTCGCCAGCTATGAATGCGATGAGTGCGAACGCGCAACACATGCGTCATGGCGGCCAGATACTGGTTGATCAGCTCAAAATTCATGGTGCGGATTTAGCCTTTTGCGTCCCTGGTGAAAGTTATTTGCCGGTGCTGGATGCGCTGTATGAATCGCGCGATTCGATTCGGCTTATCACGTGTCGCCACGAAGGCGGGGCTGCCAACATGGCCGAAGCGTATGGCAAATTGACAGGCAATCCCGGCATCTGCATGGTCACACGTGGGCCGGGTGCCACCAACGCGTCGATTGGCGTACACACCGCGTTTCAGGATTCCACGCCCATGATTTTATTCATCGGCCAAGTTGGCAATGATTTTGTTGAGCGTGAGGCGTTTCAGGAAATCGACTATCGCCGCATGTTCGGTCAAATGGCAAAGTGGGTGGCACAGATTGATCGTGTCGAGCGCATCCCCGAATACATTGCACGTGCTTATCAAGTCGCGACCAGTGGCCGCATGGGGCCGGTGGTTTTGGCATTGCCGGAGGACACACTAACCGCGATGTCCGATGTAGCCGATGCCCGTTGTTACCAACATGGTCAGCTGATCGGGCCTTCGCCGGGAACGCAGGCACTGACGCGGGTTTCGAGCCTGCTATCTGCGGCAAAGAACCCGTTCGTCATTGTTGGCGGCAGCGGGTGGAATGAGACAAGCTGCGCCGATTTGCGACATTTCATTCATACGCAAAATCTGTCCATTGGTTGCGCGTTTCGCTTTCAGGATTTGTTTGATAACAGCCATCCAAACTATGCCGGTGATGTCGGTATTGGTATTAACCCCAAGCTGGCCGAACGCATCAAAAATGCGGATGTGGTGCTGGTGATTGGTGCGCGCTTGGGTGAAATGACGACCAGCGGTTATACGGTTTTTGAAGCGCCCATTCCAAAACAAAAATTGATTCATGTGCACGCGGGCGCGGAAGAATTGGGGCGCGTTTATCAAGCCGAGGTAATGATTAATTCGACCGTATCGGCGTTCGCGAAAGCGGTCGCGGGCATGCCGCGCGTGACAAATTTAAGCGTGAACGCAAGCGCGGCGAATCACGATTATCAGCAATGGCGGGCGCGCAAAGAAATCCCCGGCGCAGTGCAAATGTGGGATGTCATGCAAACGCTTGAAGCCTCGCTGCCGTCGGACGCGATTCTGACCAACGGCGCAGGTAACTATGCGACATGGCTGCATCGCTTTCACCGCTATGGTGGAGCCGGAAAGTTTCGTACGCAGCTGGCACCCACCTCGGGTGCGATGGGTTATGGGGTGCCAGCGGCGATTGCGGCCAAGGCAGTCGATTCGGCGAGAACCGTGGTTTGCTTTGCGGGCGATGGTTGTTTTTTGATGACCGGCCAAGAGCTGGCGACGGCCGTGCAATATCAGCTAAACGTGATCTTTATTGTGGTCAACAACGGCATGTACGGCACGATTCGTATGCATCAGGAGCGCGAATTTCCAGGCAACAATTACGGTACTGCGTTGGTCAACCCTGATTTTGCTGCCTATGCCAAATCGTTCGGCGCGCATGGTGAAATCGTGGAACATACAGATCAATTCGCGGCTGCGTACGAACG
>JBBRZG010000071.1:0-19155 GCA_038236905.1 Burkholderiales bacterium
TGTTCTAGGGTCATGTGGTTTTTGCGGTGAGCGGAATAACAGAAAAGCTGAATGAGTTGGGCATTCAGGCAAGGCTGGATCGGTGTCTAACAAATTGTAAAAAATGAAACTCGTTTATTGGCGGGGATTTCAGCGACAAATGCCTTGGGGATGTCCGTCTATATTGGAGATCGCTTTTCTATTTTGCGGCTGGCCACCCTACTAACCCGCGGCATCCAATGAAAAATGCGGGTTTTCAATAATGCCGATGACATTGCCAAATGGGTCGATGACGGTCGCGGTCTTGATGCCTTCGCCGACCTCCGTGATAGCGTCGCCGGCCACCGCGCCCGCTGTCAGCAATCGAGAATACTCTGCAACAATGTCGTTCGTGCCCCAATAAGTGGCCACCCCGTCTGCGTCCGGTAGCAAGCCCAGCTCATAGCCACCGACGTTGAAGCCCACATAAAATGGCTCGCTGAAATATGGCGGCGTGCCAACCAGCTTGGTGTAAAAAGCCGTTGCGGCGGCCAGATCGTCCACTTGATAGATGACGGTGCGTAAGCCTTGCAGCATGGATGCCTCCAAAAAAGTTGGTGCGGTTGATGATTTTAATACCAACTGATGAGTATCCACGGGCGGCGAGTGGTTTGTAATCAGGTGCGAGAAACTGTGACGAAGTGTCAGAGAAAGTGCGGGACGCAGCAGTTTGTTGCAACCGTGGCTATACTTGACCAAAATAGAGTGTCGAAATCCAATCTTGGGGGCTTGCGCGTTTTCAAATCGTCACGATGCGCATGAATAAGGGTGTTATGGATCGCAATGATTTATTAGCCGCGACGCGGGAGCATTTTCTTCGCTCTTTCACGGATTCACTTCAGCCCGCGATTGATCGTAGCGTTATCGCGTTATTTACCAAAGCCGATCAGGCCAAGTCGTCGGCAGAAGAGCGCCGATTTTTGGATGCTCGCTCAGTGCTGGCAACGCGCAACGCCCAGCTGAAGGCACTGGCGGTACGCAACCTCGAGCAATTGCTCAATCGCGGATTTCAAACCGCCTACAGCACGTTCCGTCAGTCGGGTGGCGCGAAGCCTAAGGCAGCTGCGCTTAGCCTGGTAGAAGTGTCGACGTTTGAAGATGAATTACGCATAGACAATATTACGCAGCAATTCCGCGATGAAGCTGACGAGGAATTACGCGATCTGAATATTCGGGTGGCGTTATTGTTTGAGCAGGAAAATATCAAGGAACGCGAAAACCCGTTTCGCCCTTATGTGCTGTCGCGCAGTATCGGCAAATCTGCCGAAATGCTCGAAGTACAGGCCGACGTTACGCAGGTGCTGATCGATCAATTATGTGAAAGCCTGATTCATCGCGTTAGCGATATTTACAGCGGTCTCAACGAACTGCTTTCTCATCACGGTATCGCCGCCCAACTACAGCTCAAAATTCGCAAGAGCGCCGAACACGGGCCGAACACCAGTACCGGCGAGGATATGACGGGCCCTGACAGTAGCAGCGGTCCATTGAGGGATGAACGCGGGCAACCTGGCGGGCGCGGTTCGCAGGACGCCTTGTCCCAAGCCCAGGCCGCCATTCAGGCTCAGATTCAGGCGCAAGCCCAAGCGCAGGCCCAGGCCTATGCAAGCGCGCAGGCCGCGCAACAGGCTCACGCACAGCAAGTGCAGTCGCAGCGGCGTATTGATCGATTGATTGGCTGGGTTCGCGGCACCCGAACCGAAGGCGGAGCGGGTGATGCCGGCCTCGCGGGCGGGCCAGCCAGTGGCTTTGGTCGTGGTCCCGCGAGTGGATTTGGCAGGGCCGGCAACTTTGGTGGAATGACCGGGCCCGAGACTGGTTTAATGGGCGGCATGGCTGATTTTGCTGGCGGTGGCAACGCTGGTCAGCTCGCGAGCGGTCGTGATCAGCCGGGCTCGCAGGCGTCAATGGCTCCCGCGTGGCTATCGTCAGGCGAGCGGGCGGGCGGTGTTTTACGTCGCGCTTTCTTAACCGGTATCGATAGTGTTGCGCCGCCACGCGAAGACATGCCTGGATTTGACTCGGCTGCCGCAGCTATTGCCAGCGCGCGTTTAAACCGTTCAGTACACAGCTTGATGGTTGATGAGACACCTGCGGCAGAGCAGATGTTTCTCGAAGATGGCAGCATTCGCAATCTCATTATGGAGCAGCGCCAACAGCTGAGCGCGCTCACGGATGCAGTTCAAGAGCGGATGGCGATTGATATCGTTGCGATGCTATTTGAATTTATTTTGCGTGATACCGAAGTCCCCGCCGAAGTCCGTGCTCAGTTGGGGCGGCTGCAATTTTTGGTTCTCAAAACCGCGCTGCGTGACCCCACCTTCTTCACCCAAAAAAGCCATCCCGCGCGGATGCTGGTGAACCGGATCGGCTCAATTTCTCTCAGTTTGCGGCAGGTAGACCCGAGCGGTAAACATCTGACCGCCGAAATTTGTCGAATCGTTGAAGCGCTGCTGGCGGACACCGAAGAGCGGGTCGAAATATTCGCGCAAATGCTGGATGAATTCGACCAGTTTGTGGCGCGTGAATTGCGCACCTCTGACGAAGATGTCGAGCGTGCGGTGCTGGCGATGGAGAGTGTCGAAAGTCGCACCCTGCAATTCGCGCGCATCACGGCGATGATTGCCGACGGTTTATCGATCCTGAAAATTGATCCCAAACTGCATCATTTTATCGTCCACACTTGGGCGCACGTGGTGGAGCGGGCGGGCCGCTCCGATGTGGCAGATTCAAAACATTTCCGGTCGATGGTGCCCGATCTCATTTGGAGCATTGCGCCCAAAGTGGCCGAAGCTGACCGTAAACAGTTGCTTAGCATGTTGCCGGGCATTTTGGCTACGATGCGCGAGGGCATGACCCTGCTCGAATGGGATATTCAACAACAACAGGATTTTCTAGGCTGGTTGATTGACAGTCATACCCGCGCGCTGAGGGCGATCAATTTGATCGGCAGTGTTCCGCCGCTGTCATTCATTCGCGACCGGTTTGCGGCATTCATGGATAACGCCGAATTTGACGTACGCACACCCAGCGACGATGCTGAGGCTGACGGTGACGATACGAAGCAGATTCCCGAGTTCAGTGCCGCCTTGCTGGCAGACGCTATTCGCGAATTAAAAGTCGACATGAATGTTATTGATGACATGTTTGACACCGACTTCAATCCGATCAAATCAGTCGCGGAGGTCACATCAGTAAGCGACACCGGTATTTCGCAAGGCCCGGCAGCGAACGATACTTACTCTGACACCGGCAACGATCAGTCCGACGCCAACGACGCCGTACCCGAGGAGTCACCTACGGATAGAGCCGAGGTGATGGCGCGCCTTAAGAGCGGCGTCTCGATTGAGATCAATCTTTATGGGAAGCCTAGCTTCGCAAAATTAAATTGGGTAAGCCCGAATGAGGCTAGCCTGGTCTTAACGATCGTTGATCGGCCCAAGCCCTCCATCATCAGTGTGAAATTATTCCGCTGGCTGTTGCGCGTCGGCCGCGCGCGATTCATTGAGGCAACACCGCTGTTCGAGCGTGCGGTCGGCTCATTATTGGAATCCGCTGACGAGATCGATGCCGCGAACGAAGCTGAGGTCGCTGCATAAACGTATCATCGGCTGGGTTTATCACTCGAATTGGCCGGTTTATCGCAATCTTCGCGCGTTTTCAAGCGTCTGAGCTAACATAGCGACGCCTACTAGCGTTGCACATCGTCTTAATTTCAATATCTGGAGCATTCCATGTCATCCCTTCCCCCCACCCAAGCGCCGGACAAACGTCCGTCGATGCTTTATCGGATTGTCAGCGGTTTCTGGTCGTTTCTCGATGCCTCTCGGCGAGCTCTTTTTAATCTGATTTTTCTGTTCATCATCATCGTTTTTATCATTGCCTTGTTGAGCAGTGACAAGTTGAAGCTACAGGACAAAACGGCGCTGGTGCTGAATCTGAGCGGGCCGGTGGTGGAACAGCAATCGGGCAGTGTGCGCGACCGCATTACCGCGCAGGCGGCGGGTGGCGATGGTGGCGCGCAAACGCAATTGCGTGATGTGTTGATGGTGCTGGATGCAGCCGCAAAAGATAAGCGAATTGACCGCGTCCTGCTGATTCTCGATGATTTTTCCAATACTGGTCTCGCCAATCTGCGCGAAGTTGCCGCCGCGCTGGAGCGCTTCAAGGCCAGCGGCAAACAAGTGGTGGCATGGGGCTCTAATTTCGATCAAAAACAATATTATTTAGCCGCGCACGCCTCTGAGGTGATGCTGCACCCGATGGGCATGGTGTACATGGATGGTTTTGGCCGCTACCGAAATTACTACCGCGACGCGCTGGATAAAATCGGCGTGACGGCGCACGTGATCCGCGTCGGCACGTACAAAAATTTTGGCGAGCCCTATTTTGCAAATGCGCCTTCAAAAGCAACCATGGAATCCGACGCATATTTATACGACGCCTTGTGGAAAACCTATACCGATGGGGTGGAAACGGCGCGCAAATTGCCGGCGGGAAGCATTGCAAAAACCATCAATGCATTGCCGGAGCTTTTCACCGCTGCTGGCAACAATGCCGCCAAACTTGCGCTGCAAAACAAGTGGGTCGATAGTCTGAAGACACGCGATGAAATGCGCCAAATGATGATTGAGCGCGGTGCCAAAGATGACGAGCACGCTGATCAAAAAACATTCCGTCAGGTCTCGTTCGGTGCCTATCTGGACAGCATTAAACCCAAAGTGGCATTCGGCATGGGTGACGCCATTGGTGTGGTGGTGGCTGAAGGCGAAATCACGGATGGCGCAGCACCTGCAGGTAGCATCGGTGGCCGCTCCACTGCAGAGCTTATTCGACGTGCCCGCGATGACGACAAAATCAAGGCGATTGTGCTGCGGGTGAATTCGCCCGGCGGAAGCGCATTTGGCTCGGAGCTGATTCGTCACGAATTGGAGCTCACCCGAACCGCGGGCAAGCCCGTCGTGGTGTCGATGGGCAATGTGGCGGCATCGGGCGGCTACTGGATTTCGATGGCGGCAGACGAAGTGATTGCGGATGTCACCACCATTACTGGCTCGATTGGCGTATTCGCGATTTTACCAACCGCCGAAAAAGCGCTCGAAAAACTATCTGTTAACACCGGCGGCTACACCACGACTTGGCTGGGTGGCGGTTACGATCCGCGTCGCGCGCTCGATCCCCGCTTCGAGCAACTGATTCAAGGCTCGATCAGCAATATCTACAATGAATTCACTACCAAAGCCGCGACCGCCCGTAAAACCACCCCTGAGAAAATAGATGCGGTCGCGCAAGGCCGCGTATGGACGGGCGCGCAAGCCAAAGAGCGCGGGCTGATTGATCGCACCGGTAGCTTTACAGACGCGATCAAATCCGCCGCTGCCAAGGCGAAATTGCCGGAAGATGTGCGGATAACCTACATCGAGCCTGAGCCGAGTAAATTTGAACGCATCCTGCAGCAGTTTGGTGTCGATGCATCAGCCACCATGAGCACCTTGGCCTCCCAATTTAATTTGCGTTTGATCCCCGCAGGCATCCCAAATGGTGCGGTGAACGAAGCGCAAAAAGATTTGTTGTGGCTATCTGAAATGTCGGACAAATCACGCAGCGGCATGCCATTTATGGTGCTGACGCATTGTTTGTGCGCGCGGTAAGGGTGTCGCGTTTTTCGGTTATTACCTGATCTCAAACCTTTGATCGTATATTTCAACGGACGCTTGCGATTCTGTAGCAGAGAAGGTCGATAGTATTTTTCGAGGGCTCGTCGGAGAACGGGCTGCATCACTCTTGGGCAATGTGTGTGCACGACGCGCAAATGATGTTTTGGGCGAGGCGCTTGCTGAAAAACTGGATCCGATTTAGGCTGATCAACTCGCGTTCAACCTTGTCGATTGGAATTCTGACGCCGCGTTTCTGGTTGGTTTTATGCTCTTTCCTGAGCGGTTTACGCGCGAAGAGATTCAGGCGGGCGTCGACATGTTTTTGATTCATGTGCCTGCTCACGTCTTGGCGGCGGCTCGGCTCGGAGGCTACGAGGCTAAAGACATTTTTCTGGATGAAGATGCCATTTAGTAGATCAAAAACGGGGTTATAAATTTAGGCAGGATGCGGGGGCTCTGTGAGTCGCCGAAGTGTTGGCATTCATTCTGTTGCGCGCTAAGTTTTTCAAAAAAGAACTCGGCGCGCAGATCAAGCATACCGGTTACCGATAAAAAAACAGCTTGCGAGGACCTCAGCGCTTGTAGCGGCAATTCGAGTGCCTCGCTAGCCCTGACCAAGAATATCACCCAGTGAAATCCCAAGTGGATAAGATTGTGCGTTTAGCCTGAGTTGTGGCAAGTCCTTTTTTCTCTTTATTAGCAACATCGACCATAGCCCTAATATTTGCGCGGCGTTTGCGGTGCAACTAAACGAGGGCACACGCCAGCGGTAAACTTTAACTCTTTCAGAATTCTCAATTCATGAAATGAGAATATTTTAATAAATATAAATTAAACGCTTAAAGTTAAAGCGTATATTACTAATTATTCTCATTTCATGAATTAAGAATATGGCGAAAATAACGAATAAGCAAGGGTCTCTAAAACCGCAGGATTTATTTGTTCTGTTAGTTATCTTGAGTAATGGCGGCACATTCAAAAACTATTTGGCGCTCTCTGTCTACACTGGGCTTTCACTTTCCGCTCTGCATGGTGCGATGAAACGCGCCGCATCGTCCGGTTTGGCAGTGAATGAATCCGGCAGCTACGCGTTGCTCAAGCCTCAGTTCAAAGAATTTCTGTTTCACGGTGCGAAATACGCATTTCCACCGCAGTGGGGCGGGTTGGTGCGCGGCGTGCCGACAAGCTATGCAGCCGCACCATTGAACACGGTTATTGCCCCATCATTGGATGCGGTGCCCGTGTGGCCACACGCTGGAGGTAGTGTGCGCGGGCACGGCTTGACACCGTTGTATCCGTCTGTGCCTCAGGCAGCACTCGGCAATCCTGAAATCCATGCGGTGCTCTCGTTGTTTGATGCGCTACGTTCTGGCCAAGCTCGCGAACGTAACGCGGCGAAAGAGTTGTTAGAGAAATACTTTGTATGAATCCACGCGACCCCAATATCGAGAAGGTTGAGTTGGTGGCGCATGCGCTGGCGGGCTTGTGCGACGAGCTGGTCTTTGTTGGCGGCTGCGCGGTTGGGTTGCTCGTAACCGATTTAGCAGCAGCACCTGTGCGCGTAACGTATGACGTCGATTTGGTGGTTGCGGTTGCCGCGTTATCTGGCTACCACAGCATGGAAAAGAAATTTGCAAAATTGGGTTTTCTACGCGACCTTGCGAGCGACGCGCCGATCTGCCGATGGCGCTATAAAAATTTGGAAGTTGACTTGATGCCGACCGATGCCAGTATTTTGGGCTTCGCAAACCGCTGGTATCCGTTAGTTGTTGAGACTGCTCGAACGGTTGTGTTGCCCAGCGGTGCTCGCATTCGGCTCATCACGGCAGCGGCATTTGTTGCTACAAAATTCGAGGCTTTTAAGGATCGGGGCAAAAGCGATGTGTTGGCCAGTCATGATCTTGAAGACATCATAAATATTGTCGATGGCCGTCAAACACTTGTCGAGGAAGCTGATAGCTCAACGCCACTGCTGCGCGCCTATCTTGGCGAAAACTTCCGGCGTCTGTTGAATTTGCCTAACTTCACAGACTATCTGCCGGGTTTGCTCGTTTAGGATGAGACTAGTCGAGAGCCGCTAACTTTATTGGAGGCACGCCTACAGAAATTGGCGGCGATGATCAACGGGTAGGGAGTCTCTTTGCCGATGACGATATCGCCGCTACTTATTTGGTGACTAAGAAAATCTTAGATTTTGCTCGCATTTTTGTTTACGTTAACGCTGATGGGGTCTGGACAAGAGTGGTATGTGCACGTGCATTGAGGCGATCATAAATTCCATCGCGGGCGGCACCAGGATTGCCAGCGTAAGTCAGGTTACTCAACATTATCGAGACACACTTGCTGGTTGTCGCGAGGCTAGCGGAACGGAACGGGCCGCGACTGATTGCTGTGACTGCCGCAAAATAATGATCCATAAATAACGGACACGCATGTTCCTTATTAGAGAAGGTAGATGCCATCTTTTAAGAGTTCGCCAGTGAGTGGACTGCATCCCAGCGTGGCACGGTGCGGCACGCCGGACGAACGAAATCCTCGCTAAGTCGCTTGCCGAAGAGCCGGATGCGCTTCAAGCGGATCAACGCGCGTTCAGTCTTGTCGATTCGAATTCTGACGCCGCGTTTCTGGTTGGTTTTATGCGCTGAGAGCCGCATGCGGGCTTCAACGTGTTTTGGATTCATGTTCCTGTTAACGCCTTCTCAGCGGTCTGCCTTGGAGGCTACTAGGCGACTGACAACTTCCGCGATGCTAAACAACATCACGCGAATCAGCCTGCAGTACCTAATCCCAGCCTTGCCTGATTAAGCGGAAGGGCGCATCAGCTTCAGAGTAGTATGTGAAGCAGACCAGCAGCCACGCACATGCAGCCCTCCCTATGCCCTCGTTAGCATCACTTTCAGTACGCTCCAAGCTGCTACTGCTGGTCGCCGTGTTCGCGGCGTCGCTCTCGGCAATCTTCGGCTGGAGTCTTTATCTGGACAACCAGCGTGCAGAGGATGCGGCATTTTCCGAAGTTAAGTATGTCTCCGAGGCGATGGCATCCAATATCGATCTCGCGCTGCGCGAGCGTCAGGTCGAGCTTGAAAGTCTGGCCAACCGACCGCTGACCCGCGCCCTCAGCCTCGGCGCGTGTGATCCATTCGTTGCAGAGTTCGTGCGCATGCAGCCCGAGTATGCGACCTTCACGACGCGCGATCTTGACGGCAACATCGCGTGCTCGCTGACGGACCGACCTTTTTCGCCAGAACAAGCGCGCGGGCTTGATTGGTTCCAAAAGTCGCGCCGCAGCGAGCAACCGCTGGTTGGTAACGCGTATCTAAGATCGGCCACCCAACGCTGGGCGATTGCGCTGACTTACCCGATCAAAAGCGATGCCGGCGCGCTGCGCGGTGTGGCGATTTTGCCGATCGACTTGCTCAAGTTCAACGAGCAGTTACAGCGTGCCTTTCGCAACGACGTGCAGATTGTTGTGGCCGATGCAGAGGGCCAGATTGTTTTGCGCTCCACCGACCCAGAGAACCGCATTGGGCGCCCCATCTCTCCTGGCTTTCGAGATAAAAGTCTCGGCAAGTCGAGTTCGTTATTTAAAGAGCAGGGCATTGCGATGCAGGAGCGGCTGTGGAGCCACGTTGCATTGCCAAACATCGGCTGGCATGTTTACGCCGGTATTCTAGAAGCACAGGTGCTGGCCCCAAGTCGGCAAAGTCTTTATCGAAATTTGTTGTTGGGGGTGTTCGCGTTGGCGCTGCTGCTGATGGTGTCATGGTGGATTGGATCGTCGGTGGTGAATCCCATCGATGGGCTCGCCGCGGCCAGTAAGTCGATTGCCGAAAGCGGGTTGGCTACACCGGTCGCGGTCAGCGGGCCGCCGGAAATTCGTGCGGTGGCGATGCAATTCAACCGCATGCTGGAGCGCCGCGGTCGCGACGAGGCAGATCTTCGCGAGAGCGAAACCCGGTTTCGAATGCTGACCGAGCTATCCGCAGATTGGTATTGGGAGCAAGACGCTGAGTTCCGTTACACCAAGATGGAGGCGCTCGGTGCCGGCACGGCGATATCGAATGCGGATTTTTGGCTGGGAAAGACGCGCTGGGAGGGCAATCTACTCAACATGACGGAGGCGGCTTGGGAGGCGCACTGCCAGTTGATAAACAGTCACCAGCCATACCGCGATTTGCGCTTCCAGTTCGACTACGGTAACGGTCACGTCCAGTGGGCCGCCGTGTCCGGGGCGCCGATATTTGGTGAGGATGGCAACTTTACCGGCTACCGCGGCGTGGGTCGTGATCTGACCCAACAGTACGCGGCAGAGGAATCGCTTCGTTTGCTAGAAGCCAGCGTATCGCAGTTAAATGATATGGTGATCATTACTGAAGCCACGCAAGCCGGGCAGCCTGAATGGCGGATTGTGTTTGTGAATCCCGCCTTCGAGCGCATCACCGGCTACCCTGCCGCTGAGGCAATTGGCAAGTCTCCCTCCATGCTCCAGGGCCCTAAAACGGATCGCGCCGGGCTTGACCGCATTCGCCAGGCTCGTCTACTGAATCAGGCGGTCATCGCTGAGCTGGTCAACTATTCGAAGTCTGGGCGTGAGTACTGGGTAGAAATTGCCATAGCGCCAGTGGTTGACGGAAGCGGCAAGGTAACTCATTTTGTCGGGGTTGAGCGCGACATAACAGAACGCAAGAATGCGGAACTCGAACACGAATCGCTGGTGCAGCGGCTGCACCAGTCGCAAAAGATGGAAGCGATTGGCGTATTGGCTGGAGGCATTGCGCACGATTTCAATAACATCCTCGGCGCTATTTTGGGCAACGTAGAGCTCGCGCGGCAAGATTCAGCGGCCTGTCCAGCAGCGTTGGAGAGTCTCGATGAAATTCGAAAGGCGGGAATACGCGCGCGCGAATTGATTCAACAAATCCTTTCCTTCAGCCGCCGTCAGTCAACCGTACGCCAAGTGATCTCGCTACGCGAAATCGTTGCTGATTCGCGTCGGATGTTGCGGATGTCGATCTCGTCACAACTCAATCTAGAGGCTGACCTGGGGACGCGCCCTTTGCCCATCTTGGGAGATGCCACCCAACTGCAGCAGGTGCTGTTAAATCTCGTGACCAACGCTGGATATGCGATGGCCGGCCAACTTGGCCTCCTGCGCATTTCGGTCGAAAGAGAGGAACTGACGACATCGCGGGCTTCGGCGACCGGGACAATTCCGGCTGGCCGCTATGCGGTGCTTCGGGTTACGGACAGTGGTAGCGGGATCAGCGCCGAGGAACTGCCACGACTGTTTGAGCCATTTTTTACGACCAAGCCTCTCGGCGAAGGAACCGGGCTTGGATTGGCGGTGGTGCACGGCATTGTCATCGCCGCTGGCGGATATATCAGCGTCGAAAGCGAGTTAGGGAAAGGCACAACCTTTGCGATTTACTTTCCGGAAGTCGATGAAGCTGCGACTGCCCCGCCGAAACAGCTGGACCATAGCGCCTCCGCATTGGCGGGAACCGGGCAGCACATCATTTATCTCGATGATGATGAATCCATGACATTTCTTATGGAGCGCTTTCTGGCGCGGCGTGGCTACCAGGTCAGCGTCTTCACCAATCAGCAGCACGCGCTGGATGAACTGCAGCGCGATCCGCAATCTATCTCGCTGTTTGTCACCGACTTCAACATGCCCGGGTTGTCTGGCCTGCAAGTGGCTAGCGAGGCGCGCAAAATTCGAGCGGATTTGCCGATCGCGATTTCTTCCGGCTACATCACTGATCAGCTGCGCGCCGACGCCAAAGCCTTGGGGATTAACGAGGTCATCTTCAAGCCGAATGGTGTTGATGAATTCTGTGACCTTATTCAACGCTTGATGGCAGGCTCGCCTGCCCACTAATGCCGGCGTTTCTACTCACGACGCTGAATGTTGTAGGCGCTGCGAGCGCCTAGGCTCCAAAACAAGTAATTAGGGCCCAAGCTAAACGGGGTCAGCCGCCGTCTTAACAATAGGCCGTTTACTCCCCCCCGCTCGTTGCAAACCCACGCATATCGCTAGATTGGCGGGGCCTGCTTGCCGGACTCGCCTCGCTTCATGAACAAATACTGACTGCGCTCGATTTCGTGTAATTGCCGCGGGTAGCGTTCAGCAGCGTTGAACCAGTCATTAATCCGCTTTTCAAACTGCATAGTTTTCGGCACACGCAAGGCACCGAGATAGGCTTCCACCGCCAGATGGTAGCGCATTGTGTTGCGCTCAACCAAGCCCAGTAAGCCCTCAACATAAATCGGCTCGCCGTTGGACTGTTTGCCGGTCACCGTGAAGCCAACCTTGTCGCGCGCCACGGTATTCAAATACGCTTTCATCAAAAATTTTGCCGTAACACCAAAGCCATATGAATACGACAAGTGGATGAATGTCTGTCCGTTTTCGGTCGGCACGGCCTCCATCACAATCCGGTAGTTGCGCGTACTCAGCGGGCCGGAATCCGCTGACAAATGAATCTGTAAAAAATCAGCTTTGCGACTGCTTTCCCTCCATAACAATGCGATCGGATATGCATCCTTTACGCGCTGCTCGACTTTTTTGCCGACCATCATCAACAGCGTCGGCGCACCAATGGGGTTGGTGGCGTCCGGTTGCAGCGTGCATGACTTCGTATTCAAATGCAGAACCAAAATATCACACCACACTTGCGGCACCGCAAGCGCTGCGCTGACGGTTACAAACGGATGGTTGATTTCAGCGTAAACGTCGCCCTCGATATTGTCGGAAGACTGTGCCGATTCAATAATCAGCGGAATTTTGAACGGGCTATTCGCCAAGCGACCGCGCAATGATTCTCTGAGTTTTAGCAGCGCAGCCGGCGACGCGGCACCCGCTTCCGCGGTGACAGTTGCCGCCGAGCTTCCGCTGCCAAACATCACCGCGATGGCAAACACGAATCCGCCGACCATAACGCTAACTTTAGAAATATCCATCGCGTGCGCTTTCATTTTCACGTCCATTTTCACATCCACTTTCACAGCCAGTAAGCCCATAAACGCGCCGCGCTTTCTTTAACGCGCAATAGCAGCGATCTCGATTCCCATTGCGTCAACGTCACCTGTTGTGATGCCGCCAAATCTTGCTCAAACATTTTCAACATCTGGTTGCCAAATTCAGTGCCAAGCACAACGGCCTCGACTTCATCGTTATGCAGGAAGCTGCGCCAATCAAGATTGCTCGAACCGACACTCGACCAGACGCCATCGATCAATACTGTCTTTGAATGCAACAACTTATCGCTGCGTTCATAGATTTCAATGCCGCTTGCCAACATGTTTTGGTAATAAGAGCGACCCGCATGAAACACCAGTGCCGAGTCGGTGTGCCCGGGTAGGATGATCTTTACCTTCACACCGCGCTTCACAGCGAGCTCGAGCGCGTTGATCAATTGCATGTCTGGAACAAAATACGCATTGGTTAAAGAAATGGAAGTTTCTGCACTTGCGATCGCCGACAACAAGGTCATGTAGATGAGCGCAGCGGCTTTATCATCCGGTGCATCAGGTGCAGCTTTAGCATTAGTGTCGTTATTTACGGTGGCCGCGGCATTGCTGTTCGAGCGGGTGCGGCGCAATGGCGAATCGTCGGAGGACGAGCCGATCGCTCGGATCACTTCCTTGCCTTCCGCTTTGAGCGCGGGAAAGTAAACTCGCTCTTTCAGCGGCTTACCGTTTTGCTTCGCCCAGGTGGATAAAAACATCCGCTGAAAACTCGCCACGACCGGACCATCAATTTGTATATGCGTGTCGCGCCACGGCACCGGCTTCTCGCCCTTTTTTGTATCCTGCTTCACCACCCGATTGCGCCCGAATGAGCCGCTTGAATAAACTGAACTGATATTCACGCCGCCCAAAAATACCGTCTTGCCGTCGACGATAAGCAGCTTGCGATGATCACGCTGATTAATTTCCCAGCCGTTTTTAGCCGTAAGCGGGTTCACTGGATTAAATTCGAGCACACTCGCGCCTGCCGCCGTCAGTCCCTCAAAGAAAGTGCGCGGCGTGTTGATTGAGCCAACGCTGTCGTAGATCAAATTTACCTGAACCCCGGCGCTCTGTTTGTCGAGCAGCGACTTGACGAACGCCTGTCCAATATCGTCATCTTCGATGATGTAAGTCTCAACATTGATGTGATCCTTCGCCGCTAAAATGGCTTTGCTCATGGCCGCATAAGTTGAGCGACCGTCTTGGAACAGCGCAACTCTATTGCCGGTGGTGAGTGGCTCGCCCGATATGGCTTCTTCCAGCGCAAGATGGCGTTCAAAAATACCGGTGTCGGGTGCGCCACGGTCAAGTCGATCCAATACCGTTTGGCTTTGCTTTACCGACAATTTTCCGGCTGCAGTTTCAAGCCGAATCGCCGGCGTGGCTGCCGTGCCCACCGATTTTCCGACCGGTGCCGAATCCGTTGCCACGATCTGTTGCAGTGGCCGAAGCTCAGGCAGTGATGCACATGACACCAGTGCCGTTGCGAACAACACGCTCAGCGCCACTGCGCCAGGCACCGCGCAGTGAAAACCCCAAATGTGTGAGCCAAGCCAATAATCTTTTTTCAACTATTCTCCTCGTTGAGCTTCTATTCTATTTACGTTAATTCGCCACCTGATGTTATCGACGCCCAGTCGCGATGGATGCAAGCGTCGGGCAGCACGCAATGCAGGGGAATTCCTACGTGTCGCGAATACGAATCTTTAGCCGTGTGGTTTAGCTGCGGCTGGGTTTTGACGCTCGGCTTTCAAGTGCCTCAACTTTGTGTGCGCATTGTCGGCACCATTGAGTGCAATCGCAACCGCCTGCTTCCACGCCTTTTTTGTATTTGCAGTCTCGCTGTCTCGCTGTCTCGCTGCCTCGCCGTAGCGTTTAGTTTGCGAAAAATAAGAGTTGAAAATTCTCAGCTTTTGGCGCACTGTATAAAAAAACAGTTTTGCTATTTTAGGGGTCGGCTTTCTGGCACCTTTGCTGCATCGCTGCATCGCTGCATCGCTGCATCGCCGCGTCGCCCGCGTCGCCCGCGTCGGTCGATTTTTCAAATTAAATTTCAAATCAAGGCAATGTTCAACTATCCATTGGCGATTATCGACACCGAAACCACCGGCATGACGGCGACGGCTGATCGTATTACCGAGATTGCGATTCTTCGCGTGATTGATGGCGAACTGGTGGAGGAGTGGTCTAGCCTGGTGAATCCGGAATGCTCAATACCTGCCGAGATTCAAACGTTAACCGGCATTACCAACGCGATGGTGCGAGCTGCGCCAAAGTTTCACGAAATCGCGCATGAAATCCATCGACGATTGCATGAACATGTATTCGTCGCGCACAACGCACGATTTGATTATGGTTTTATCAAGAATGAATTTCGACGGGTCGACATGCCCTTTACCGCGGAGGTGCTGTGCACGGTAAGACTGTCGCGCCGCTTGTACCCCGATGCCGCATCGCATTCACTGGATGCATTGCGCGATCGACATCATCTGGTCACAGCGGGTCGGCATCGCGCGCTGGGCGATGCGCGTGCGGCATGGCAATTCATTCAGATCGCCGCGCGCCAGCACCCGCCAGAGGTACTCGCACTCGCCGCAAAAGTATTGATGAAAATGCCCAGTCTGCCGCCGCAGTTGCCGCCGGGTGCGCTGGATAATCTGCCGGAAGGTCCGGGCGTTTACACGTTCTATGGCGTGAGCGATACGCCGATTTATATTGGTAAAGCCAAAGATATTCGCAGCCGTGTGCGGTCCCATTTTTCGAGCGATCATCGCAGCGCCAACGACCAGCGGCTGTCGGTTGAAATCATGCGCATCGATTACGAGGAAACGTGTGGCGAAATGGGCGCGCTATTGCGCGAATCGGTGTTAATCAAAACACAAATGCCACTGCGAAACCACAAATTGCGGCGCAATCGCGATCTGGTATTTATTCGCATGGTTGATCTTGCACAACCCGTAGAAATCGTGGCCGTCGCGAGCATTGACTTCGCCAATACCCAAGGCATTTATGGGCCGTTTTCGACCAAGGCCCAGGCCAAAGCCGTGCTCGCTGCCGCAGCCAATGACCGTCTCTTATGTTTGAACGCGATAAGCACAAAAAAAATCGCCGGGCCGTGTTTCTCGTATCAGTTAAAGAAATGCCGAGGATTCTGCGCGGGGCAGGAGAGTCTGTTTCAACACAACATTCGCTTGCTCGACGCACTGGCGGCGCACAAATTTCAGGACTGGACTGCGCCGGGCTTAATCGCTATCAAAGAAATTCATCCTGAACATCATTGGGAACGGGTGCATGTTTTTTGTCATTGGCTCTATCGCGGCAGCGCAGTGGACGAAGCCGAACTTGCCGATTTGATTGTGTCGACCGCGGTGATCGAATTCGACGCCGACATCTACAAAATATTGCGCAAATATCTACAGCAAAATTGCCCTTACCGCGTCATCACTGTAGCGCAGCCAGCGGCAGCCCAATGTGATTCAGAACTGGCGGCAGAATTAAATGAGTAAGCCAGCGAATACGAGATAGCAACGGCAAACCCTAGCACTAGTGGGCTGCTACAGCCAAATATGCCTGTGAACGCCGGCCAGTGCTAGACTTAGAGCTTTAATTCTACTTCCCGCCGAAGCCTAATTAACGAGGCGGACGGAGGGGCATGCCGTCGCTCGACACGCGATCATTACTCGTGTCGGGATGCTCGGGTGAGGTCACATCATTATTGATTTCATCATCGTTGTCCTCGTCGCTATCAGGGGCGTGGTCGGAAACAATAACGTCCTGCGGGGGCGGCGTATCGTTCTTATCAACCGGCCAGTCGTCCGAGCGCCGGCGCGGCTGTTCCGCACGAGCGGAGTGGCGGGCTTGAGCTAGATTGTCCGGCATGGGGCTGTCGTCGTGTTTATCGGATTGCGGCATGATCAGTTTCTCCATAAAAAGGGTGATGTGTTAACGGTTGCGAACGCTGCGATTAGCCTGCCGATCACGAATGGCATTACATTTATCATCACAAACTGAGGCCGCCAATGCTGTAGGAGGATCGCCCGATCTTTGTGAGCCTCTGCATGAGACGGAATAAAGTAGTGATCCGTTTACCTAACAACGCTTACCTGACTTGGCGCCTCGCCGCTTGGCGCGTGCGGTAGCGATCCATCAGTCCGCTTACCGACACGCCGTGCAGCACGATCGATACCGCGACCACCGAGAGTGTGGTGGCCACGAGTGTGTTGGCTACGTCTGGCGCAAGATTATGATTAACGGCGTACATCAAATAAAAAAGTGAGCCGACACCGCGAATACCGAACCAGCCAATCAACAACTTCTGATTTTTTGACATGCCCGAGCCCGCCAGTCCGAGCGCGACGGCGATGGGTCGAAATACCAAAAACATCAGGCCGACAAACAGCCACGACACGTCGCGCCAGTCCACGCTCCACAGCAACATGCCAATGACGATGACCACAATCACTTCGCCGATTCGTTCCATTTGTTCGTTAAAACTCAATACCGCGTTCGCCATAAAAGCCGACGCATGTTTTGCGTCGGTCGCAAGTTTTTCCTTATGCGCAGAATCAAGTATCCCCGGATGGCTGCTCGGCGCAGTATTCACGTTCACGGCCTCATTCCCGACCGTGGCAATGGCATTTTCTGTTGCGGCTATCGCCGGCAGCCGGTCGGGCATCAAGGTGCTTGCTGCCGTTTGGATTTGCTGCACGCGTCGTAATGCCGCCCCCGCGGCAAATACGGCAAGAAACCCATAGGCCTGCAGCATCAGCGCAGCACCATAGGCCGCCGCGATTAATCCCACCGCCAAAAAATTATCGAGGCCTACGGCTTCTTTATGCGTGCGGCGAATGTACAGCACCAGTTTGCCCACGCCCGTGCCCAGAGCAGCACCGATAGCAACCCCTGCAGCGACAGCCCACAAAACATCAACCGCCAGCCAGCGCCAGCCCATCGTGCCGATCTCATGAAGCCCCATCAGCCCCAGGCCCAGCATGACGATTGGAAACGCAGTGCCGTCATTGAGGCCGCCCTCTGCGGTTAACGCAAATCGCAGCTGATCACGATCAGTGGGTTCGGTGACCTGCACCTCTGACGCCAGCACCGGATCGGTCGGCGCGAGAATGCCGCCCAAAAGAATGGCGGCACCGAGCGACAGCCCGAGCATTGTCACGCCAGCTGCCGCGACCAGTGCGGCTGTAATTGACATGGATACCACCGCCAGCCGCAGTGATGGCATCCATCTCCGGTCGCGGAGCCCGGGGCTGAGCTTCAATCCCGACGTAAAAAGCGAAATGAGCACGACAATTTCGGCCAGGCTTTCAACTGCCGTTGAATGCATTTCTGCATTCAGGGCTGTGACGGCGAGCCACCACGGACTTAGTGCGGCGCCGATGGCGAGGTACAGCATGGCGCTGCTGAATGGCAGGCGCGAAAGATATGAGCTGCCTAGGCTCATTGCCAGCAGTAGCGAGCCGCCCAACGCGAACCAAAGACCGGCTTCCATCAGCGCACGCGGCCTTGGACATGACGAAAGCTTTTTAGGCTAAACACGTTGCTACTTGGAATTTATGTCGGCGTGGTCGGGCGAATCGCGCATCGAACCAAATTTCTGCGCATACACCCACGTAAACTCCGCGCCGATCAAGAAAATTTGCGCCGAGTAATACACCCAGACCAGAATCACCGCAATCGAGCCCGCTGCGCCAAAAGCAGACGCGACCCCGCTTTTGCCAATGTATAAACCGATCAGAAATTTACCAATAGTGAAGAGGGCGGAGGTCACAATTGCGCCGATCCAAACGTCGCGCCAACGCACTTGCGCGCGCGGCATGAGTTTATAGATCATCGCAAATACCAGCGTCGACAGCATGAATCCGACGGCCGCATTGACGATCTGTGCGGTGCTTTCCCAGCCGCCGAAAATCGGCGACCACCACTTGCCGAGTGCACTGACGAATGCGCCCGCCACCAACGACACCATCAATAAGAACGCGAGCCCAAAAATCATGCCGATGGAAAGCAGTCGTTCACGCAGCAAGTTCCATATATTTGAATTTTTTTGTTGCACGGGTGCGCGCCAGATTCGATCCAGCGAGTTCTGTAATTCACCGAATACGCTCGTCGCTCCAACCACCAACAGCACCACGCCGAACACGCTCGCACCAATGCTTTGTGCAGGCTTATTCAATGACGCCAATATCGTCTGAACGGATTGCGCAGCATCCGCACCCATCAGGCCGCGCAGCTGTTCAAACAGCTCGCCGCGCGCCGCCTCTTCGCCAAATACAAAGCCCGCGACTGACATCACAAGCAGCAACAGTGGTGCTAACGAGAAAATCGTGTAATAAGAAAGTGCTGCTCCCATGCTGGGCGCAGCATCATTTAGCCACGCGGTCATTGCCTGCCTGAAAAGAATCAGCGAGTCGCTCGCAAAACGTCGAACACTCACGCGATTTCTCCTATCGAA
>JBBRZG010000072.1:0-18916 GCA_038236905.1 Burkholderiales bacterium
CGCATCCCACGCCCAATACGTACCCCAGGTCGGCTTGCCCCACAACGCACCCGTCCATAACGCCAGCACCGTGAACATCGCGCCGGTGGGTGCGAGCGCCTCCATCATCATCGACGAGAGCCGGGTGTTGAACGTGAGCGCCATCACGCCGTAGGCCGCCATCACCAAATAGATTAACATGGCCATCCAAGCAGTCGGGACATGAATAAAAATGATGCGATAAACCTCGCCCTGCTGAAAATCAACCGGCGCACGGAACAGCCCCAAATAAAGCCCAACCGTACCCAAAACAGCGGCAATCACGGCGAACCACGGGGCAATTTTCCCCGCTAGCGGATAAAAAGTTGAAGGCGAAGCGTATTTGAAAATGCTCACGTTATCTGCTCGTTTTTGATGAAAATTAGTCCAAGGCTATCTTGACTGCGGCAGCGGCGGCAAACGGCGATGCCAGCGCACCTAATAACAATCCCGCGCCCAACAGTGACAAATTTGCGGCGTAATCAATACCCGCCATTGACGCTTCTACCGCACCCGCGCCGAAAATCAACACCGGAATGTACAAGGGTAGCACCAACAAGGCCATGAGTATTGAGCCACCGCGAACGCCCAGCGTCAACGCCGCACCAATCGCGCCGATCATGGACAAAATCGGCGTTCCAAGCATGAGACTTGCAACAATCACCCCAAGTTCACCCGTTCCCAAACCAAATTGCAAGCCCAATATCGGCGCCACCAGTGCGAGCGGCAGCCCAGTCGTGAACCAGTGCGCCAGCATTTTGCCCGCGACAATGGTCGCCATCGGATATGGCGACATTGCCAGCTGCTCGAGCGTGCCGTCAGCGTAATCGCTGGCAAAAAGCCGTGGCAACGTGAGCAAGACCGACAGCAATGCCGCAACCCACACCACGCCGGGGGCGATGCGCTTTAGCAAGGCAGATTCAGCGCCCACCGCGAGCGGAAACAAACTGACAACAATGACAAAAAAAACCAGCGCCTGAATGATCTCGCCACGGCTTCGCATGGCCAGCCGGCAATCCCGGCGAAAGGCAAGCAGAACGCCGTTCTCCGCAGATATCTCCGGCGTTTCCGGGGCCGCGTTCGCAAGCGAGTTCATGCCGCTTCCGTAGCTTCATGTGTTTCAGCCAGCTTACTAACCGCCGTTGATCTGGACGATTCACCAGCCTCGTACTCATCCACACGCAGTTCACGCATTTGCGCATGAACCTTCATATCTAAGTGGGTAGCAATGCATGCTATGCCGCCCGCGGAGAGATGCTCATCGGTGATGCGGGTAAACAGCGCCACGCCCTCCGCATCCAGCGCGTTAGTCGGCTCGTCGAGCAGCCACAGCGGCTTTTCTGCCAATAGCAAACGAGCCAAGCCGATGCGACGCTTTTGGCCTTGCGACAATTTACGCGCAGGTAAATGGCGGCGCGACGACAAGCCTACTTGTTTAAGCGCGTCGACCTGCTTCTCTTCCGACATCGTTACGCCGTCAAAAGCCAGCGCGTCCGCCAGATTTTCCGCCGTGGTCAAATCATCTTTAAGCGCGTTTGCATGGCCCAAGTAAAGCGCGTTCGAGCGAAATTGAAACGAGGCCGTTGTACACACTGATTCATTCCAAAAAATCACCCCTTCATCTGCTTGGGTCAAGCCTGCCAGCACGCGCAGCAGGCTGGTCTTGCCGCTGCCGTTGGCACCCCTCAAGATCAACGCTTCGCCGCTTGCGATCAAAAATCCCAGCTGCGTAAACAGCACGCGACTGCCACGCGAAAGCGTGAGGTTTTCACCTCGCAAACTCGATGGCACGGCCGCAATCATCTCGACGTGATCTCAGGGCAGTACGCGCGAGATCGTTACACCAATGTTGCTGGCGCCGGGTTTCAGCGCGGAGCTCTGGCCCGCCAAGTCGCCCGCCTGCGGCTGTGCGCCACCCGATTTTGAGATCCGCGCCTCAATCGTAACCTCTGGAAAGGCAGACAAATTCATGCCCGGTGCCATGGCCATTGAATCATCCAACGCGAATTGAAACGGCCATGATTTTGGTGCCGCCACCTTCACTACAGCCAGCGGCATTTTGGGGCCATTGACGGCCCGCGCGAATACGAAAAGCGTATCTCCCGCGGCAATTTTTGCCGCCAGTTCTGGCGCAATCGACACCACGCCAGAGGTCTTTATGCCTTCTGCTCTTGCGACCGGCGGCGACGCCTGATTTGGTTGCGGATTTGGGGCCGAGTTAGGATTTGAAGCGGGAGCAGCTTGGGCCACGATAGGAACGCCCGCCGCAGAACCCTTTACTTCCGCAATTATGGAATCAACCTCACGAGCATCTTCCGAATCTTTGGCAACCAGGGTTTTAAGTTTTTCCCAGTGCGCTAACGACTGCGCTTTATTTCCCAGCCGCATTTCTGCGGTGCCGGCGAGCGCCAGCGCTTTCATATTAGCGGGATCGGCCTGCAACGCTTGCTTGATAAGCGTTAAAGGCTTGCCATCAAAGCGCCCGTCTTGCGTCATGGCGGCGGCGTCAGCGTAATCGGCCAGCACCTGTGCGTCATTCGGCAATAGCGCTGCTGCACGCTCATAGGATTTGGCTGCCTCAGCGAAACGGCCCAACGCGTTTTGAGATCTTGCCAGCAATACCCAGCCTTTAGGGTCGCTCGGATTTTGCTGCATTTTTTCAGCGAGGCTATCGACCATCGCCAGAATCTGCTTGTCCGTCACTGCCGGGTTAGGCTCGGCAGCACCCGATGCGGTGGCGGCGCTCGGTGCCGGATTAGCACCCTGCGTGGTTGCGCTCGCCACACCGCCGGCCGGGACACCACGCGCGGAAACGTTACCAATAATTACCTGCGGCGCGCCCAATGTCGCGTACATCAATACGGCCGTCAGCGGAATCCCCACCAGCGCAAGAGTTGCCACCACCCACACGCCTTTAGAGACCATATTGGTGGCCGCCGGCACCGCGCCAAGTGAGTCGGCGTCGTCTGTGACCTCTGCTGCCACGCGAAACGATAGTTCTTTTATTGCCTGATCGCGTTCGTCTTGTGAAATTAGCGAGGCTGCAAAATCCTGTTCGATCTCACTTTTTTGTGCGCGGAAGATGGCTACATTACTGGCGCTGTCCGTCATCGCGCCGCCCCGCGCGTCGTGGTTACCCTGCTTATCACGGGTTCGCAACAAGGGCACCAGCACAAATGCAAGCGCCCCAATCAACATTAAGCTGGCAACTAATAGAAATGGTATCAAAGTCGTGTTCTTAAAGAAAATGGATGTGGGCACTAACCAGCAGTACATCGTGACAATTTGCCGATTTTAGCGGCCACAGAATTATAGCCTGCTCGGTTTGATGCGGTTTACCTGTGCAGGTTAATCGGACGGCTAAACGACTACCTATACCTTAATCAGGGTATGGTTTTAGTGCCATTCAGGCCAAAACACTTTTTTTGTTTTGGGCAAAACGGTTACACTTTGAACAAATAGCCGGTCGTGTTTTCGGCAGTTCGCGGACTCCACGATCTATAAAAATTTGTCACGCAGGATCAATTGGACGCCAAAGCAGGGAGGCCTTGACCCAAATGAAACACCGTACATTTCTCGAGTATCGACGGTATCGATACCTCAAAGTTGCGACATTACTGGCGCTGATTTCTATCTTTGTATTCGCCTGGTACACCTTTCCCGTAGGGCGTTATGGTGGCACCGTGGTGGGATACGTGCTGGGCACCATAAGTGCGCTGCTGATCGTCTGGCTCATGTGGCTGGGCGTCCAAAAGCGCCGTTACAAGGCCAATATCAGCGGCATCCAAGGATGGCTTTCGGCCCACGTCTACATCGGCGGTGCACTCATCGTCTTGGCCACGCTTCACGCTGGCTTTCAGGTTGGCTGGAACATTCACACACTGGCCTATGTGCTGATGCTGATTGTCATTTTTTCTGGGTTTTTCGGCGTATTCGCCTATTTGCGTTTCCCCGCACTCATGACTGCCAATATGGGCGAAGAAACGCTCGATAGTCTTGTGCAAAAGATTGCTGATCTGGATCGCGAGATTCGGCGCACCGCGATGTCGATGTCTGACGAAATAAACGCAGTGGCGATGGAATCGATTAAAAATACCCGGGTTGGTGGCGGAGTGTTCGCACAATTCTTGCACCGCCCCGGTAACTGCCCGACTAAACGCGCGGTGGTCTTTCTTGAGGGCATTGGCAAAACACTTAAAGGCGATCAGCAAAAACAAAACCGCGATCTTTACTCGCTGATGCTGCGCAAAGAAAAATGGGTCGATAGGGCTCGTGCAGATGTGCGCTTCAAAGCGCTGCTCGATTTATGGCTCTACATTCACGTGCCTGTTTCGTTTGCGCTGCTGGCCGCGCTGACGGCGCACATCATTTCGGTATTTTTTTACTGGTAACGAAATGAAACTTCTCCTTGTACAACTCACCCGCAACAAACTCGGCCAGGTTACCCGGACGCAGCAAACGCTGAATGTCGATCAGGTACGAATCGGCCGCGGCTCAGATTGCAAATTCCACCTTCCCGACCCACGCGTGGCGATGCATCATGCCGTGATCGGCAGCAGCGGCAGCGATTTAACCAACGACAGCACCTGCTTTATCGAAGCGGACGCTGGTCTGGTAACGATTGATGGCACCATCGAACGCGCCGCCAAATTAAAAGTCGGGCAAAAAATTCATTTGGGTCCGTTCGAGCTGATAGTGCTGCAGCACGTTGCAGACGTTGATCTTGCGCTGTCATGGGAGCTGCTAGATCCGCTCAAGGACAACCTGGAGGGCGTGAAAGCAAATGTCAAAGTCGGCCTTCGCAACACCTGGCTCTCGAAACGCTTCTTTTCCTGGGCGGGTGCGGCGGCGATTTTATCGGTATTCCTAATTTGGCCGGTGGTGAGCGCACTCAATCCACCCCCCAAAATGAGCGGTGCTCAGGCGATGGCGTCACCCGTGCTTGCATCAGCAATCACCGCCGATGCGTCGTGGAATCCCGGGGAACTCGCGAGCCCCCATCAAGGCTTTGGGCGCGATTGTGCGCAATGCCATACGCAGCCATTCGTACACACCACCAATGCTGCCTGCGAAAGCTGCCACCAAATAATCGGCTGGCACTTTGCGCGCGATACCAAAGAAGCGAAGGCAATGCACGCGGCGGTTTTTGAAAAACCGGGCGACGCAACCCAATGCGCATCATGCCATCGTGATCACAAAGGCCCGATGGGCTTGGTTCGACAGGATTCGCCACTGTGCACTCAATGTCATGCTGACCTAAAGATCAAGGTGCCACGGACAACAACCGCCAACATCAGCGACTTTTCCAAGGATCATCCGCCGTTCAAGCTTTCCATGCTGGTTCCCGGCAAGACCGGGAGAGAAGGCATTGTGCGGGTGTCTCAAGATGAGTCGGGGCTCAAAGAGAAGTCGAACCTAAAGTTTCCGCATGATGTTCACATGGAGAAAAAAGGCATTCGTGGTCAAAACGGCAAAACGGTGATGGAGTGTAAAAACTGCCACGTTCCAGATGAAACCGGCTCGCGATTCAAGCCCACCACGATGAAGGATCACTGCCAGGACTGTCATTCGCTGGAATTTGAACCAAAAGCAACAGACCGTCAGGTGCCGCATGGCAATGTTGCCGATGTACTCGCGACGGTGAACGAGTTCTACGCGCAAGCGGTCCTGGCCGATACACCCATCGATGTCGTGTTTGATGAAGGCGCACGGCGGCCCGGTGAACGACTGAATGTGGCCGACCCCGCCAAACGTCTGGCCGCACTTTCGTGGGCCAGCAAAAAAGGCGCGACCATTTCCCAGGAACTGATGGAGGTGCGCGTATGTTTTACCTGCCACGAAATCAAGCGGGTCTCGGTCGCCGACGGCACCGATCCAAAAACGCCACCAACACAAACATGGCAAGTTGAGCCGATTGCGGTCACCCAGCATTGGCTGCCGAAATCCCGCTTCCCACACAATCAGCACAGCCCGTATGAATGCAAGGAATGTCATCAGGTGGAGAAATCAAAAACCAGCGCAGATATCGCCATCCCCGATCTGAAGAATTGTCAGGGCTGCCACGCGGGCAACATCACCACCACTGACAAAGTGCGTGGAACTTGCGAAACCTGCCACGGTTTTCATGTGGGCGGATCGAAGAGCGGCGTACCGATCCCGTTGCCGGGCGGCGTACCGCACGATCCGAAAGAGCGCGCGGCAAAGTCAGTGGCCGTACTTCAACCAAAGGCGCACCCATGAGGATGGGGCGCCTTCTGAAGAAACTATCAACCCTGTCGGTGGCATCTGTTTCCGCCCTGATCGTGAGTTGTGGCGGTGGTGGCGGCGACACGCCGGCTTGCACCAGCAATTGCACGCCGCCCGCGACCGCCACAGACTTTCTAACCGTCGCAGATGTGCAAAAAATTATTTCGCAGGCCACATTTGAAGCCACCGCGCGTAATGCGCGCGCAACCATCGCTGTGTCCGACCGTGTCGGTAATATCCTCGCCGTGTTTCGCATGACGGGGGCATCACCCACCTTTCGAATTACCAGCAACAACGGCGTCGTTGGCGGTCTTGAGAATATCGACATTCTTCCTGATAGCTTTGCCGCGATTAGCAAGGCGGTAACGGGTGCATATTTATCCTCGAATTTCAATGCTTTTTCAAGCCGCACCGCGAGCCAGATTGTGCAAGAAAATTTTAATCCTCGCGAGAATAATCAGCCCTCCGGACCGTTGTACGGCGTGCAGTTTTCACAGCTGGCATGTTCGGATTTGATTGCGGGTAGCGGCCTTAGTGCCACATCAATCGGCCCCAAACCCTCGCCGCTTGGCTTGTCTGCTGATCCTGGCGGTCTGCCTTTGTACAAAAATGGTCGCCATGCCGGTGGGGTGGGTGTCATCGCCGATGGCATTTATGGGCTCGATGCTGATATTACGGACATCGACCAAGACCTCGATGAATTGATTGCGGTGGCAGCAAGTACCGGCTTTGCCGCGCCGGACAATATTCGCGCCAACAAAATCACCGCAGATGGCCGAACCTTCCGTTATGTTGATAGCGAATCGCTTTTATCCAACCCGCAACAAGCGCCCGCATTTTCGACCTTGGCGGGGAGCTTGCTAGATGTTTTTGCTTTTAATCCCGGGGTCATAAAAGCCGGCGTTTTGTTCGGTAGTCCGGCGTCCGGCATTCGCGCGGACACCGGCGCATTTGCCGCACAAGGCGCGTTTGTGTTGGTGGATACAGCTAATGCCAATCGCTATCCCCCGCGCGCAGGCACCGACGGCTTCTTGAGCGCTGCCGATGCGACCACGATCGTTGCTGAGGCACTTAAAATCGCAAATCACACTCGCGGGCAAATTGTACGGCCAACCGGTGCACAGGCACAGGTGACTGTATCGGTCGTGGACACATTTGGCGAGGTATTGGCGCTGGCCAGAACGCCAGATGCGCCTGTTTTTGGCATCGATGTTGCGTTGCAAAAAGCACGCTCAGCACTACTATTTTCGCATCCCGCAGCGGCGGCAGAAATTGCGGCATTGCCGCCACCGAACTACATCGGAGCGGGCGGTGCACCTGTGCCCGCCTATCGCAGCTTTCCGCAATACGTTTCCACCATGCGTTCATTTTTGAACGATCCTAACGCGCTGACGGGCAACGTCGCGTATTCGAATCGTGTTATCGGTGGGTTGGCGCGACCCTATTTTCCCGATGGAATTTCCAGCACATCGCCCGGCCCGTTGTCGACGCCGATTACCAACTGGAGTCCATTTCACCTCGGCTTCCAGCTTGATCTGAATTACAACTCGATCATCGCCGTGGCGCTCGCCGTTATTGGTCGCGACGCGTCCAAATTGCCAAAGGATTGCACAGGACTATCGCGTGTCAAAAATGGCATCCAGATCTTCGCAGGCTCGGTCCCGATTTATCGCGGCAATACCTTGATTGGTGCGATCGGTGTCTCTGGCGATGGTATTGATCAGGATGACATGGTGTCGTTTCTAGGTTTGAACAATGCATCAAAAGTCTTGAACAACGGCATTGGCAATGCGCCAAAAAATCTGCGCGCCGACAATATTGAGCCGCAAGGCTTAGGCACAAGGTTGCGCTATGTGCAGTGTCCGCAGTCACCGTTCAATGATTCGACTGAGCAAAATGTCTGCAACGGTTTATAGCCAGCCATTAGGTGCCGCCTCGCAAGCGCCATCGCGCTTGCGAGGCATTGCCGCAGTGGTGATGGCCCTATCGCTATCTTCAGGAGTTTCGGCGTGGGCACAACAATCCGACCCGGCACCAAGTGAAGTCGAGCGCGAGCGCCCGATCAGCAAGCCGCTGAAATACGCGCTTCCCCCGATTGATCCCAAACAGGTTCCGCCGCCTTCGCCATTTGAGCCGCGGGCATCAGTATCCGTGCCTGATCGCTGGCGCATTATGGATACACTCGGTTTCAAATTCCCCTGGTATGACCCGTATAACCACAACGTGCTGAAGGGCGACAAACCGTTTGAGCCATTCGCAAAATGGGGACCAGACTGGTTTCTAGCGCTGTCGGCGATCTCGGATTCGCTGGTTGAAATTCGCCGCCTGCCCATCCCAGTTGGCGCTCAGTCCTCCGAAAGAACCGGTGCCGTTGATGTTTTCGGCCGCGGCAATCAGACAGTGTTCGTGCAAACCATTATTCTTTCGGCGGCTGTCCTCAAAGGTAACACCACCTTCAAGCCGCCGGACTACGAATTCCGTTTTGCACCGGCCATTCAAGTAAATCAGGCGCGGCTGGAGGAGGTTCGCGGTGTGCGAGTTGATCCGCGCGAAGGCAAAAACCGTACCGACAATCATGTCGGTGTGCAGGAGCTGTTTGCAGATGTGCATCTGCGCAATGTCTCTGATCAGTTTGATTTTGATTCTATCCGGGCAGGTATCCAGCCTTTCCAATCCGATTTTCGCGGCTTTATTTTTCAGGATGTGCCGTTTGGCGTGCGCTTGTTCGGAATCCGCGACAACAATCAATGGCAGTACAACCTTGGCTATTTTCGACGTCTGGAGAAAGACACCAACAGCGGCTTGAACGACATCAATCAATCGCTCCGCCGTGATCATGTTTTTGTCGCAAATCTATATAAACAGGATTTCCCTGTATTGGGCTACACCTTGCAGGGCACGATTATTCACAACCTTAATCGGGAAGCGGGCCGGGACTATTACGACAACAACGGCTTCTTGGTGCGCCCGGCCGTGCTCGGCGACGTGCGACCCCATAACTACCGAGCCACCTACATTGGCCTGAATGGCGACGGGCACTTTGGCCCTTGGAATTTGACGAGTTCAATTTACGGCGTGTTTGGGCGCGATGAGCGCAACCCGCTGGCGCAACGCTCGCAATCCATCCGCGCGGGTTTCGCAGCAGCCGAATTATCGCGTGATTTTTCGTGGTTGCGGGTACGCGCAAATGCGCTGTATGCGAGTGGCGATAAAAATCCGTTTGACGGTAAAGCAACCGGCTTTGACGCAATTCTTGAAAATCCGCAATTCGCGGGCGCCGACACCAGCTTCTTTATCCGCCAAGCCGTGCCTTTGATCGGCGGTGGCGGCGTGGCACTGAGCGGACGTAATGGCATTTTGCCGTCGTTGCGCTCTTCAAAAGATCAGGGCCAATCCAACTTTGTGAATCCCGGCCTGACGTTATATGGCATGGGTGCAGACGCCGATTTAACACCGCAAATACGAATACTCGGCAATATTTCCAAGCTCGATTTTGTGAATACGTCATCTCTCAGTGTGCTCCGCAACCAAAACGTCAGCTCGAAAGACCTGGGTGTTGATGTGTCGGCGGGGATTCAGTTTCGGCCCTACATGACGCAAAACGTGGTGCTAAATGCGTCTGCCGCAGCGCTCATCCCTGGCAAAGGCCTGAAGCAACTGTATGACGAAGATAAACGCGGGCCGCAATTTTCAGTGCTGATTAATCTTTTGTTGACGTATTGATAACGTCAATACATAAAGTAAAACATGGCGTAATCAAAATGCAGACTGACACAAAAATTTCGAAATTCTCATTCGTGCATGCGCTCGCGGCAGCGTCGATGGCATTCACGGCTTTCATTGCGCTAATGCTAGCGTCGGTTTATGGCACCGCAAATGCGGCATCAGACGCGAAACCCGTATCCCGGTCTTATAGCGTTTCGCCACCTGCGCCCGAGCGCCAATCGGTGATGGATGCCGACAAAAAATCCGTTGGCTGCGTATCGTGCCACACGGGAACAGACCGTCATACGATGCATGCGAATCCGGGCGTTACCTTGGGCTGCACTGATTGTCATGGTGGCGACGCCACTGTGTTGAAGCCCAAAAACGCTCAATACTCGGGACAAGATGAGGCCGGCTATCGCGCCGCGATGGCGAAATCGCATGTGCTGCCAAAATTTGATAAGGCATGGAATTACCCGTCCAGCGCCAATCCGGAACGCAGCTATACCTTGCTCAATAAAGAAGCAAATCAGTTTGTGCGTTTCATGAATCCCGGCGACCTACGTGTGGCGCGCGAAGCCTGCGGTGCCTGTCATCTTGAAACCGTACAAGCCGTTGAACGCAGCTTGATGTCGTCGAGCGCGATGTTGTGGGGTGGTGCTTCATACAACAATGGAATACTGCCGTATAAGCGCTACATCTTGGGTGAGTCTTACACATCCGACGGTCAGGGTGCCACGATCAAGAATCCAATCCCAGTTAATGATCACATGATCAAGATGGGTATTTTGCCTGCGCTTGCGCCGCTGCCAGCATGGGAAACCATTCCGCCTGGCGATATATTCCGCGTGTTTGAGCGCGGTGGGAAAGTGATTTCATCAGCCTTTCCAGAAGTCGGTCTGCCGAATTCAACCGGTGCATTACAACGTCTCGATGAACCGGGGCGGCCTGACATCAAGCAATCGAATCGTGGACCAGGCACGGGCAGCCGGATCGCCGTGCCCGTGATCAACATCACCAAAACCCGCTTGAATGATCCGCACCTCTGGTTCTTGGGCACGAATGAACAGCCGGGCGATTACCGCTCATCGGGTTGTACGGCCTGCCACACCGTGTACGCAAATGATCGCGACCCCAAACATAGCGGGAGCTACGCGAAATTCGGCAACGAAGGTAAAACGCAGACCAAGGATCCAACCATTCCGAAGGATGAATCCGGGCATCCGCTCAAACATGAATTCACACGCGCGATTCCATCGTCGCAGTGCATGACCTGCCATATGCATCAGCCGAACGTATTTGTGAATTCGTTTTACGGCGCCACCATGTGGGATTACGAATCAGATGCACCGTCGATGTGGCCCGCCAAGCAAAAATATCCGACAGCGGCTGAATCACGCGAGATATTGAATCGCAATCCCGAAGAAGCTGCCACGCGCGGGCTGTGGGGCGATAAGGAGTTTTCAAAAAACGTGTCATTGCTCAATCCCAAATTGAAGGACACGCAATTTGCGGATTATCACGGGCATGGCTGGAATTTCCGCAAAATTTTCAAGCGCGACCGCAAAGGCACTTTGCTCGACAAAGACAATAAACCCGTATCAGATACTGACCCGAAAAAATTTGAAAAATCAGTGCACTTGACTTCAATTCATCTGGATCTTGGCATGCACTGCGTCGATTGCCACTTCTCGCAGGATGGGCACGGCAATGGGCATATTTATGGCGAAGTCGCCGCCGCGATCGAAATTGATTGCGCGGACTGTCATGGCACAACGGACAAATATCCCACGCTATTCACCAGCGGCCCCGCGGCATCGCCAGGCGGCCGCGATATGAAACTTCTCCGCACGCAAGACGGTCGCGCACGATTCGAGTGGCGCGAGGGCAAGCTCTATCAGCGCGCCGCCTTGGACGCGAACAAAGAATGGGAAATGAGCTTGGTCAAAGACAGCGTAACCCCGGGCAACCCGAAATACAACGAAAAAGCCGCGCGCGCCAAGCTGATGCACGCGGGCGCATCAGGTCGAGATGGCGAATGGGGACCCGGAGGTGCGGACGGGAAAGACCCAACATTTGCGCACTCGAACGAAAAAATGACTTGCTACACCTGCCATTTGTCATGGACAACTTCGTGCGCAGGCTGTCACTTACCCATTCAGGCTAACGCGAAAACCGAGCGTCTACATTACGAAGGCGGAGAGACGCGTAACTACGCGACTTACAATCCGCAGGTGGCGCGCGATGACATGTTCCAGCTCGGCATTCATGGCGAGGTAAAAGGCGCACGCATTACGCCGGTTCGCTCCTCATCGGCGCTCATCCTTTCCTCCACCAATGCGAACCGCGAGAGAATTTACATCCAGCAGCCGCCGATCGCCGCCAGCGGCTTTTCCTCACAAGCGTTCGCGCCGCATTATCCGCATACCGAGCGCACCACAGAAACAAAAACGTGCTCGGATTGCCACGTCAGCAAAGCTAACGACAACAACGCGATCATGGCGCAGCTATTACTTCAGGGCACCAACTTTGTTAATTTTGTTGGCTACAACGCCTGGGTAGGCTCAAGCAAAAATATCGAAGCCGTGAACGTGACCGAGTGGGACGAACCACAGGCCGTCATCGGTAGTTATTTGCACAAATACGCATATCCAGATTGGTTCCAAAATCACGAAAAACGCGGACAGCAACTACCGGAATCGCATTCACACAGCACCAATGGCGAGGCACGTTGCATTGCACTTCGTGGCGAATATATGTTTGTTGCCGAAGGTGCCGGCGGCTTGCGCGTTTATGACGTGGCCAATATTGCGAACAAAGGAATTTCGCAACGCATTATCACCGCGCCTTTTTCACCGCTGGGGCAAGATGCGCATGTGTCTACTACAAACGCCACTTGCATGGCATTGCCCACCAACCAACCGATCGCGCCGCTGCGCAACCAAGGTGACCTGATGCGCGTCACAAATCAGGAGCAGGCATTTCACCCGATGTATAACTACGCCTTTATCGTCGATGCGGTGGAAGGTTTGATCGTGGTGGATGTCAACACCTTCGCCGATGGCGAGCCACGCAACAACTTCCTCAAACGCGCCCTGACCTGGAACGACGCCAATGTGCTCAAAGGCGCGCGCTACATCACACTGGGCGGCTATTACGCTTATATCGCCACCGACGCGGGTTTGGTCGTGCTCAGCCTCAACGACCCACTGAAGCCCACAGTGGTGTCAACGCTACCGTTCAGCGACATGCGCGCCTCGGCTTTGCAATTCCGTTATCTCTTCGCTACGACCGAAAAAGGCTTGGAGGTCATCGATGTCACTTATCCCGAACGCCCGACGGTGGTTGCAGCGATACCGCTCGCCGACGCCAGGCGAGTTTATGCGGCGAGAACTTACGCCTATGTGGCGGCGGGTAAAGATGGCTTGGTTATTATCGACATCGAAAAGCCAACCGCACCACGCGAATATCAGCGCTTCACCGCGGATGGCGCGCTGAACGACGCGCAAGACGTGGTGGTGGGCTCGACCAACGCATCGCTATTTGCGTATGTGGCGGACGGGGTAAATGGCCTGAAAGTGATTCAGCTTACATCGCCTGATTCGCAGCCAAAATTTTATGGCTTCTCGCCCGACCCCAAGCCACAGCTTATTGCTTGGCGCAAAACAGAATCGCCCGCATTGGCACTCGCAAAAGGGCTGGATCGTGATCGCGCTGTGGATGAAACCGGCGGACAGATTGCGGTATTCGGTCGAATCGGCTCACGCCCCTTTAACGCCGGCGAAATGCGCAAGTTTTATATGACACCTGAGGGCAAACCCTGGAGCGTTACCGACGAAATTGAGCGGGCGAGATTTATTCCCGCGCCCAAATCCGCTAACCCTTCGACGAAAACAGTAGCCAGCGCAGAGGTGAAAAAATGAAGCTGTTTGGGATTTCGTTGAAGCGCAATTTTTTACAACGTGCATGGGTTAGGGTGATAACCCGAGCACTGCCGACAATCGCATTAGCATTGTCGATAACGCCTGCAATGGCTCAGTTATCAGCCGCTCCCCCCATTGAGCCACCGCAACCATTGCCGTATCAATCCCCGCACAAGACGCTAGGCACGGTGACCTGCGCATCCAGCCTTTGTCACGGCTCGATCAAGCGGTGGAAAGATTCGAACGTTTTGCAAAACGAGTATGTAACGTGGTCGCGAACCGACAAGCACGCGAAGGCCTACAACAAATTGCTTAATGCGCAATCGCAAAAAATTGCCCGCAATTTGGGACTCAAAGAACCGGCACACGAATCGAAAATTTGTCTCGATTGCCACGCGCATTCCGTGCCCGCAGAACTGCAAGGCGAACGTTTCAAACCGACCGACGGTATTACCTGCGAAGCCTGTCACGGACCTGCAGAGCTATGGGTAAAGAGCCATGTTGAGCCTGACGCCAGCCACGCGCGCAATATTGAAAATGGCCTATACCCCACGTCTGATGCGGCCGCCCGCGCCAAGATGTGTTTGGCTTGCCATTTTGGAAACAAGGATAAATTAGTCACACACCGGCTGATGGGCGCAGGCCATCCGCGGATGAGCTTTGAGCTTGATACATTTACCGAAATTGCACCCAAACATTTTGTAGTGGACAAAGACTACAGCGAACGCAAAAGAGTTTGGGAAGGTGCCAAAGTCTGGGCGATTGGCCAAGCCTACGCGGTGACGGACAGCATGGATATTTTGGTGGACGAAAAGCAGGGGCGCGATGGCTTGTTTCCAGAACTGGTGTTGTTAGATTGCCACGCATGCCACCACCCGATGTCGGAGGGCCGCTGGAAACCCAAAACCGCGTTTGGGCCCAGCGTGGCGCCCGGCTTGGTGCGGCTAAATGATTCGAATATGCTGATGCTGCGCGCATTAGCCTTTGCCTTGGATACCAATGCGGGCGAACGCCTCAGTAGCCAGACCCGCAAGCTGCATCGCGCAGTGGCCGGTGAGGGCGATGCGCGCGTTGAAGCAATGGCGCTCAAGAAAGTGGCGGCTGATCTGGTGCCACTGATTTCTGAACGCACGCTCGACATCAACACCATTCGGGCCATTGCGCTGAGACTGGTAGACGACGGCTTAAGCGGTTACTACAGCGACTACGCGGCGGCTGAACAAGCGGCAATGGCGATTTCGAGTGTGGGAAGTTTTCTCGGCAAACAAGGCGGGCTGCGCAATACGGCTAGCTTTAACGATAACCTGCGCAAGCTTAATATTTCGCTGGCAAACGACGAGCGTTACAAGCCGCAGGAGTTTATAGCGCGACTTCGCGATGTGCGGGCAACACTGGCCAGGTAACACGCAAAAACAAAACGGAAATGGTGAACCTATGAGTGAATCGAATAACGCGCACTTTGAAATAGCCATCATTGGCTCCGGTCCCGCCGGTCTGTCAGCGGCGGCGCATGCAGCGGAACTAAAAATTTCGCACGTTTTGCTTGAGGCTGAGAGACACTTTGCCGATACGATTTACAAGTATCAAAAAGGCAAACATGTGATGGCCGAGCCAAGCGTGCTGCCGCTACGCAGCCCGATGAGTTTTGGCGCGGGCACTCGTGAGAATATTTTGGGGAAATGGGACGACGAGCTCGCCAAACACAGCGTTAATATTCGTTATCAATCGCTGGTGACCGCTGTGACGGGTGCCAAGGGCAAATTCATCATCACTCTGGCAAGCGGCGCGACGGTTGAGGCGGCACACATTATTTTGGCGATCGGCCTGCAGGGTAATTTGCGCAAACTTGGAGCGCCCGGTGAAGATTTGCCGATGGTGCAATACCAATTAAACGACCCGGACGAATTTACAGATGAAACCATCATCGTCGTGGGTGCTGGTGATGCTGCAATTGAGAACGCGATAGCACTGTCAAAGAACAATCGCGTCATCATGGTCAACCGCAATGATGAATTTACACGTTGCAAGGATGGCAATCTTTCGGCGATTCTTGCGGCCGTCAAGGACGGCAAGGTGGAATGTCGCTACGGCACCAAGGCTGAGCGAGTTGAGCTTGACACTTCTGCCGATGCCGCCTGCCCCGCACGCTTCGTTGCCAAAACGCCGGGTGGTGTTGAAAACATTGCGTGCCATCGCGTGATCGCGCGCCTAGGGGCGACTCCGCCGCGCAAACTGGTGGAAAGTTTTGGTGTGAAATTTCCCTCCGCTGATCCGGGTGCCGTGCCAGCCCTATCGTCTCACTATGAATCGAATGTGCCCGGCCTATACATCGTCGGCGCGCTGGGTGGCTATCCGCTGATCAAGCAGGCAATGAATCAAGGTTATGAAGTTGTTGAATATATTTTGGGCAATGATGTTGAGCCTGCGGATGAGCCGATCCTGCGCGGCAAATTTAAAAACGTCAAAATCACCACTGTTGCCGAAGCGGTCGCGCACATCGCGCGCAATGTGCCCTTACTGTCGGGACTTACTGCATTGCAGCTTCGCGAGTTTTTGCTCGATAGCGAAATCATTCGCCCGGCCGAGGGAGATGTCATCTTTGCACGCAACGATTACTCCAATTCTTTTTACGCGATTGTAGAAGGCGGGGTCATTGTCGAAACACCGACCTCGGAAGGCAATATGCTGGCCTTTCAGTTGGGCGTGGGCGAATTTTTTGGCGAACTTGGTTTGATTTCGGGACGTCGCCGCACCGCGACCATTAAGGCGCAAAAACGTACCCTGATTATAGAAACGCCGCGCCGCTCAATGCTGAAACTGCTGGCGTCGGTTGAATCGGTCCGCCGTACCCTTGATACCGTCATGATGAAGCGTGCGATTCGCCAATACCTCTCTCCCACCATTCGCGAGGATGAGGTGGATTATTTGGTGAATACCGCCGTGATCAAGTCCTACGCCTCTGGCGAAACGTTATTCAACGAGGGCGACCCAGGCGACGGCTTGTATCTGATCCGCCGTGGCTCTGTAACGGTATCGCGGCAAATCGCGGGCAAGGAGATTGTTCTGTCATATGTGGCAGCCGGAAATTATGTAGGTGAGATGGCGCTGCTATCCAACGCACCGCGCTCCGCCACGATCCGCGCGGCGGTGCCGACTGAAGTTATCATGCTAGAGGCCAAGCGCTTTATTGAAGTCATGGCGTCTCACTCCACGGTACGGGGCCGCATCGATAGTAAGCTCCTAAATCGGATGCGCATTAACGAGGCCATGGAGGCATCCTCTGAATCCGGCAACCTCATATCATTCCTTATGCAGCAGGGATTGGGAGAAGCAACCGATGTGTTGCTGATTGACGAATCGCTTTGTATCCGCTGCGACAATTGTGAGAAAGCCTGCGCCGACACCCACGATGGCACATCGCGTCTGGACCGCGAGGCAGGGCCGACCTTTGCAGAAATTCATGTGCCGACCTCATGCCGCCACTGCGAACATCCGCACTGCATGAAAGACTGTCCGCCTGACGCAATTCATCGTTCGCCCAACGGCGAAGTCTATATTCAGGACACCTGCATTGGCTGCGGCAATTGTGAAAAAAATTGTCCCTATGGCGTGATCCAACTGGCCCCTGTTGACGGCAAGAAAAGCCGCCCGTCACTGATGTCCTGGCTTATGTTCGGGCTCGGTGACGAACCGGGACGCACTGAAAAGCACTACGACAAAACTGCGGCAAAGAAAGCCGTGAAATGCGACATGTGCAAAGATCAAAAAGGTGGTGCCGCATGTGTCCGCGCCTGCCCAACGGGTGCGGCGCTGCGTGTATCTCCCGAAAAGTTCTTAGCCTATACAGAGATTGACGCATAGCCATCACAATCATGCAGACGGTTCTGCACTCTCGGGCGAATTTTTTGTTCTTGCTTCTGCACGCGCAAGCCCCGCTACGCTCGATTGAAAAAAGCGGAAGCGGCATTTGAGCAGGGCCTAGAAATTATTCAATCAATTTCGAATCGACGCTTCCGAGGTATTTTCAGAGCGCATTTGTGCAGAGCCTGCGTTAAGGTAACGCGGTCGCCGAATGGTCGCGGGCATTTTATTTGGGCGATTGGAATTGGCGGCAGCTTAGCGAAGGCTTTTTTTAGATCGCTCGCTAGGCGTAAACTTCGATTGCGACCTCCCCTATTTACGACCACTTCGGAGCAAAAATGCTCCACAGCATAGGCTAATGCTAGACTTAGGTAAGAAGAGCGCTAGAGTGGCTCAATGTGAGTACTGCATCCATGGGGAATGAAGTGATCAGCACGACCCCTCGGGAATGACGCAAATCAGAGACACAATTTCGATCAGCCTAGCCTGCATAGTATTATTAGGCGCGTCCGAATGAAGATTCCTCTAAAACAACGCCTGAACTGGCTCCCCATATGAAATTAGTGCCCACTATTCTTTGCGGCGGGGCAGGCTCGCGCCTGTGGCCCGTGTCACGCGAGCTTCATCCTAAACCATTTATTCGATTAGCTGATGGCGAAAGTCTGCTGCAAAAAGCTTTTTTGCGCGGCGCGATGCTTGACGGAGTGATCGAAGTGATGACGGTTACCAATCGCGAATTATTCTTCAAAACAGAAGATGAGTACCGCGAAGTCAATAAAGTAAAACGCGCAACATCGTTTGTACTGGAGCCGTTTGGCCGCAATACCGCCCCCGCGATTGCAGCAGCAGCGCTACAAGTCCAAAAAATGCATGGTGACGATGCCATCATGCTGGTGCTGGCGGCCGATCATCTGATCGCCGATCAGGCAGCCTTTGCCAACGCTGTTGTAGCAGCGACGAAGCTAGCTGAAACCGGCAAATTAGTCACATTCGGAATACAGCCTGAAGCGCCCGAAACCGGCTATGGCTATATTGAAGCTGAAGGTTCGCGAGTGTTGCGATTTGTTGAAAAACCTGATCTTGATAAAGCCAGAGCGTACGTCGAGTCGGGCCGTTATCTGTGGAATTCAGGCATGTTTTGTTTTTCGGTCGCGGTAATGTTA
>JBBRZG010000073.1:0-18751 GCA_038236905.1 Burkholderiales bacterium
GCCGAAATAAAGGAATGGACGGCGCACAAACCGCTTGGTCGCGCCGATTAAGCGGCTTACTTCGATCTCTTCTTTTTGCGTGAGGATCTGGAGGCGTATTGTATTTCCAGTCACAAACACCACCGCGAGCGCGAGTACCGCGCCAAGCAATATCACCAGCCGCTCCGCAAACGTGGCAAATCGTTTGAGCTTTTTTGCCCACTCAAAATCCATCACCACCGCGTCCACTTTGGGTAGCGCAACCAGATCCTTGCGCATCTGTTCGAGCGTTGCTTCATCGGTCGCGCGTGGGCGTAGCGTAAACGCATGCGGCAGCGGATTCGCGTCGAGCCCATTCAACAATTCACCCATGCTCGCCACGCGTTTCATATCTGCCAACGCCGCTTCACGCGGTACAAACTTGATGTCGGCCACGTTAGCGACTGCTTTCAGGCGCTTTTCAGTTTCGCGCGCATCTTCCTCTTTGGCGGCAACCTGCAAATATACGTTCACATTTGGCTCGGTGTTCAGACGGCTCGCGGCGGCGGTGACGTTGGAAAATAGCGAGTAGAGACCCAGCGGGAGCATGATGGCAATGCCAATCACCAGTGTCGACACAACCGCGACAACCGGGGCCGCGCCCATGCGCTTGAACGCGCGCGCACACGCCTGCACGTGTGCAGAAATCCATGCACCCATCACGATGTCACCCGACCCATTTCCAGATGAATCCGCCGGCAATTCAAACGGGCGAGATTGAGCTCGTCGTGAGTCGATAAAAGCACCGTCACGCCGACCTGATTGAACGCTTTGAATAGGTCCAGAATCGTCGCGCCATAGCTTTGATCGAGGTGTCCGGTGGGCTCGTCGGCGATCAATATAGCGGGCCGGTTAACAATCGCGCGCGCGATACACAAACGCTGCTGCTCGCCGCCGGACAGCGTGATCGGGTTAGCTTTTTCGCGGTCCAATAGCCCGACTTTATCGAGCGCCGCGCGCACCCGTTTGCCGATATCTGCGCGCGGAAATTGCGCGATTGATAGCGGCAGCGCCACGTTTTCAAACGCATTCCGGTCAAATAACAATTTGTGATCCTGAAACACCAGGCCCAGATTGCGCCGCAGCACGCCTAATCCGGTTTCTTTAATTTCAGCAAGATTTTGGTTGTTGACCAGCACACTGCCATTGGTGGCGGCCTCAATCCCGGCGGCGAGTTTAAGCAAGGTTGATTTACCGGCACCGGAATGGCCGGTGATCGCGACCATTTCGCCCTTGGCGATGGTAAGTGTCACGCCTTTCAGCGCTTCAAAGCCGTTGGGATAGCGCTTGACGGTGTTAGAGAAGGTAATCAACTAAACAGCGCATCCACAAAGTCGCGCGCCGCGAACGGCCGCAAATCATCAATGCCCTCGCCGACGCCGATAAAGCGCACCGGGATGGGCGCACTGCCACCAGCCCCGGCGTTCCCGTCGCGCTCCAACGCCAGACTTGCAATCATCCCGCCCTTCGCGGTGCCATCCAGCTTGGTCACCACCAGCCCGGTCAGCGCCAATGCGTCATCAAACACTTTCACTTGCGAAAGCGCGTTCTGGCCGGTGTTTGCATCCAGCACGAGCAGCGTTTCATGCGGTGCCGTCGGATCGGCTTTGGCGATCACGCGTTTCACTTTTTTGATTTCTTCCATCAGGTGTAACTGGGTTGGCAGGCGGCCCGCCGTATCGGCGAGCAGCACATCAATGCCGCGCGCTTTGGCCGCGGCAATAGCATCAAAAATCACGGCGGCAGAGTCGCCACCGTCTTGCGCAATCACCGCAACATTGTTGCGTTCGCCCCAGGTCACCAGTTGTTCGCGCGCCGCGGCACGAAAGGTGTCGCCTGCCGCCAGCATCACGCTCAAGCCCTGCGATTGAAAATATTTGGCCAGCTTGCCAATGGTGGTGGTTTTACCCGCGCCGTTAACGCCGGCTATCATGATCACAAACGGCTTGGTACTGGTCGCGTCCAACGGTTTTTCAAGCGGCAGCACCAGATTGACCAACGCTGTTTTAAATTCAGCCTGAAGTGAAATGCCATCAGCAATCTTCTTTTCTTTCGCCACCCTCCTTAAATCTGCGATCAAACGAGTGGTTGCGCGGATGCCAACGTCTGCCTGCAACAGTGCGGTCTCAAGCGCTTCAAACAAAGCTTCATCGACCTTGGAGTGCCGCGAAAAAAGCTCAGAAACGTCGGTATTCAGGACCTCACGTGTTTTGGCGAGACCCGATTTCAGGCGGGATAGCCAACCTACTTTGGTGGATTCAAGAGCAGCATGTCCTGCGTCGGCTGATCGGGCTGGTTCGGCAGGCGCGGGGTCAGGCGGGGTGGATTTGGGAGAAGATTTAGAGCCAAATATGGAAAACACGGGAATGTCTCGGTGAATAATATTGAGTTGAGGCGTAAAAGTCGCGGCGTGTAAATTACCGCTTAAAACAAGATAAGTTTAAGGCATTCGCTCCCATACTTGAGTTTTGCACGTTGCTGGACGCGCGGCAATGTTTGTTATGTTGATGGTTACGCTATCTATCGCTTCATTGATGCGGCCTTTCTTAACATTTGCTAAACGCTGCGGCATCATTTTGGTTGCCTACGGTATTATTTGACTGCGCTCCTATTTACGACGTTCAATGCCCACTCCACGCCCTGCCCGCCACCGATCCGCAAAATTTGCCCAAGGCGATTCCAAACCCCACAACCGCGTTCGCATCATTGGCGGTGAATGGCGCAGTCGCGTGATCGAATTTCCTGATGCACGGGGCTTAAGGCCTACCCCGGATCGCGTTCGCGAGACTTTATTTAACTGGCTCGGGCAAACCCTGCGAGGCCAGCGCTGCCTTGATTTATTTGCGGGCTCCGGTGCGCTTGGTTTTGAAGCGGCGTCACGCGGGGCGGCGAGCGTGATTATGGTGGAAGAAGATAAAAGCGCGGCCGATGCGCTCAACCTGAACAAAACCAAACTTGCGGCCGATGCCTGTAAAATTATTCATGGGGATGCGTTTAAATTTATTGCCGCATCGGTTGAAACATTCGATGTGATTTTTGTCGATCCGCCGTTTTCATCCCAATTAATGCCCACACTATTGCCTATATTGCTGAAAAAACTCACTGTCCAAGGCTTCATTTATGCAGAATGGGGCGAGCCGCTGGCGAATGTGCTGTCTGAGCAGACTGAAACAACCTTGAGTATCGCGAAGCAGGGCAAGGCGGGCGCGGTGTATTTTGCGTTACTATCCGCAGAAATCCCCATCGACATCTAAACAACGAAACGACACCATGATCCGTGCTGTGTATCCCGGAACGTTTGATCCGCTCACCAAAGGCCATGAAGATCTTGTCCAGCGGGCGGCGAAGCTGTTCGGCGAAGTGATTGTGGCCGTCGCCCATTCACAGTCAAAACGGCCGTTTTTTTCGCTGGAAGAGCGGGTGGGGCTGGCACGCGATGTGTTAAGCGTCTATCCGAATGTAAAGGTGGTCGGGTTTGGCGGCTTACTGTCTGAATTTTTGACCCAACAGGACGCCGGTGTAATTTTGCGCGGCTTGCGCGCAGTGTCTGATTTTGAGTATGAATTTCAGATGGCCGGCATGAACCGAAAGCTAAACCCAGGTGTAGAGACCATGTTTCTCACGCCGTCGGATAAATATATGTTTATCTCCGCCACCATCGTTCGGGAAATCGCGATTTTGGGCGGTGATGTAAGCGATTTTGTGCATCCTACCGTCGGCGCGGCGCTCAGAGGCAAGGTTGGTAGATAAGTTGGCAGATGAGTTTGCAAATGAGTGGGCAAATGTGTGCGTAAATACGTGGGCAGATAAGTTTACAAATAAGTTTGTGGCCCGACTGACAAACTCCGCCGCAATACGCTACTGAAAATTGCAAAAATATCATGGCTCTTAAGATTACCGATCAATGCATTAACTGCGACGTGTGCGAGCCCGAGTGCCCGAACGAGGCGATTTATCAGGGCATCGAAATCTACGAAATCAATCCCTCTAAATGTACCGAATGTGTCGGCCATTTTGATACGCCGCAATGCAAAGAAGTCTGCCCGGTCGACTGCATCCCGCTCGACTTGGATCACCCGGAAACCCGGGAGCAGTTGCACTTTAAATTCGTGCAGTTAACGTCGGCAAAGGCCGCGAAAGTCGAAGCTATGACCGTGGTCGCGGTTTAATTTCGTCTTTTTGTCTTGTCGTTAAGTTTTGCAGTTTCGCGTTGCGCCATTAAACTTAGTCATTCTGGGCGTTTTTGCGAGTAGGCCGCGGTTCGTTTTGTCGACAGCAGGGCTCCAGCGTGTGCATGTAAATCTGTTGTTGAGCGGCAAGCGTGACTTGGAGGCATTTATTGCCAACCGGCGTGACTAGTTTGAATATGCCAATGACGTCAACTGCCACTGCCTTGCATCTCATCTGCAAACTTCTGCAGCCGCTCGCGCGCAATCGCGAGGGCGCTGTGCTTTTGCTTGATGATGTCCAGTGCGGCTTGCAATTCGGCGATTCTTTCGGCTAAATCGAGCTCGGCCGATTTTGCTTTGCCGATACTTTCCACCGTATGCTCCAGCCGCCCGCGGGCCTCTTCCAGTGGCCGTTCAATGGCTTTGTAGAGTCCGCGCACCCAGGTCGCGGTTTCACGCTGCGCGATCACGAAAATATTTTGTACGCGCGTGCCGACCAATTCATCAAACTGTTTGGCCAGCACACTGCCGCGTTTCAACACGAGCGAGCTGGTTTTTGAAAACTCTGCGTCGGCGCTTTCGCGCGCTTTCGCCAGTTCAGTATGAAATCGCTGCGTAGGAAATAAATGAACATCAAATGCACGCACGTTAGTGAGGCCAAAATCGCTGCGCAATTTCTTGCCGACACTGGCAAAAAGCGAGCGAATTTCATCCACTTTTTCGTCCAACGCGTCGAGTTTTACCTGGGTGGCTACAAAGTATTGCGCCAGCGCTTCGGTGGTTGAGGCAGGCACAATGCTGGCGGCGATAGATTTTTTTACGCGCTCAATATCGCGCTTTGCCGCCGCCACATTCGCCACTTCGGCCAAGTCCTCGCCTAGCTTTGTCTGCACCGCTTTAATGCTCTTCAATTCTTTAAGCGTCTCAATCACGCGCTCTTGTTTATTTTTTGTTTTGGCGATGATGGTTGCCATCACCTTGTCGTTTTTCGCGCGCACATCGCTCAGCGCACTCAGGTTTTCAAGGGTTTCAAAGCGCGCCAAGTCGAGCGTAGTTTGCGCCGCCTGAAGCGCACCCGAGAGTGCGTTAATCGCATCATCGGTAAGAGGCTGCTGCCGGTCGCGTGGCAAATTGGCCGCGATGCCACGCTCCAGTTGATAGACGCGGCTCTTGAGCGTTTTGTCTTGATCGTTTGCGAGCTTGCCTACCAGCCCCAGTTTGGCAGACACCGGCACCACGTTAATCGGGTCCACGCGCAGCAGTTCGGCGGTCTCGCTAACGCGCCGATCAATTTCAAGCAGCATTTCGCGATTGGCTTCTGCCTGCGGCCGAGCGGTATCGATATCGAGGTCGTCAATTTGATTCAGCACCACGATACGCGCCTGCTTAAATTCGGGGGTACTGTCGGTCGCGGTGTTTTCGTCGCCGGTGAATAGCGAACCGCGCAAGATTCTCCCATCGCCCATGTAATCCCGCCAGATCGCCAGATCACGCTTGGTCATACTCTCGCCAACGTCTAGCACCAGCAGTGTGGCGTCGGCTTTAGGTAAACGATGACGCGCCAATTCAGGCTCAACCAAAAACGCTGCCAAGCCGGGTGTATCGAGAATGACCAGACCTGAGTCGAGCAGTGGATGCGGAAAATTCACCACCGCATGCCGCCAGCGCGAGACCTCCACTAATGTCGTATCGCCGGGATTGTTTTGCGCTGGTTTGTTGATGCTCGTGTCCTGCCGGCCGCCCTGGGCACCGCTGCCGTGGGTGCCATGAAGTGCTTGAGACCCATGTAGGCCCCATGCAACCGCGTCGGCCATCGACACCAGCCGCGTCTCGGAAAGTTTAGCCATTGCCGCGGCGACAGATTTTGGTTTGTCCGCGTCAAAAGGAATCAAGTGCCACGCCGACGGGTCGGCCGATAGTTCGGAAAACGTGCGTGAGCTTTCACGGGTTTCAATGGGAAGGCAGCGGACGGAGGTTTCGATCTCACGGTCGAATCGCAGTTCGGTCACGCAGCGGGTGGTGCGGCCGAGTCCGGAGGGCAAGAGGCGGCGCCCTAAATCCGAAAAAATCATGGCATTGATGAGCTCTGATTTGCCGCGCGCAATTTCAGCCACGAATACCAACGTTACGCATTCCGCGGCGATCGCCTGTTTTAATTTGGCAAAACGTCGAACATCGTCGGCGCGAATAAACTGATTTTCCCGCAGCGTTTCCGACACGTATTGAATCTCTGCCGTGACCGCTTTGCGCCAGGATTGCAATTGATTCAAACGTTTGCTAAAAGCGTTTTTGCTGTTCATCAGGGATGGATTGTTAGGTTTTTCACAGGCAAACGCAGTTGGCAAAAATAAGTTGATTGTAAAAATGGATAGAGCAATAGGGTGCGCGGTGTGCAAGTATCTATACAGCGCACTTTGGCATAACGCGCAATGCTCCTCGCATAATTATCGCTGACATCGCCGACAATAATACGTGCTGCGCTGTCCCTGCACAATCTGTCGAATCGGCTCACCGCACGCGCGGCAGGCTTTGCCCGCTCTGCCATACACAAATGCGTCCATTTGGAAGTAGCCCATGTCGCCGTTGGTCTGTACATAATCACGAAGGGAAGAGCCGCCTGCTGCGATCGCTTTAGATAACGTTTCCCGAATCGCGACAACCAATAGTTGATAGCGTTTGAATGACACTTTGCCTGCTGCCCGCGCCGGATGAATGCCTGCGCGAAATAGCGATTCCGAGGCGTAAATATTGCCCACACCCACCACGATGTGGCCGTTCATGATGAATTCTTTTATGCTGACTGAGCGACCACGCGAACGTTCAAACAAATGCTGCGCGCTGAATTGATCCGAGAGCGGCTCCGGCCCCAGCACATCCAGCAGCGGGTGGCTTGGCAGAGTGCCTGGACTATCTTCTGTGCCGCCCGCAATCCACAGCATCGCACCGAAGCGCCGCGGGTCGGTAAAACGGATCGTGGTGCCCGATTCCAGATCGACATCAATGTGATCATGTTTCCGTGCATTTTCTTGCGCCGCGTCGCTGGCTACCAGAGCCCGCAGCGTGCCCGACATGCCCAAATGACTCAATACGAAGCCACCGGGTTTATTGTTCATCCCGCTGTTCGGACCAGTTTTCAAATCGCGGCAGTTCCAAATTAAATATTTGCCTCGGCGCGTGATGTCGGTGACCGTCAAGCCCGTGATTAAGCTCGCAAAATCAGCCGGCACCGGCCACCGCAAACGCCCATCCCTCACTAGCACTCGGGTGATTTTTTTGCCCACCATGTGCGGGATCAAGCCGGATCGGGTGGTTTCAACTTCGGGGAGTTCAGGCATTTTCTGGCGATGATAATGGAGATGACGGTGGCAATGAAAGAGGCAATCGCGGCGGCATTGAGGTTAAGGATTTGAACTGCATAGATCACGGTCAGGCCGGTCATAGTGACATAAAAATATTGCTCGGCGCGTTACCCATGAATCGATCTGTGATTCCCAATAATCCCCCGAGAACCCCTTTGCTGACGGATGTTTCAAGCAATTTGTGCTTGAAGATGCTCGCTGATATTGGTGCAGACGACGGAAAAGTTGCGGGCAAACTATTGCGCAAGCTCATCACCTTCGCGCGCTATACTCAAGTGGTGCAATCTAAGTTTCAACGCGGTAAAAGTAGGATCAGGCGCTTGCACCATTTTCAGAAGTCTTCAAAACCTCTAAATTTCAGGAGAAAAAAATGATTAAAAAATCAGTGTTTGCCGCTGTCTCAATGCTGCTAGTTTCCGGTGCCGCGCTTGCTGAAGGCGATACCGGCTTTAGCGTCTCAGTTGCAGGAGGCGGTACCCGCGCCAATCTTTCCGAGAGTGATCTGAATAATTTGCTCAGGTCGCAAAATTACGTTTCGCCGACCTCATCGGTGAGCAACACCGACAGCGCCTATCGGATTGGTGCGGGTTATCGCTTATCGCCGATTTTTGCGCTCGAAGCGCACTACACCGATCTTGGCAAATACTCGTCCGAATCACGTGCGCTTCTGGTTCCTAACGCCGGTGCCGGCACGCTATCTGCAAAATATAAATCCAGCGGCTATGGCATCGATGCATTGGTCTCCGCTCCGCTCGCGCAAAGCTTCTCCATCTATGGCCGAGTTGGCGTTTTGCGCGCTAAGACCGAGGCCAATTTCACTTCATCCGGCTCTATCTTCGTTTCACCCACCAGCCGACTTGATGCCACCGCCAATACCACTGCATACAGCTACGGCATCGGGCTGCAATACGACATCAGCAAACAAATTGCCGTTCGCGCCGAGGGACAGCGCTATGAGAAATTGGGCAATGACGATACTGGCGGTAAATTGAAGCTGGATGTTTATACGATTGGAGCCGTGTTCAGTTTTTAAGTCTAGGCATCATGAATGTGCAACGGCCCGCGCTTGCGGGCCGTTTTTTCGTGACGCGCGAATGCATCGCTTTGGTGCACAGGGTTGAATTTTACTATTTGCTTTGTGTCGGAACGTTAGCCGTCCTAGGCGTATGCAGGCGGATCAGCCGCCGCGAATTTTCAGAATTTGCGTGATTTCGCGATCTAGTTGGGCGATGTGCAGCTTGGTGGGCTGATCGGTCACTTTTGGTTTTGCATTGTTTAAATCGCGCTGCAAATCTTTAAGCGATTGAATTGCGGCAGGCCGCAAATCGATCGAAATTTCGCTGGACATAAACGCGATGGCGGCACTCATATTGGTGACGCGTTGCGTTTCGCCAGAAAATCCCTTGAGCTGTTCAAGATAGGCGCGCTGTAATTCGCGGCGGTAAACATCCACGACAGGACGGCTGGTTTTCAATTCGCGGAACACGCCGTTTTGAATTTCGGAAAGGTATTGGTTGGCTTCCATGCCGCTGCCATGTTTGACCATCTCAGCGTCTTCCAATAAGCGAAAACGAAGTGGCGACATCATATTGGTCAACAGCTGCGTTTGTGAGCCGATGACCGGCGCGGCAACATCAAAAACGCGAATGCGGTTTAGCAGTGCGGGATTGATCAGCCACATTGGTGTGGTCAGCGCATCGTCAAGCAAATAGCGAATCGCCGCTTGTTGCTCTTTTGGTGTGGTGCGGGTGAAAGAATCCCCACCGCGCCCGCCTAAAAAACGGGTTTCGCGCACGCCACCGATTTGCTTCACCACCGAGGACAAATAATTGGCGCGCTGCGAGATAAGCATTCGATAGGTCGATTGCAAGGTGGTGTAATCCTCGCCCAATCGCGTCGTCGCGGGAATCAGCCGCGCCGCCGCGCGCTCTAGTGAGGCAACCGATAATTTTGTCGCTTCGATGCGCTCTCTCCCGATATTTTCGGTGAGCACCTCAGGATCAAATGTTGCAACCATATCTTCGCCACCGAATCGCAATAGCGGCTCTTTTATCTGGCGTGCGGCCATCAAGTCAAGGTCGGCAATCTCGGCTTCGGCGGTTTTCTTGTGGAGCGCGACATCGTTTAATACTTTGTAGCCCCACTCGATCGCGAAGTCATCATAGGGGCCGATTTTCGGGACGAAGCTGGTTACGTTATCGCCCGGCTGCGCAATGGAATTGAAGCGCCCGTAAGCCATGATTGAGGCGACGGTTCCCTGCGCATTGGCGAACGCGGGATCACGCAATTGTTTGACGCTGTAAGCGCTGGAGGCGCGATGGTTATGGCGCAAGCCAAGCGTATGGCCTATTTCGTGTGCAGCAACATAGCGCAGCATTTCGCCGATTAGTTCATCGGGCAGCGGCAACGTAGAAACGCGCTTGTCGCTGGTGCCGGCCTGCACAAAATAAAGTTGCTCCATAAACTTCAAAATGTCATGCCAGAAAATGACATGCGCCGAAACCACCTCGCCAGAACGTGGATCATTTACGTGCGGGCCCATGGCGTTGGCGACCGGCTGCGCGACCCAGCGAATCACTGAGTAGCGCGCATCTTCGGCATCCCAATCGGGATCCTCAGTCTTGGTGGGCGCATCACGAGCAATAATCGCGCGTTTGAAGCCCGCCTTTTCGAATGCGGGCTGCCAATCTTCGACGCCTTGTTTCAAATATTTGCGCCATTTTTCCGGCACCTCTGCGGCGATGTAATAGGTAATGGGTTTGATTGGCTCTGAAACCGCTGCGGCCGGATCTTTTTTCTCCAACCGATAGCGGGTGATGAATTCGCGTTCACGCACGCCGCTGCGCTCGCCCCCATATTCCTGAAACGCCTCGGTAAAATAGCCCACGCGTTGGTCCGCATAGCGTCCCTGCATCGGCGTCTCGGGGAGTTCCGTCAGGCTGTAGTGAATTACTGCGCTGCGCGAGGGATTGCGTGGCATTTGCGGTGACATTGGCTGACCCGCCACCGGCATGGTCGGCATCGGAAATGATGCAAATGTGAGGGTTGAACGCACCTCTACATTTTGTGGAAACACTTTTACTTGATTGATCAGGCTCCGTGAAGGGTCGGTCGCGGCAAGTCCACTCGATCCCAAACCACGCGCGTCAAGTAGGTCGCTGGAATTTGTCAGCAGCAGCCGCGTGACCTCAATTACAGGCCATTTTTCTGTTGAGGATTTGGACTTGCCGTCCTTGGCCACAATGACATCGTCTTTCGTTTCCGCGGGCGACGCGCCCGAGGTTAGTTTGCCGACCGCGACAACTGCGTTGGCCGCCGCCGCTTGTTTGAATTCTTCAATCTTGGTGAAAGGCTCGGCTGCCAATGCCGGTGCCGGTGCTACAGCAGTGGCAGCGCTAGTACGAGAAATGCTGATATCACCGGGAGGAGGCAACCCAGCAATAGCGGCCATCGCGGTGGCCGACACCGATACTGCAGCAGGTGAGTCCGGTCGCAATTTAATATCACCAACCTTTGCGGACGGTTTATTCCCGGGCTTTTCTAATTCAAGCGCTTTTTCACGTGTTTGTATTTTTGTCAGCTCGCGGCTCTTTTCGGCAGCAGCTTTCTTCTCGTCAGCACGCAAATCCAGCGACCGCTCGCTGCCCTCGGCTTCAACATTGAACGCAAACAAAATCGGCGACAGCTCAACCGCGTCTGTCGCCGCTTTAAGATCGCTCGTGCCGCGCCGCAGGTACGAGACGCCTCGCATCAGTATGCGATTGTCGACCCGCTCAAATCTGACAACTTTATAGCCCAGTGAAAGGCCGTTGAAACCGGCGCCCGCACTGGCTTGCGAGATTTCGGCAGACCACAATAAATCGCGCCCCAACAGGCTTTGCGGCAGCTCGAAATAATGGCGCTCTTTAACCTTGTGATAAAGCAACATCCCGCGCGACGTTTTCGCATCTTTAGTGATCACCTCTTCGTAGCGTCGCGGCTCACCCGGCGAGGGCTGCGGCGCAATGCCGGCCGCGCGTGCCGCCACAATTGCGCTGGCTGCATCCGCCACGGCGGTTGGCGTGGCACCAGCGGCCGCGGCGACGCGCGCGGCAGTTTGCGCGGCGGTCGGTGTTACTACCTTTGGCGGCGTGGTGCAGGATACGAGAAGGCCCGTGCAGATTGATAGCGTAGCAGCGGCAATCGGCGAAACCCGCATCGTCGGCGGATTTCGCGGGGTTCGCGAGGTCGGCAAGGCTGATAGGTCTGGACTAAGGAAGTTCAAAAAAACAGGTGCGCGCATTTTCATCATTCGAGTCGTTGAAAGTTTCGGCGCGAGCCCTGCCGCACCAGGCTTTCAAAAGTGATTTCTGAATTTTTGTTTTTTATATTGTGCCACTGTGATGCCCGCAAATAATTACATCGGCGGGAAACGCTTGAGACTCGGAGCATCGCAATGCCACTGAATTGCATCTGAAACCAAGTTTCACGCCGCGGCCAGGCCGGGAAACATGAACTGGGTAGCTTTATTTTGTGGATTCCCCTATACTTCGTTGTGCGATGCAACATAGGACGTCATGCAATTGCAGTTCAGACGACCATGCATCGCGTAAGTTCATCGTCCCCGCCCTCGCTGTTCATTTGGTCCACTTGTTCTTTTCTCGGATCGTTCCTGAATCGCAAAATGGTTGGCGCCGATGTTGGCGCGCTGACATTATTACCTAGCGTGTAGTTATATGCCGTTTCCGACTACGGACGGTGCGCCTCTTTTTGCGATTTAAGCTGTGCTCGACGTACCTTTTCGTACTTTGCACCTGGCGATTCATGCACGACCACCGGAATGGTTTTGCCGAAAGAAATGAACATGACTCAAAAATTTGACACCCTAGGCCTCAATAAGTCGATTCTCGACGCAATCGAAGCCACTGGCTACACCACCCCAACCCCCGTGCAGGCGCAAGCCGTGCCTGAAGCTTTGGCTGGACGCGATTTGCTGGTTTCTTCGCAAACGGGTAGCGGCAAAACTGCCGCATTTATGTTGCCGGCATTGCAAGCTCTGAGCGAGCCTGCAAAAGTTGCCGGCCGCGGCGTGCGCGTACTCGTGCTCACCCCCACCCGCGAACTCGCAATGCAAGTCACGAAAGCGACTGAAACGTATGGCCGCAATCTAAAGCGCATCAAAACCGTGTCCATTGTCGGCGGCATGCCTTACCCCGTCCAAAACCGTTTGCTTAAAGCGGGCGCTGACATTTTGGTCGCCACGCCTGGCCGTTTGCTCGATCAAATGCAATCGGGACGCGTTGATCTGACCCGCCTCGAAATGCTGGTGCTCGATGAAGCTGACCGTATGCTTGACATGGGTTTCAAGGATGATCTTGAAGCCATCGTCGCGCAGACGCCCGCTGAGCGCCAAACGCTGTTGTTCTCTGCCACGATTGATAACAACATTGCGCGTCTTGCCCACGGCATGCTGAAAAACCCGGTGCGCATTGACGTCTCCGGTCAACAAACCAAACATGAAAACATTGAACAGCGTTTACATTTTGCTGACGACATGGCGCACAAAAATCGCCTGCTCGATCATCTCTTACGCGACGAATCCATGCAGCAAGCGATTGTGTTTACGTCCACCAAACGTGCTGCTGATGATCTGGCAAGCGATTTGCATTCGCAAGGTTTCGCCGTCGGCGCATTGCATGGTGATATGAAACAAGCCGCTCGTACCCGAACCTTGGCAGCACTCCGCAAAGGTGGCCTGCGTGTTTTGGTTGCAACAGATGTGGCCGCACGCGGAATCGACGTTCAGGGTATTTCGCATGTGATTAATTACGATCTGCCACGCCAGGCTGAAGACTACGTTCACCGCATTGGCCGCACCGGCCGTGCCGGTAAAAACGGCATTGCGATTTCGTTCGCAAACGTGCGCGAAACCTTCACCGTGCGCAATATCGAGCGATTCACCTCCCAAGCTATTCCTGTGTCGGTGATCGAGGGTTTGGAGCCGAAACAAAAAGCGTTTGATCGCAAACCAGCCGGCGCGCCAAAGAAATTCGGTGCCAAGCCAGCCGGCAAATTTGGCGGCAAATTTAGTGATCGCGGTACTACTTTTGGAGATCGCGCCAGTGCCGGGAATTCGTTTTCGAACTCCAGCAAACCAAGCGGTGCGAAGCCCGATTACGCAAAATCAGGTGCTGCCAAGCCCAGCGGTTTAGGCAGCTGGACCAAACCTGCTAGCGCGTATGCAGGTAAAAAAGAAGGTAGCTGGGGCGACAAGAAGCAAGGCGCCGCAACAACGCGTCGTACGACGGTCTAATTGATTTAAATGCCTCGTCTATGCGAGGCACTTGAAGAAGTTAAATGCCCTCCGGATTGGAGGGCATTTTTTTGAGCCTTCGTAAGGATTTATTGATTTCAATTCTGTCACGCGAATTATTAAATTATCCTTAAACCCTAGTATTGACGGGTATTTTAGGAAATAAATAGCCGGAGATGCCCGCCAGTAGAGGGGTTTCAAAAATCACTTTTGTGTTGCGCCGAGCATTTGTCAGTGCGTTATTCGTCGCAAATATCCCCCATTTCGTCGCGCCATGCTTCCCTTCATTGGCGAGTTCGCTAAAATCCACCTCATAACCTTCACTCGCCAACGAGGTCAACGATGAAAACAAATGTCATGAATTCACTTGCCGCAATCTCGCTATGTGCGTTGCTGGGCGCATGCGCGGCAACCCCCGAACTGCCAACGCGCGCAGCGACCAAGTCGTACATATTGCCTGTCGATGCGAAATGGCAAAAATTAGATACGGTGGCTTATCGTGGCAAGCAGGACGACATTTTCTTTTTAAACCCCAACCTCGGCTGGTACGTGAATGGTGGCGGCAAGATTTATAAAACCACCGATGGCGGCAAGAACTGGATTGAAAAATTATCGCAGCCGGGCACGTTTTTTCGCTCCGTCGGTTTTGTGGATGAAAAAATAGGTTTTGCAGGCAACATCGGCACCGATTATTTTCCCGGCGTGACCGACACCACGCCGCTTTACATGACTGACGATGGTGGCGACACATGGCGTGTGGTGTCGGGCATTAATGGGCCGACGGTGAAGGGCTTGTGCGCAATTGATGTGCTGCATACAAAGTTTATAAATTCGGGGGTGCTCGATTCACGCACCGTGATTCATGCCGGCGGAAGAGTCGGTGGCCCCGCGTTTTTATTGCGCTCGATGGATGGGGGCAAAACATGGAAATCGCAGGACCTATCGGCGCACACCAAAATGATTCTCGACGTAAAATTCTTCGATGAAAATCGCGGCTTTATCATGGGTGCGTCTGACACCGATACCGAGAAATCAAACGCGCTTATTATCGCGACGCAGGACGGCGGCGCGACCTGGAAAAAAGTGTATCAATCCAATCGGCCGTTTGAGATCACATGGAAGGCCTCATTTCCCACCCGCGACATTGGTTATGTGACGATTCAAAATTACAATCCTGATAAAACTGTTTTGCAACGCTACGTCGCCAAAACAACCGACGGCGGCGCGACCTGGAGTGAATTACCGCTCGTGAATGACTACGCCGTCCGCGAATTTGGCGTCGGCTTTGCAGATGAGAAACTTGGCTGGGTGGGTACCACCACCGGAGGCTATCAAACCATTGATGGCGGGGTGACTTGGACCAACGTGGCCGACATGGGACGTGCAGCAAACAAAGTACGCATTATTCGCGACGGCAATGGCTTTGTGGCTTACGCAATCGGCTTGGACGTCCGAAAAATTATGGTGTCGGGCGCGGAGCAGAGATAGCCGACGAACCTGTCCTCCACGAAATTTGATCAAACAATAAGCGAAGTATGTACGTGCGCTCGGCGTTTAGCATCTGCAGATACGCGATTTTGCCGCTTAGGTGCGCTTTGAAGTTTGGATGCCGAGCTACGTTTTGTGATTGAGGGCCATGCCAAACGCAGTTATTGAGTGTGGCTTTGAGTCGATCAAAATCCACACGCGGAATGTTTGGCCTTTGATTGATCACGATGCCGGTCACTTTTTGCTGAACACTTTGCGGCAGCATGCGGGTTTTGCGCGTGTTGACGTCAAAGCCTTCTTCCAAAGCAATGCGACACACCAAAATGTGAAAGCGTTGGGCGGCGCGGGCAAAGTTTTCCGCACCGGAGAACACCAAATCATCGGCGTAGCGCGTATAGCGCGCACCCGCTGCACTGGCTGCGGCGGCAAGCCGTATATCGAGCCGATACGCGCACAGATTCGCCAACGCCGGTGAGGTCGGGGCACCTTGCGGCAAATGCGGAATTTGATATTGTTTGCGCTCGAGCCAAGTGAGTGTCGGCGCGTTTTCTGGCAACGGCAATGTCTTGAGCACGGCGCCAGGCATTTGATGCGTGCATAAACCGGTCAGCGCGCGTGCCACTGGTTCTGGATAGTCTAACGTGGCGAGCAAAGCGTGAACACGCGAAGCAGGAACACTTGGAAAGAAATTTTTCAAGTCTAGTCGCAACACTACACGTTGACCAATGTGCGGCACCACGTGGGTCGCACACGAGCGTCCGCGCACGAAGCCATGCGCAGAAAAGTGCGCAGGAATCCGATCAAGGATTAGCCGCAAAATCCGTCGCTGCATTTCTCGCAAACGCGATTTTGGAATTTCCAATAACCGGCACGCGCCAGAACGTTTCATCATCCATTGATATTGATAATGCGCGAGCGGACCCTTGGCGGGCTGGCTCGACTTTGCGATCGCGCCGGTAAACCAATCAAGTTGGGCGATGGGAACGCCTAGCCAATTCGCCAGATCGCCACCGGTAGCGAGTTTGGGCAGACGATACCCGCTCAAGGCCGCCGGACGCGGGCGCATTTCGGGAGAAACTAAAAAATAATGGCGAATCGAAACCGATTTCGCAGCCGTTGCCCAGCTGTTTCCAAAACTGGTGCTGTTTGCAATCCAGCGCGCCAACTCGACGCGCGAAGTGATTTTTAGACTACGACCATAGCGCAATTTGATTTTTCCGACCAGGCGCGAAAGCCATGGCGCCTGCTTTGTATTGTCTACGCCAATGGCGAGCAGGCCACGGGCGAGGATTGACTCGGCGTCGAGCGGCCCGGCTAAAAACGAATCAGCCAGACATAGGGCTACGGAGTTTTTGGGTGTCATTTTTTTGTTGGCTTAATGCGACCACATGCCCCAACCAGACCTGGTGAAGCATGATCGAGTTAGCGGCTTGCCACTATGAGGATCATGCAACGAAATGCGAAATTAAAAATATGCCTCGGGGTAACCCCGAAGAGTACGTGCGTAAAAAAACAAATTCACGAACGTGCCGACTTGAGACATGCGGACGCGCACGAACAATAGTGGATTCGCTGAAAGCGTGTCAACTAGAATCCTTATCCCGAATTTCGCAGCCCAGCCGCCAGTCCGTTAATCGTCAAATGAATCGCGCGCTTGGTACGCTCGGCGGTGTCGCCTGCGCGGAAGCGCCGCAGGAGTGTGATTTGATGATGGTTCAGCGGGTCGAGATAGGGCATGCGGCGCTTGATCGATTGAGCAAGGGCGGGTGAGTCAGCAAGCAGCGTCACGTCGCCGGTGATGAGGCTGATCGCGTCGAGAGTGCGCTGATATTCCGCCGTGATTTCATCAAATATTGTGGCGCGTAATTTTTCGTCGATGACTAATTCAGCATAGCGTGACGCGATCAACAAATCTGTTTTGGTCAGGACCATTTCCATGTTGGACAACAACGCGGAAAAGAACGGCCACTCACGCGCCATGGTCTGCAAATTGTTAACCCGCTCTTCGCGATCAGAGTGGGCCAGATATTCACTAACAGCATAGCCAAATCCGTACCAGCCGGGAATGGCCAGGCGACACTGGCTCCAGCTAAATACCCATGGGATTGCGCGTAAATCCTCGATACGGTGCGAAGCTTTCCGCGAGGCCGGACGACTGCCGATGTTGAGCTCGGCAATCTCTGCAATCGGTGTGGCGGCGCGAAAGTATTCGACAAATCCGGGTGTGCCGTAAACCAGTTTTTGATAGCCGGTGAGCGCCAGCGCGGACAATGAATCCATCACTGCATTGAAGGTCACATCGTTGGCTTTCACCACCGGTAACGCAAATGCCTTGTGCAGCGCGGCGGCGACCAGGCCCTCCAGGTTTTGCGATCCCAGCGCGGGATCGGCATATTTCGCCGCAATAATTTCGCCCTGCTCGGTTAATCGAAAGCCCTGATCGAGCGTACCGTCGGGTTGCGCCAATATCGCCGCGAAGCTGGGCCCGCCGCCGCGTCCGACACTGCCGCCGCGTCCGTGAAACAGCCGCATCGCGAGGCCATGCACGCGATGCAGTGCGGCCAATCGTTGCTGCGCGCAATAGAGTTCCCAATTTGCGGTGACGAATCCGCCATCTTTATTGCTATCGGAATAGCCGAGCATGATTTCTTGTAAATCGCCTTGCCCGCGCAGTGCAGCGCGATAAATGCCATGACGGTACGCGATGGTCATGATGGCGTCGGCCCGGCGCAAATCATCGATCGTCTCAAACAGCGGGACGATACGGATGGCAAGAGTCGGCATTTGGTTGGGCTCATTTGGTGGGCGATAAAGACCGACCTCTTTGAGCAGCAGCGCCACCTCTAACATATCGCTGAATGACTGCGCTTTTGAAATCACGTATTGCTGAATCACCTTTGCGCCAAACGTTTGGTGTGCGCGTGCCGCAGCTCGCGCAATAGCCAATTCTGATTCTGTCTGTTCGGTGTAAGTTGTAAACGAGGTGGCGAGCGGGCGGGCGTGTTCGAGTTCATGCGTGAGCAGCGCGACGCGTTCATCTTCATCGAGCGAAAGATAGTCCACGTGGGTGCCCGCTGCCTTCAATAATTCGGCTACAACCGCTTCATGCACGTCGCTGTTCTGGCGTAAATCCAGCACCGCTAAATGAAAGCCAAAGCCCGCCACACTGGCCTGCAAATCCGCCAACGCGCCATCGGCCAACAGCCCCGTCCCGTTCTCGCGCAATGATGTTTCAATCACGCTTAGCTCACGCGCAAATTCGTTCACATGCGCATAAGGTGCCAGATCAGCTTCAGGCACTCGCGGCGATTCAAAACCGGCAAGCGCTTTGGCTGTTGCGTACAGCCGCGCATAGACACCGACCAACGCCTGACGATAGGGCTCGTCGTCGCGATACGGTGAGGGGTCGGCGGCGTGCGCCGCAA
>JBBRZG010000074.1:0-18612 GCA_038236905.1 Burkholderiales bacterium
ATCTCATCAACCACTTCGACGCTGGTGAGCGGCAGCAACTCACCACGGCGGCTGGACCCTGGCAGGTTCTTGTGGCGTTCGAGGTTGAACTTGACCGCGGCTGCGTTAAATTTTTCGCCATCATGAAAAGTCACCCCCGGCCGCAGCTTTAAGGTCAGCACCTTGTTATCTGCCGACCATTGATAGCCGAGCGCAAGCTGTGGAACGATGCCCAGCTTTTCATCAATATCAAATAATTTATCGCAAAGACCCGCAAACACGATGCGACCTACGAAGCTGCGCGCGAGGGTTGGATCGAGCACATCCGGATCTTCCGCCAGGCCGATACGCAATGTCTGCGCACCCGCACTGAAACTTATAAGACTGACTATGAAAAGCAATAACGCCGCCGCCACAACACTTATTGAGGCAATTAATGTTGCACCCCGCGAGGTGCGGCAGGTTGCACGCAATGGTGGGACTGACAAATCGATTGGTGCTGCAACTAGGCGACGGGGCAAAATAGACATGCTCTGACCTCTTCTTTAAATGGACGGAACGACCAATCTGGCGCAAGAACACGAACTCGAAATGCGAACTCAAAAACTGACATCAAACTGACAGTGACTTTTTATGCAAAAAAGCAGATTGCAATTGCTCGAGGCGGCGATTCGCCCGCGCCGATTTGACGGCGTCGTGCGGCTCCGGCAAGTCGCTTTGCGCAGCAGGCGCTTCAATTTCGCGCCAGAAATGGCAGGCCACTTGATGACCAGATTCTCCATCGAGGGCCGGAACTTCTTCGGCGCAACGCGCCCGCGCATGCGCACAGCGAGTGCGGAAACGACAGCCTGATGGTGGCGAAATTGGGTTGGGCACATCACCTTCCAGCAGAATCCTTTGACGCGTCGAATTCGGGACGGGATTAGGTATTGCCGACAACAGCGCGTGTGTATACGGATGGCGCGGCGCGGAAAATAAGCTGGCCTTATCCGCATATTCAATAATCTGGCCGAGATACATCACCGCGACCTGCGACGCGATGTGTTTCACCACCGCGAGGTCGTGGGCGATGAAGACATAAGCGACGCCAAGTTGACGCTGAATATCCTGCAACAGGTTGATGACCTGCGCCTGTATCGATACATCAAGCGCTGAAACCGGCTCATCACACACAATCAAACGCGGCTCCACGGCCAGGGCACGCGCGATGCCGATTCGCTGGCGCTGGCCACCCGAAAATTCGTGCGGGAAACGCTGTAAATACTGAGGCGCCAGGCCCACCAGATTCAGCAATTCAGCGGCGCGTTGGCGCTGCTGTTCACGGCCGCCGGCAAGCTGATGTAGATCCAACGGCTCAACCAAGGTCTGCTCGATGGTCATGCGCGGGTTGAGTGAAGAATAGGGATCTTGAAAAATAATCTGCATATCCCGCCGCCGGGCGCGCAGCGCGGCTGCCGACAAGTTGCTGATGTTTTCGCCTGCAAACCAGACATTGCCGGATGTGCTTTCCAACAATCGCAACAATAGACGCCCGACGGTAGATTTGCCGCAGCCTGATTCCCCGACCAGCGCCATGGTTTCTCCCGTTTTCAGCGTAAAGCTCACATCATCGACCGCATGAACGACCTGTCCGCTCTGGCGGAAAAAGCTGCGCTGCAACGGAAAATGTTTGACCAGATGGTCGGCCCGAAGCAGTGGATGGCTGGTTTTAGCGGGCTGAACCTCGGCTGCTGGTGTGTTTGTTCCGAGCCGAAGTGGCGTGGCTGCGGACGCGCTCATGCTGCCTGCTCCCAAGCGAGCGGCGCTTGCCAGCACGCCACAAAATGACCCGCACTTAGCTCTTGTAAGGGCGGCGACAATTCAAGGCATTTAGCAACGGCAAAAGGACAACGCGCCGCAAAGCGACAGCCGACCGAGGCGTTCGTGGGTAACGGAACTTGGCCTTCGATCGCGGCCAGGCGAGATTGGGTAAGGTGCATCTTGGGAATTGAACCTAACAGTCCGATGGTGTAAGGATGCTGCGGCTCGGCGAAAAGCCGTTCAACGCTGGAGCGCTCGACTACGCGGCCCGCATACATAACCGCCACCTCGTCAGCTAACTCCGCAATCACCCCCAAATCGTGCGTGATGAGAATAATCGCCGTGCCTGCAGTGGCGCGCAGACTGCGCATCAGCGCCAGCACCTGCGCCTGAATGGTCACGTCAAGCGCAGTAGTGGGCTCGTCCGCGATCAGCAATTGGGGCTCGCAAGCAAGCGCCATCGCGATCATGACCCGCTGGCGCATGCCGCCGGACAGCTTATGCGGGTAGGTATCGATGCGCTGTTCGGGCGATGGAATCCGCACCTTGGTCAACATTTCTATTGCACGTACTCGCGCCGCGGCATGGCTGATATCGCGATGGCAGCGGATTGCCTCAATCAATTGGTTACCAATCGTAAAAGCAGGATTGAGCGAGGTCATCGGCTCTTGAAAAATCATCGCCATTTGGTTGCCGCGCAAATGACGCATGGCAGAGGGTGACATCGTCGCCAGGTCAGTCCCGTTGAACAATATCGAGCCGGAGGCCACGCGCCCCTGTCCTTTGGGCAGCAAACCCATGATGGACAGCGAGGTGACGCTTTTTCCACAACCAGATTCGCCGACAATTCCCAATGTGCGGCCCGCTTCTAGTGTAAAACTGACACCGTCCACGGCAGCAAATTCTCCGCGTTCAGTTTTAAAACAGGTGGTGAGGTCGCGAACTTCGAGCAACACACTCATGTGAGTGGCCACGGTCTCTCGCCGCCCGCAACATTTACCAAGCAGGCCGCGCTGCGCGTTTTCCGCCGGAAAATAGAACGACCCAACAACCAGAACATAAAAATCCCTGAACGATGTTGCCCACGCTTTGGAGCGCTGGCCTGAGGTTTGAAGGCGGACCCTTTGTCTAATGCATAGAAACTTTTATCGAAGTTACTCGAAAGAGTGCAACTCAAGTTAAACACAGAGTCTGGTTTCAACGGCACTTGATTTGATCGCGTTTGGGGTGGTTGCCAGTATCGGAATCGCAACAGCGTGGCTATTAACACTAAAGTAATTATCAACGCAAATCTTGCACCATTCGCGCGCAACACAAATAGCATATTGAATCAGGCCAATGCCTAGGTTTAGCCCATAAAAAACTCCCCCGGCTAACCGCCGGAGGAGTTTTATTTACTGACCACGAGGTGCACCAACATCAAAACCACGAAGTCGCTTAGCGCTCTCAGGTTCCCGCGCCTTAAAAACTAAAGGTCAGGTTTGTATAGATGAAGCGGCCGCGTACGTCAGAGTAGCTAAGGTCATAGCTACCCACAAAACCTGCGCCAGAATTGGCGTAAGGGGGGTCGCGATCCAGCAGGTTTTTTATGCCGGCTACCAAACGCAGCGATTTGAAACCAGTATAGGCCGCTTGCAGATCGTAGGTTTCATAGGTTCCCACCGAGCGCAATGGTACTGTTGCAGCTTGCAGCGCGGTACGCGTGTCGTAATAAGAGTTCTGAAAATTCTGCGCCAGCGTGACGTTAAAGTCGCCTTTTTCGACGGTGGTACTCAGCGTATGCCTCCAGCGCAAAACCACCCCCGGCACGGTTCCCGACGAGACGTTGATCGCATTGGAGAATGTGCCGTTAAGATTCTGCGTGTCATATTTCTGCATGTAAGTGCCATTGCCACGCACCGTAAGCTTGTAGTCGGGCCCGTTGACCAGACGTGCTTTGGCATCAAGATCATAGCCCTGGACGTTTACCTTGCCGAGGTTAGTCAGCTGTTGCGAAATGCCGGTAATACGGCCGACGCCGCTTGGATTACTGTCAGCGGGACCGCGCTGGATGAGGGCTGCATAGGTGGTTGGGTTGGCCAAAATAGTGGCAACTGGAACGCCGGTACGAATCACATCTTTCAAATTGATTCGGAATGCATCGACTCCGACCGAAAAATCTTTGTTTGGCTCGAATACGAAACCGAAAGTGGTGGAACGCGATTTTTCTGGCTTCAGCGCAGAATTCCCGCCATTGATGGTCACAAACTGATTTGAGCAATCTATGTCCGTGGTCGGGCCACCAAGCGGGCAACGCACTAGATCGCGCTGACCGTTGGTGGTAATTCCGAATGAAACAGGCGAGTACAAGTCCACCAGAGTCGGTGCACGAAAGCCGGTACCGACGGCGGCACGCAACAAGATCGCGTCCGTTGGCTGCCAACGAATCGATGCCTTAGGGTTGGTGGTTGAGCCGACACGCTGGTAATCGTCGTAGCGGACGGCGATGTTGGCGTCCAAACGTTTGATAATCGGAATGCTGATTTCCGCATAGGCAGAGCGCACATCGCGGTCAGAGTTCAGTGGTACGCCGGCGCCACCAAAACCTGCCACCAAGAAATCTTTATTCGTCTGCGACGGCGCCAGATCGAGCTTTTCCCGGCGAATTTCACCACCAACCGCCAAGCTGACCACACCGGCCGGCAGCTGGAAAAGTTCGCGTGAGCCTTTGGCGTCGATCGTGGTTACCGAGGTCGTGTTAACGAACCAATTGCCTTTAAAAATGGTCGCTTGCGCTGCAGCGAGCGCGGCGGGATCGTTAGTGGTGCCGAACGGGTTAATTACGCCCGTGTTTAGCAGAGACAGATATTCATTAAACAGGGGCCAGCCATCAACCAAGTTTTCACTGATCTTATTTTTAGCGTACAGAAAAGAGGTGTCGTAATCCCAGCCGAAACCCGTGCCGCGAATGCCTGTCACGAATCGTACATTGTCGGTCACGTCCTCAGTGACCCGCACACCTGTCGGGATGGAGCGGAACTGAAGCACCAGCGGCTGACCGGCCAATCCATTAGCTGCCGCGAATGCGGTAGGGTAGTAAGGGCTGGTGGTCGGGAGTAATGAATAAGCCGAGCCAATAAAGCGCCGTAAACCTGGGAATGCTGAGTATCGGGTAGTGATCAGGTCGCGCAATGTAGTGGTGTACGGGTTGGTCGCGGTCAATGCCGTGCCATTAATTAAAACGTGCTGAATGGTGTTCGTTGTCTTGTTGCGGGTGAAATTGGTTTCTACATACCCTTCAATCGATTCATTGATTTTGAGGCGACCGGTCAACAAACCATTCCATTGTTCAGACAACGGCTGAATGGCGACATAAGGCGAATTGTCGTAACGGCAGTTACCGGGATTGGTCGGCTGCAACGGCGACACCAGCGAATAAGGCCCGCAGTTGGGGTAGTTCGGGGAGCGCAGCGCCAAATTTGTTGGCAACACAACACTCGCGGGGAACGGTGTGTTGCTGGTGCGGTCAAGCTGCTCGCCCACATTCAAGTTGCTTGCAAATGGTCGGTCCGAGCCAAAAATCGGCTTCACCTTTTGGTAAGACCCACCGAGGTTGATGTTGTATCGGTCCTTGCCAAAATCGCCAAATCCGGCAAATAAAGATGCCTTCACGTCATTTCCGCCGCCCTTTCGAGTGGGCTCGCCAAAGCTGACGGACAATTCACGCTTGCTGAAATCCTTGCGCAAAATAAAATTAACCACGCCGGCCACCGCATCGCTGCCATAAACGGCCGATGCGCCGTCACGCAACACCTCGATGCGCTCAATGGCCGAAATTGGAATAGTGGAGATATCAATCGCTGACGAACCACCGGCAGGTGCCGTGCGGCGGCCGTTTAGCAGCACCAAGGTTCTGGCGGAACCCAGCCCGCGCATCGAGATCAATGATGCCGAACTGCCGCCGCCCTGCCCGCCGCCCGCACCCGTATTTGCCACGCTGCTGCTGCCACCGCTCGAATTTGTCGCGATACTGCGCAGCAACTCTTCCGCGTTGGTGGCACCGGTGCGCTGGATTTCTTCACGCGTGATGACCAACACCGGCAGTGCAGTTTCTCCCTCAATCTGTTTGATTGACGATCCCGTAACTTCAACTTTTTCGATTTTCTGCGCCGCCGTTGCTGCCGTCTGGCTGTGAACGATTCCTGTCACGCAAGCAAGGGCCAACCCGACAGCCGCGCTCATCGTAGTAGACGAGTGAGCCAAAATACGTGTTTTCATTGCAGTTACCTTTTTATAAATCAACGGGAGATGAAAGCAGAAAATGCCGGGTTTTTGGCCCTGCTTATAAGTGCAGGTGGATGAAACATATCTGGATTACGTTTTGGTTACAAGCTGTCCGGAATTCGCAGCGGAGGCGTCCCGCGCGGTTTCGCTGGGGGAAATTGAGACTAGGCAAAATCTGGTATCAATCGTCATGTTATAAAAATAAGCTAACGATTGAATGTGGTCCGCCCTTCCGACCAAGAAATATCTGCGGTTGAAATGGGCCACGCAGTATTGAAAACACCGTAAGACAAAATGCGCAGGTAAAATACCGATGCTGCCCTCGTAGCTCAGTGGATAGAGCATCCCCCTCCTAAGGGGAGGGTCACACGTTCGATTCGTGTCGAGGGCACCAGCTTATTTTTGCTGTATCAATCATCAAATACCGCGGGTCCTCATCTGAAAAAATTTAAAACAGCATGACGCTTAAATCAGAGACTGCCAGCTTGCAGCATCAAAACCTTGATGAGTATTCGGTTAATGACCTCGTCAATGCGTTTGCGGATGACCAACTGGATGCGGTGAATGCGGTACGTGCAGCGAGCGCTGACATTGCTGACGCGGTAAATGCGGCGATTCCGCGCATGGAGTGCGGGGGTCGCTTGGTGTATGTCGGCGCGGGCACTTCCGGGCGGCTTGGACTGCTTGATAGCGTCGAGCTTTATCCCACATTTTCATGGCCAAAATCGCGCGCTATCGCTCTGCTGGCCGGTGGTCAACAAGCGGTGTTTGAAGCAATCGAGGGAGCCGAAGATAATCGTGAACAAGGTGCGGCGGATATTGCGGCCGCGTCGGTAAACGCAAACGATGTAGTGATTCTACTTGCGGCCTCGGGTGCCACACCCTATGTGCTGGGTGCCCTGCATGCGGCGCGTGCGGCAGGCGCGCTCACCATCGGCCTCGCAAATAACGTCGATGCACCCTTAACACTTGAAGCAGAAATCGGCATTACGCTGGATACCGGCAGTGAAATCATTTCCGGCAGCACACGCCTGAAAGCAGGCACCTCACAAAAAATTGCGCTTAATACATTCTCCAGTGCGTTGATGGTTAGGCTCAACAAAGTCTATGGAAATTTGATGGTGGATGTAAAACCCACCAACGCCAAACTGATTCGACGTAGCGTGAATCTTGTCGTGCTGGCGACCGGTGCCGCCGAGCCCATCGCCCGTGACATGCTGGAATCCTGCGGCTACAGCGTCAAGACCGCTATCGTCGCCATTAGCAAACAGCTCAGTATTAGCGACGCTGAAGCGTTGCTGGCAGCCGTGCACGGCAGCGTACGCAAGGCAATCGCACCTTGATGCAGCCGCTCCCAACTGCAGCGGACACAACAACTAAAACCGCCAACGCCTGGGCGTGGATTCCTTCACTCTATTTCGCTCAGGGCATTCCCTATGTGATGGTGACCGCGCTCTCAGTCATCATGTACAAAAATCTCAATGTCTCGAATACTGACATCACTTTTTATACCGGTTGGCTATCGCTACCGTGGGTGATAAAGCCGCTCTGGTCGCCGCTGGTGGACATGTTTCGCACCAAACGATTTTGGATTGTGGCGCTGCAATTAATCATCGGTGCGGCGTTGGCATCGATTGCTTTTACGTTACCAACATCGCATTTTTTTCAGCTATCGCTCGCGGTTTATTTCCTAATCGCGTTTAGCTCGGCCACCCACGATATCGCGGCAGATGGTTTTTACATGCTGGCACTGCCGGAACACCAGCAAGCCGCGTTTGTCGGCGTGCGCAGCACCTTTTACCGGCTGGCGATGTTGGCGGGGCAAGGCGGCCTGGTGCTGCTGGCGGGGGCTGTAACAGAGAGCACCGGTAACGTCGTTCTAGCGTGGCAAATTGTGATGGCGGTGGTCGGCACGATGTTTATTTTGCTGGGCGTCTATCACCGTTTTGTGTTGCCGCGACCCGACGTTGATGTGGCCAGCATTGCGCAAAAACATGGGCAAAGTGCAGCGCCACTTACCGGCAACATTCGCAGCGAATTTTTCGTCACTTTCTCTTCGTTTTTTAAGCGTCGAGATATTGTTTTAGTGCTCGCTTTTTTGTTGACCTACAGATTAGGAGAAGCCCAAGCGCTGGCCGTCTTCAAGCTATTTATGCTGGACAAGCCCGCCCAGCAAGGACTTGGCCTCAGCACATCGGACGTCGGCTTCGCTTACGGTACGATTGGCGTACTGGCTCTCACGCTGGGCGGGCTGTTGGGGGGCTACGTAATTTCGCGTGGCGGCTTAAAAAAATGGCTGTGGCCGATGCTGCTGGCGGTGCATGTGCCGAATCTCGCGTTTGTATTTTTAGCCTATGCCTTGCCCGCAAATATCGGCGTGATTTCAGCCGCCATTGCGCTGGAGCAATTCGGCTATGGCTTTGGCTTCGCCGCGTATTTGCTATTCATGATCATGGTGGCAGATGGGGGGAAAACGAATCCGCCCAATCCACACAAGACAGCGCACTATGCCATTTGCACCGGCTTTATGGCGCTGGGCATGATGCTACCCGGGATGGCGAGTGGCTGGATTCAAACGCAACTCGGTTATCCGCATTTCTTCATCTGGGTTTGCGTATCTACAATTCCCTCCATTGTGGTGGCGTCGTTTTTGAAAATTGATCCACTGTTTGGCAAGAAAACTGACGCATGACGGGGTCCGCAACCGCAGCGGCGTCGGCGTCGGCTTCCTCATCGCAGCGCCTGATTTCGCTCGATGCGTTTCGCGGCTTCACAATAGCCAGCATGGTACTCGTCAACAACCCCGGCGACTGGGGTCATATTTACACCCAGTTGGGTCACGCAAAGTGGGATGGCTGGACCTTCACCGATTGGGTTTTTCCGTTTTTTCTTTTTATATGCGGCGTGTCAATGACGTTCTCGTTGGGGCGGCGCGCCGCGGCGGGTGATGATCGATTGTTGCTCATTGGACAGCTCGCCAAACGCGCCGCGATCATTTTTGCTATTGGCTTTTTGCTTAACTTCATCCCGTATTTCAATTTGGGAACGGTACGAATTCCCGGTGTGCTTCAGCGTATTGCCATCTGCACGCTGCTGGCCGCGCCGTTGGTGGTTTATTTTAGTTGGGAACAGCAGGCAATCTGGATCGTGATGCTATTGGCGATCTACACTGCGCTGATGTTGTGGTTACCGGTGCCTGATGTGCAGGGCAACGAAGCCGCCGGCGCACTGGAGCCGGGACGCGATGTGGGCGCATTTGTCGATCGCTATTTTTTGAGCGGACATTTATGGGTCACCTCAAAAACCTGGGATCCTGAAGGGTTGGTGAGCACCATTCCCGCGCTGTGCAGTCAGCTGTTCGGGGTGTTGACGGGGCGCTGGCTGCTGACCAATTTCGGCAATATGAGCAAGCAAACGAAGACCGGTTGGATGATTATTGCGGGGATGGTGTGTCTCATTATTGGCACCGCGATTGACGCGACTTTTATGCCGATCAACAAAAGCTTATGGAGCACCTCGTACTGTATTTTTATGACCGGCTGGGCACTGCTGATATTTCCCGCGTTCTATTGGCTGATTGACGCAAATAATGTTGAGTACCTCCGCAAACGAGCAAGTCAAATATTCCTGCCCTTCACCATTTACGGCATGAACGCGCTCTTTATTTTTGCGCTTTCGGGGCTCATCGCAAAGATGCTGGGTTTTATCAAAGTGACCTCGACCGACGGCACATCTGCGTCTCTAAAATCGGTGATATACGCACCGCTCAAAACTCTGCCGCTATCGCCGGAAAACCAGTCGCTGCTGTTTGCCTTGTTATTTAACGCGTTGCTGTTTACGGTCGCATGGTGGATGTGGAAGAAAAAATGGTTTGTAAAAGTTTGATCATGCAGGGCAAAACTCTGACCCTGCAATCTGCGGCGTTGGCAATATTGGCACTGCTGCTTGCCGCGTGTGCCAACGTGGCCCCTGTATCAGTCGGTCAATGGCAAACGCGCGTTCTCAATCCGCTGACCGATATTGGCACCGATAGCCCCCCGCCAGCGCCGCGTGAATTTCGTGCGGCCTGGGTTTCCACGGTCGCCAATATCGATTGGCCAAGCCGCAAGGATTTATCGCCCCAGCAACAACGCGCGGAAATTATCGCGATCGTGAATCGCGCCAAAGCGCTGAATCTGAATGCGCTCATTCTGCAAGTGAGACCCAGTGCGGATGCGATTTACCCGAGCGCGATTGAGCCGTGGTCTGAATTTTTAAGCGGCGAACAGGGTCGGGCGCCCTCGCCTTTTTATGACCCCTTAAAATTTTGGATCGACGAAGCGCATGAACGGGGAATTGAGCTGCACGCTTGGTTTAACCCGTACCGCGCCCGCCATACGGCGGCGAAGTCGCCATTGGCGCGCAATCACGTGAGCATCACCAATCCAGCCATCGTGAAATCATATGGCGGTTTTTTATGGATGGATCCCGGCGAGGCGGCGGCCGCGAAACAAACGCTGGACGTAATACTGGATGTGGTGCGCCGCTACGATATAGATGGCGTGCATGTTGATGACTACTTTTATCCTTATCCCGTAGCGCTCAATGCTGCCGGCCCGCCCAATACCGCAACCACCACGAATTCACCCAACGGCCTCAATTTCCCCAGCGGTTTCAATACATCAGCGCCGCCCGCAGAACAGGATTTCCCGGACGATCCATCGTGGCTAGCCTACGTCAAGACTGGTGGGAAGCTGGCTCGTGCCGACTGGCGGCGGCAAAATGTAAACGACCTGATCGAGCGCGTATATGCTGGCATTCATCGCGAAAAACCGTGGGTAAAGTTTGGCATCAGCCCGTTTGGTCTGGGCCGCCCCGACCGTCGGCCGGTTGGCATTGCAGGCTTTAGCCAATATGACAAGCTCTATGCGGATGTTGAGTTGTGGCTGCGCAAAGGCTGGCTCGATTACATGGCACCACAGCTGTATTGGCCGATTGATCAGACGCCACAGGCGTTCGCGGTGCTGCTTGATTATTGGCTGCGAGAAAACACCCAGACTCGTCATCTCTGGGCCGGGCTCTACACGAGCCGCATTGATGCCACCGCCAAGTCATGGTCAGCCCAGGAAATCGTGAACCAGATAAAGCTCACCCGAGAACGGTCGCTTAACAACGCGTCGGCAAGAGGGGCAATCCATTTCAGCATGATCGCGCTGATGGAAAATCGAAAACGAATTGGCGACGAACTAAAGGCGCAACTTTATTCAGCGCCCGCGCTGGTGCCGGCAACACCCTGGCTGGACCGAACCGCGCCGGCCGCACCACAAGTCACGCTGGAGCGAGGCCACAACATTCGCCTCAAAATTGTGCCCGACGCGGGTAAAGCAGCTGCACAATTCGCCATTTGGGCGCGGTATGGGCCGCCAGAAACTTCGCAATGGCAATTTTCTACATTGCCGTCAACGCCTAAAAATGCCGCCGCAGATGTGGATTTGCGCGCCGCAACTGACGCCGGCGCACTCACTGCCGTGGCGGTTTCAGCCATTGATCGCGTGGGCAATGAAAGTCCACGCATATTATGGCAAGTGCCCAAACCGCCGCCAACCAATTGAGTAGAATTTGAGCATGACAAACATCGCAACCCAAAGTTTAGAACCGGATGCAGATTCGCTTGGCCTCGGTCTGGATTCCGGCGGTACGCAAACGCGCTGGGCATTGGCCCAGGCCGACGGCACCATTACCGCCGAAGGTGCGGTCGGCGCCATGAGCGGCCTGATGATGTCGAGCGCAGGCGGCCGCGAACAGATTAAATCCGTGCTTGCCGACCTTGCGTATGCGCTGCGAGAGCATGCTCGCCCCCGTCACGTCTATGCGGGTATGACCGGCGTTGATGAGGATGGACGCGCCATTGCCGCGCTGGTCGGCGACGCGTTGAATATAAACGCGTCGCAGGTCACGATCAGCAATGATATTGAAATTGCATATCACGATTGTTTTGCACCCGGCGAGGGGTATGTGGTCTATGCGGGCACCGGTTCCGTATCGGCGTTTATCGACGCGGCAGGTATGCTGCATCGCGCCGGTGGCCGGGGTGCGCTGCTCGACGATGCGGGCGGTGGCTATTGGATTGCGCGTGAAGCGTTACGCCATATCTGGCGTGCCGAGGACTAAGTGCCGGGTACCTGGCGCGCCTCGCGAATGGCCACCGCGGTTTTTGAAAAAATCGGCGGCAGTGATTGGGCAAGTACGCGAGAATTTGTTTACGGTGCACAGCGGGGTGATGGTGGTGGTGGTAGTTCTGGTGACAACCGCGGAAAGATCGGCAAGCTGGCCGTTACGATTGCATCATCAGCCGAACAAGACCCGGCCGCACTCGCAATATTGCGCAACGCCGGTGTTGAACTCGCGCGCTTAGCCACGGCAATGAGTTCGCGGTTTGGGCCGCGTCCGGTGGCCTTAACCGGCCGGGCATTCGAGCTGCATCCTGCGATTACGCTCGCGCTGCGGACCACGCTGGCAGATGCAGCAGAGAACAAAAAATCACCGCCGGTATCAATCACCGCCAAGGTAAGCCAGCCGCATATCGCCGCCGCGAAGATAGCCGCCTCATACCGAACCGACCCCTCCACAAAATAGCATTCACGCAGCCCCGCGACAGTTTTAGCGTGTAAGCTCATTGGCAGTTCTACAAAGGATGAATCGATGCAAAAAGTTCTTATCGCGGCGACGCTGGCGCTCGTTACCTTTCTGGCGGGATGCGCAAGCGGCCCGCCCATCGACACCCGCTACTCGGCGGTGAGTCAGGATAGTCGGGTGCAATTTTTGATCATTCATTACACAGCGGGAGACTTTCCACGCTCGCTTAAAACGCTAACCGAGGAAGCGGTGAGCAGCCATTATCTGGTGAACGATAATCCACCGACTATTTATCGGCTCGTCAATGAAGATCGCCGTGCCTATCACGCAGGTCTCAGCTCGTGGCGCGGCTTTACGCAGCTAAATGCCAGCTCGATTGGCATAGAAATCGTCAACATTGGTCGCAAAGATACGGCGGAAGGATCCATCTGGTTTGATTATCCGCAAGCGCAAATTGATGCCGTCATCGCGCTAGTTAAGCAAATCGTCACCAAATATCAGATCCCGCCGGAGCGCGTGCTCGGTCACAGCGATATTGCGCCGCAACGAAAGACCGATCCGGGACCGCGATTTCCATGGAAGCAGCTGGCCGATTTAGGCTTGGTGCAGTGGCCTGATCCAAACCGCGTGCAACTGGCATTGCCGGAATACACCGCCTCACTACCCGACGTGGAATGGTTCCAGAACAAACTCGCGCAACATGGTTTTGAAGTGCCCAGAAACGGTGAGCTGGATGAGCGTACGCGGGCGGTGGTGCGTGCTTTCCAAATGAAATATCGGCCCAACAATATTGACGGCACGCCGGATGCCGAGACCGCTGCCATGCTGGCGGTTTTGACCGCGCCCGATCCGCTCAAATCAGCCATGTCCTCGTCAACCATCGCCCCGTTCAATGCCCCCTTTAATGCCCACGTCACTGCTTCAGCCACCACTCCCAATTCAACATCAAAGCCTACCAGCATGATCATGCCATTGTCCCGCGCTCCGTCAATGCAGCTTGCCTTGAGCAACCAGCTCGATGCTGAATTTGCGGCGATGGTTACTAATCCCGCAAAGCCGCTCGCGAGCCTTTCGGTGTTGGCGGTACGCGAAGGTGGTGTGGTCTACAAACGGCATTTCGGCTACAAGTTCATTGACAACGAGAGGCCAGAAAATAGCAAACGCGGCGATGTCGATACCCTCTATCGCGTCGCCTCCATTTCCAAAATGATCACCACACTCGGGGTCATGAAGCTTGTCGAAGAAGGCAAGCTCGATCTTGATCGCGACATCAGCGATTACTTGGAATACCGTCTGCGTAATCCGAATTTTCCGAACGACGCGATCACTATCCGCATGCTGCTTTCGCACACTTCCTCATTGCGCGATGAGGGCGGATATTACTGGGAAGCCAAAACCGATTTGAAGGATGTGCTGCTGCCCGGCGGACGACTTTATGGCAAGGGCGAAACGTGGGCCAAAAACGCCAAGCCCGGCGCATTTTTCCAGTACGCCAACTTGCCTTGGGGCGTGTTGGGCACCGTGATGGAGCGGGTCAGCGGCGAGCGTTTTGACCGACTGATGACTCGGACGATTTTCGCCCCCATGGGGATTGCGGGCGGCTTCAATCCTGCTGAATTTTCCAAAGAAACGCTTGCCAATACGGCCACGCTCTATCGCAAACGCACCGAAATCGACGGCAAAGAAATCTGGAATATGAGCGGCCCGTGGAACCCGCAGGTTGACGATTACAGCAAGCTTGCTCCGATCCCACGCGCCGGACCGGATTACGTGATCGGCAGCAATGGCACCGCTTTCGGGCCACAGGGTGGCGCACGATTGTCGGCACCGTCGCTGGGGAAAATTATGCTGATGCTGATGAACGGTGGCAAACACGAAGATAAACAAATCCTGTCGGCGAAATCGGTTGAATTGATGCTCTCAAATCAATGGCAAAACGATCCGAAAGCCAACAATGGCGCGAGCGGTGAAAGTGGCTTTAGCGACCAGACAAAACTCTTCAACGCATGGGGGCTCGGCGTGCAGCAGTTTCTCGATATCAGCGGCCCGAACGAAGGTGATCGCCTCGTCGACGGTGGCGGCTTCAAAGCGGTGGGGCATTTGGGCGATGCGTGGGGACTTACCTCGGCAATCGTGTTCGACCCAGCCAAGAAAAACGGCATGATTTTTCTGATCGGCGGACCCGGCTTCGATCCCGAAACCAACAAGGGAAAATATTCAGCATTATTTCGCCATGAAGAACAGATTTTGGATGCGCTTTATCGGCGGGCAATTCTGCAACAATGATGCAAAATAAATTTTAGAAAACCAGCATTGGCGGGTGCTTTCGAGCATTTTTGGCTGGGACTGCCCGCCAATAAACGACCTTAATATTTTTCGGCTGGCAGCGAACTTCATCTCATTCCAGCGTTGCCCTCACTTGACTCCGGTAATTGACAACGTGATTTGGCCTACTGTACGTTACGGATCAATCAGAACCAGTTGGGTCCAGTGACTGGCATCGATCACCGTGTTGGGACCGCATTAAAGTTCAGCATCAGATCAAATTTGGGGAGCGTTTAAACTTTTGTGCATTTTTTTACTCTACGATTTGATCTGTAAATCAGCAGACAATTCTTGATGTACTCCCGCGTATTCATCACTTCCCTCATGGAGCATTCGCATGGCAAAACTAAACGTAAATGGCAAGGTGCGCGAATTCAGCGCGGATGAGGGCACACCGCTGCTTTGGGTGTTGCGCGAGCAGCTTGGCTTGACCGGGACGAAGTACGGATGCGGGCTGGCGCAATGCGGTGCATGCACCGTGAATATCGACGGCGTGGCCACCCGCAGCTGCGTGCGGCCGGCCTCAAGCGTGAAGGCGACTGAAAAAATCGTCACCATCGAAGGACTCTCGCCCAACGGGTTACATCCCTTGCAAAAAGCATGGGTCGCGCTCGATGTGCCGCAGTGTGGCTACTGCCAATCGGGAATGATTATGGCCGCCGCGGCGCTGCTGAAAACAAAGCCGAATCCGAGCGACGCCGATATCGACGCGGCGATGACCAATATTTGTCGCTGCGGCACCTTTAACCGCATTCGCGCGGGGATTAAAGCGGCCGCAAAAGGCGGTGATTTCAAAAATGCGGGTTTAAGCATCGAGCATGTGGCGCTGGCCCCTGAATTGGCGCACTCATCTCCAAAAGCATCCGCAAACGAGGTCAAAAAATCATGAGTACAAATAATATTTCACGCCGTCAATTTTTGGGTGCCTCGGCTTCACTGTCAGCGGCGGTAGCCGGTAGCTTGGTGGTGGGCTTTCATATCCCCTTTATTAAATCTGCTGAAGCCCAGCTCACACTCAACACACTCAATCAAGGAAGCGCGCCGGAAATTAACGCCTGGGTCGTGGTGCAACCGAACGACACGGTGGTGATTCGCATCGCGCGCTCGGAAATGGGACAAGGCACGTTAACCGGTCTGGCGCAATTGGTGGCCGAAGAGTTGGAATGCGACTGGGCCAAAGTGACGACCGAATACCCGACGCCGGGCCAAAATCTGGCGCGCAATCGCGCTTGGGGAAACTTTGGCACTGGTGGCAGTCGCGGGATTCGCGACTCTCAGGATTATGTGCGCAAGGGCGGAGCCACCGCGCGCATGATGCTGGTGCAGGCAGCGGCCAACGAATGGAAAGTGCCCGCTGCTGAATGCAGTGTCGCCAACAGCGTCATTACCCACTTGCCTTCCAAGCGCACCACCACCTATGGCAAGGTCGCGACGGCCGCAGCGCAAATATCCCCGCCCGCCAACGTGACGTTGAAAGATCCGAAAGACTGGAAGCTCGTCGGCAAACGTCTGGCGCGGCTCGATACCATCGACAAAACCAACGGTAAGCAGGTTTATGGCAGCGATCTGGTATTGCCCAATATGCTGAACGCGGCGATTAAAGATTGCCCGGTATTTGGCGGCAAAATAAAAAGCGTGGACGATACCGCAGTCTTGAAACGCCCGGGCGTCAAAAAAGTAATCCGGGTTGGCGACAGCGCGGTGGCCGTGGTGGCCGATACGTGGTGGCGCGCCAAGACAGCGCTGGATGCACTCAAGATTGAGTGGGACGAGGGTCCGAACTCGACATTGTCGAGCGCCGATATTGCCGCCACGCTGAAGGCCGGACTGGACGCGAAAGATGGCATCGTCGGCAATCAGGTCGGCGATGCCGCGGCGGCAATTGCGAACGCGGCGAAAAAAATTGAGGCGGTGTATTCGTACCCATACCAAAACCACGCGACCATGGAAACTATGAACGCGACGGCAAAGTACACACCGGAGCGTTGTGAGGTATGGACGCCGACCCAAAACGGGGAGGCGGCATTGGCCGCCGCGAGCGAGGCATCCGGTCTGCCGCCCGCCAAATGCGAAGTTTATAAAATGTTGCTGGGCGGTGGCTTCGGCCGACGTGGCGCGGTGCACGATTGGGTGCGCCAAGTGGTCACGATCGCGAAGGAAATGCCCGGCGTGCCTGTAAAGCTAATCTGGTCGCGCGAGGAAGACATGCTGCACGGGCGCTACCATCCCGTCACGCAATGCAAAATGAGCGCAGGCTTTGATGCGGACGGCAACGTCACTGGCTTAAATATGCGCATTTCGGGCCAATCCATTTTGGCCAATATTGCCCCGCAGAGCATCAAGGACGGCAAAGACCCGGCAGTGTTTCAGGGCTTGAATGCGACGGGGCTCGAGGCAGCGATCGGCTACACATTCCCGGCGCTAATGATCGATCACGCGATGCGTAATCCACCCGTGCCGCCGGGATTTTGGCGCGGTGTTAATTTAAACCAAAATGCGATTTATCTGGAATGTTTTATTGATGAAATGGCCCACGCCACCAAACAGGATCCATTGGCGCTGCGTCGCAAACTGATGATGAACCATCCCAAACATCTCGCCGTGCTCAACGCGGCGGCAGAACGTGCCGGATGGGACAAGCCCGCACCGAAAGGCGTTTTTCGCGGACTGGCGCAAACGATGGGCTTTGGCAGCTATGTCGCCGCCTGTGCGGAGGTATCTGTGAGCGATGCCGGCGTATTAAAAATTCATCGCATCGTTGCCGCGACCGACCCCGGCTACGCGGTGAATCCGCAGCAAATTGAGGCGCAGGTTGAAGGCTCGTTTGTGTACGGATTATCAGCCGCGCTATACGGCGAATGTACGCTCAAAGATGGCCGCATGATGCAGGATAATTTCCACACCTATCAAACTCTAAAACTGGCGGATATGCCTAAGGTGGAGACGGTGATTGTGGCGTCTGGCGGCTTTTGGGGCGGCGTGGGTGAGCCGACCATTGCGGTTGCGGCACCCGCTGTGTTGAATGCGATATTCGCGGCAACCGGCAAACGCATTCGTGACTTGCCGTTAAAAAATCATTCCTTGGCGAAGGCTTGAGAAAACACCGATTTAACGTAGGCATCTGGGCGGTTGCAGCCACACTTAGTTTGGCGGCAACCGTTTCCAGCGCGTCAGCGCCAGTTGTTGATTCCAGCGCTGAACCGGCACCCTTCACGATTGTGGATAACGTGATTGCTGAGCCGCTGCAAGGCCGAATTGGCGACGTCTCACGTGGTCGCGCGATCGTCGCCAATCGGCAGATTGGCTTGTGTCTGTTGTGTCATGCGGCCCCCATTCGTGAGGAGCGTTTTCAGAGCAACTTATCCGTAGACTTGGCGGGTATTGGCAATCGCACGTCAGCCGGGCAACTACGAATGAGATTGGTTGATGCCAGAAAATTGAACCCGGCGACGATCATGCCGTCTTACTATCGCGTGGATAATTTGACGCGCGTGACCCCAGCCCAGCAGGGACGCACGATTTTTTCGGCGCAACAAATTGAGGATGTGGTGGCTTATTTGCAGACGCTGCGCGATGATCGACCGGGCTCGGTGAGCAGCACCATGAGCGGCTTAACCAGCATCACTGCAG
>JBBRZG010000075.1:0-18572 GCA_038236905.1 Burkholderiales bacterium
ACGCGCGCTGCAAACTGCCGACTCTGCAAGCGCGCCGTCGCATTGAGCCGATGACGAACGAGTCTAACTTAGGCATCCTCAATTAGAATAACGTTAGCGTTGACGCGAGCGCTTGGCGCATGAAGGTTTCATCGCGCACTGCCACGTTAATCGAATGAAAGACCAGAACTGGCGCGGCGTTTCAAACATAAATGTCTTTCAACCCTCGTCTAATTTAGGGTTTAGATTACATATCACGTTTAGTTTTGCGCTCTAGCTAACCGGCATTGCTATGCATCGTCTGCAAAAAAGCGGTGCACAACAGATGCAAAAACCACTCCACAACCCAGAAGCAAACTGCACACTAGGCGCGATCTGAATCGATGGCGCGGAATAAGGGGTCTGGCAACGTGTTCAAACAGCGAGAGAAAATTGCTCTGTTCTCGCTTGTCGGGGAGGGCTTTCAGCGCTCATTTGTCATCAAGTACGCGTCAACTTCAATTTCCACCAGATGATCGCAATCGATTAATTTCGATACTTCCACCATCGTAGAAGCGGGGCGAATCTCAGCGAAGAATTCGCCATGCACGCGACCAATTGCTTCCCATTCGGCGATGTTGATAACGAACACGCGCGTGCGCACCACATCCGCAAGCGAAGCGCCTGCGTCGCGTAACACGGCTTCAATTTTTTTCAAGATGTAGCGCGTCTGTTCTGCCGCATCGCCTTTGGCGATGACATTGCCTGCCGCATCACTCGCGGTTGTACCGGCGACCCAGATGTGGTTGTCGATACGAACTGCACGTGAGTAACCAACGATGGGTTCCCAAGGGGTGTTGGAGGAAATGTTTTTGCGCATTTTGAGGTCAACTTTGTTTTAGTGCATTCGCGTAGATTGCATTTTCTTTTTCTGCCTCAAGCCTCGGGCGGGCGGTCAAAAAAGAAACATGCAGGCAAAATTGCGGAGGCGATGTAATCCACGTCTTGCGCAGAAACGCCACAGGCGAAAAAACTCTCGCGCCATTGACGCGCCACCGCAACAATTTGCTCAATTTGTTTGCGCGCATCCTCACTCGATAGACCGAAGCGACCTGATTGAGACATCAGATTGTAGATGCTTGCCGTGCGGCCATAGCTACCGACCGTCATCGCAAGATCGCGCCGTTCCAGACTGGCTGATGGTTGAGGCACCAAATCATAGGCCGGTGACAGCCGCCAGCCTTTGGGTCGGCGCAGCAGCGCGTGGTTGCGTGGATGATCGTCATTGTTGGTGACTGCAGCATTGAAAACCATGCGCCGGAATAGCTCCGCACAATCCGCTTCAGGCTTGTCTGACCAACGACGCAAGTTGTCTGCCAACAACGGGTAGGACCAGCGCTCGCGATTGAGGTAGTTTTCATCGCTGTCGAGAATAGTCAACGCACTGACCAAGCCAAAACGCAAATAGCCTTTGCTTGTATGTTCGCGATCAAAGCGCCGGAGCATCAACACATCGTTGGCGCCGACTGTTTGCAAACGCGCTTGGGCCACCTGAAGGCCGCAGCGGTGCGCGAGGTCAAGTGTGGCGTGTTCAATACGCTGCCAATTGCAGCGATCATCCTTGGCGGGAAACTTGCCGAGCCATAGACAATCTGCATCCTCAACGGTGGCCTTAGGGCGTGCGCCGCCCATGCTGGTGCCGGGATCAAGCTGCTCCAGCAAATGCGCGGGCACAGGTCTGCCTTCGTCAATGGCTTGTGCTGCGGCAACTAACTCTGCAAGTTGGTGCGTGCGGTTGTACTGGCGTTTGGGCGCGGGTGGCTCGGCCTTAAGACCGAAACTCAAATAGCCCGCACCATCCTGCGGTCCATGTAGCAAATAGTCGATTTCACTCAAATCGCCCGCAGCGCGTTCAAGCTTGTGCTCAATAACGCGCCGCCCCCAAGCGTCTGGGCTTGCATCGCGAACCGCACCGGGAATCCCTTTGAGTTGGGTGAACTCGTGCACGATCTTCGACAGCGGCAAACGATACGGGTCGAGTGCTACGGCTTCTGCGCGTTCGAGGTAACGGTCACCATAACGAAAGCGTCCGATCTGAGTACCGTTGGGCAAGCTCTGCACTCTCAGCAGCGCGGCGGGCACTGTATCCAGCGCGCCAGGAAGCTGGATGTAGACGTAGGCTTCGCGTTCAAAAATCATATTCGTTGCTAATTTTGCGCGGCCTGCCTGCGCGGGCGGGACGTCGCGAGGCCTCGAGCGCCTTGCCGTGCACATCATTATCTGGATTGGCCACGTCATCCAATGATGCTTCCAAACCAAGCGCCCACAGCACCGTAAAACAGATGCTTATCGCCGTGCCTGGCTTGCCGAGCTCCAAGGCGGTAAGCGTATTGCGGTTGACCCCTGATTTGCTGGCAAGCTCTGCCACAGACCAACCGCGACGAATCCGCGCAATGCGAATGCGCTGACCAAGCTCAATCAAACAATTAGAAACAGGCAAGGGCGTAGCGAAATTGCTCATAAAAATAGGCATAAACTCGTTAAATGCCTATTATGGTAAACAATTTTAGGCTATTTCTCAAGCCAAAGAAGATGCATTTACTATTATTTTAGGCAATAGCTTATTTAACGCCTATTTTTTTAGCTAAAAAGCAACTATCTTGTGTGGCTGGATAGGTTTAGCGACGCTATCGTAGGGTATCAACACTACTTGCCTCGTCACGTTATTCCCACTCAATAGTCGCCGGCGGCTTTCCGCTCACGTCGTAGACCACCCGGTTAAACCCGCGAACCTCGTTAATAATCCGGTTCGAGACTTTGCCCAGCAACGAGTAAGGCAACTCCGCCCAGTGTGCGGTCATGAAATCGGTGGTTTGCACGGCGCGGAGGGCAACAACGTTTTCGTAAGTGCGGCCATCGCCCATGACGCCCACGCTTTTCACCGGCAAATAAACGGCGAAGGCTTGGGCGACTTTGTCGTACCAGCTGATGCCGTTTTCATCTTTGGTATTGCGTAATTCCTCAATAAAAATTGCATCAGCCTGGCGCAATAAATCGGCAGCGGGCTGGGTGACTTCGCCTAGAATTCGTACGCCTAAACCTGGTCCCGGAAAGGGGTGGCGATACACCATCTCGGGCGCAAGTCCCAGCTCAATCCCAAGTTTGCGGACTTCATCTTTGAATAATTCACGCAGCGGTTCCAACAATTTCAGATGGAGCGTATCGGGCAACCCGCCGACATTGTGATGCGATTTAATCGTTTGGGCTTTCTTTGCGCCCTTGCTAGCTGAGGCCGATGCGGACTCAATCACATCAGGATAAATTGTGCCCTGCGCCAGCCACTTTGCTTTCGGTAATTTCACAGACTCGCGCTGAAACACTTCAACAAATACACGGCCAATAATTTTGCGTTTTTGCTCGGGGTCAGAGACGCCTTTTAGCTCATTCAAGAAATCATCCGCCGCATTGACGTAAATAACTTTCATATGCAAATGATCGGTAAAGGTTTTTTTAACCTGTACGGATTCATTCAAACGCATCAGGCCGTTATCGACGTAAACGCAAGTGAGCTGATCGCCAATTGCCTTATGGATGAGTGCCGCAGCAACGGATGAATCCACACCACCACTCAAGCCCAAAATCACTTCATCATCGCCAACTTGCTCGCGAATTTTGGCAACAACCTGCGGAATATATTCAGGCATATTCCAATGCGATTCGCAGCCACAAATGTCGTGCACAAATTTACTGTAAATCGCCGGGCCTTGGGTCGTGTGGGTGACTTCAGGATGAAACTGTACCGCGTAAAATTTACGCGTTTCATCTGCCATGCCAGCAAATGGTGTGGTCTCGTTTGACGCGATAACTTTGAAGCCGGGCGGCAGCGCCGTGACTTTGTCGCCGTGCGACATCCACACATCCAACAGGCCGTGGCCACTCGCATTGGTCCGGTCTTGAATGCCTTCGAATAATTTCGAATGGCCGCGTGCGCGGACTTCGGCGTAGCCAAATTCACGCACCAATCCATTTTCCACTTTACCGCCCAATTGCGCGGCCATCGTCTGCATACCATAGCAAATACCGAGCACAGGTACGCCCAGCTCGAAAACAATTTGCGGCGCTCGCGCAGTATCGTTTTCGGTCACGCTGGCATGGCTGCCGGACAAAATAATGCCGCTCGGCTGGTAGGCTTTGATGTCGTCAACCGACATGTCGAACGGATGCAGCTCGCAATACACACCCGCTTCGCGCACGCGGCGCGCGATCAGCTGTGTGACTTGGGAACCGAAATCGAGGATGAGGATTTTGTCGGACATTTTGGCCACGAACTAAAAAAGAAATGAAATTAAAAAACGAACAAAAAGCTATTTAGGTTGCAGCTTAGGCGGAACGTAAATCGGCGTGCCGCGGCTTGAAAAGAAATGCCAAGCCAGGGACCAGCCGATCAATTGAAGAATTGCCGCTAGATAGAAAGGCGCCCCTACACGCCAGTCGTGTTGAGGCAGATGTGTGACTGTTGCCAGTAGATAAGTGCTGACCAGCGGCGCGACAACAACGGCCAGGCTGCTCAACGATTGCAACGAACCCATCAATGAGCCTTGCTGCGTGGGATCGGTCGCTTTAGAGACGATGCCTTGTAATGCGGGACCGGCGGCGTAAGCAAAAAGATTGGAAAAAATCAACACATAAACCATCCAACCTTCAGTCACAAAACCCATGCCGGCATAAACCAGAATCGCGGTGAAAAGCCCGATCAGGCTGACCCGTACCTCACCAAATATTTTCAGCATGCGACCCAATAATCCAGCCTGCACCACGGCCGCGGTTATGCCCACGCAGAAAAGTGCAATGCCGTTTTCTTTCGGGCCCCAGTTGAATTTGAAATGCATATACAGCACCCAAATCGACTGCTGCAAAATCTGTGCGAACGATAGGCACGCGAACACGACAATTAAAAGCCCGATGTCACGCCGCGAAAATAAGCGAAACAGCGATGCAAACGGGTTTATTTTGGCGAGCGTGATTGCGCTGCGCTTTTCCATCGGCAGCGATTCGCGGACAAAAAAGTAGCCAAAGATGGCGTTGCCAAAACACGATATGGCACCCACATAGAACGGCAAATGGTAATCGATGCCGCCAAGTAGCCCGCCCAGCATCGGGCCGGCAATAAACCCCATGCCGAATGCAGCGCCGATCAAACCAAATGTTTTTGCGCGATTCTCAGGGGTGGAAATATCGGACGCGTACGCAGATGCGGTGGACATCGAGGCCGAACAAGCGCCGCCAATGAAACGGCCTAAAAAAAGCCATGCCAACGACGGTGCCCACGCGGTCACCAGAAAATTCAGCGCCATCCCGGCGGTGGAAAATATCATGACCGGTCGGCGACCAATTTTGTCCGAGATCGCGCCCAACATGGGCATGCACACGAACTGCATCAGACCGAAGGTCGCGGCGAGTATGCCGTACCAACGCGCTTGATCATCGGGCGAGCTGACAAAATTGCCGACCAACAACGGTAACACTGGCACGGCAAGGCCCACACCCAGCATGTCCAGAAACACCACGGCGAGCACAAACCTGAAGCCCGCTTTGCGCTTTTTTTCCTCCGCTTTTTGCGCCTCGGACTTTGCATCTTCTACAACATTCAATTCAGCGGCGGGGCTATTCATCGGGCGCAATCATTATTTGGTATTACTTCAGATGTTACTTTTTAGACGCCTAAGCAACAACGGCATCGACATCGCGGCCAACGCCGAGGCCCGACGATCAGTCCACGCGGTAATTTGGCGCTTCCTTGGTCATCTGCACATCATGCACATGCGATTCGCGCATGCCAGCGGCGGTGATTTCGACGAACGTCGCTTCCATCCGCATTTGCTCAATAGTCGGACAACCGACCAGCCCCATCGATGCCCGCAGGCCGCCCATTAATTGGTGAATGATCGTGGTAACCGGGCCTTTGTAGGGAACGCGGCCTTCGACACCTTCCGGCACCAGCTTGTCAGCGTTATTAATATTTTCCTGGAAATAGCGATCTGATGAGCCTTTTTGCATCGCGCCCAGTGAGCCCATTCCGCGATAGCTTTTGTATGACCTACCCTGAAACAATTCGATCTCGCCCGGCGCCTCATCAGTGCCTGCAAACATCGAGCCCATCATTACGCATGAAGCCCCGGCCGCAATCGCCTTGGCGACATCGCCGGAGTAACGGATGCCGCCATCGGCAATGCAAGGAATCCCAAGCGAATCTAGTGCGGAGGCCGCTTCTGCCACCGCCGTGATTTGCGGCATACCCACTCCAGTAACAATACGCGTGGTACAGATTGAACCCGGACCGACACCGACTTTTACACAGTCGGCACCATGATCGGCCAGCGCTTTGGCGCCTGCCGCGGTAGCCACGTTACCGCCAATTAATTGCACATTCGGGTATTTCACTTTGACGCCGCGCACCATGTCGAGCACGCCTTGCGCATGGCCATGGGATGAATCGACGACCAAGCAATCCGCACCTGCTTCAATCAGGGCTGCGGCTCGCTCCATATTATCGCCGCCCACGCCAATACCCGCGCCTACACGCAATCTGCCCTGCGCGTCTTTGCTGGCGTAGGGATGATCCTGCGCTTTCTGAATGTCTTTTACCGTAATCAAGCCCGCAAGTTCAAAGTCTTCATTCACCACCAACACACGCTCCAATCGATGCTTGTGGAGCAGCGCCTGCGCCTGATCCAACGCAGCGCCTTCTTTGATGGTGACGAGACGGTCCCGCGGCGTCATGATATTTTTGACCGGCTGATCGAGATTGGTTTCGAAACGTAAATCCCGGTTGGTGACGATGCCGACCACTTTTTTGCCTTCGACCACCGGCAGGCCGGATATTCCGTTTTGACGCTGCAGCGATAGCACTTCGCGAACGGTCATGGTCGGCGATACCACCAACGGGTCCTTGACCACCCCGCTTTCAAAGCGCTTCACCTTGGCCACTTCCATCGCTTGGGCGCGAATCGACAGGTTTTTATGAATGATTCCGATGCCGCCCTCTTGCGCAAGCGCAATTGCAAGACGCGACTCGGTCACGGTATCCATCGCCGCCGACAAAAGGGGCAAATTCAGGCGAATGGTTTTGGTGAGTTGTGTCGCCAGCCCGACGTCGCGCGGGTGAACTTGGCTATGGGCGGGAACCAGCAAGACGTCGTCAAACGTCAGGGCCTTTTTGACGAGCTTCAAAGTAGTGACTCCGGCAAAAGGCGCATTATACGCGAGAGGATTTCGCCGAAAAAGAGTTGAGCCAAAAGTTAGTCTGCGCCTTGGTTCGCATGGCCCGTGACCACTAAGTATAAAAACAACGTGAATTTAGACGAAGTATTGTCGCTAAGCCTTTGACGAGTTACACATTTTTCACGTTTTTAAGGTAATTTTATGATGTCGCTCGGGTGGTGCTGCTGATATACTTGGGCATGAATATCTTGCAGGTTCAGTAGAGAAAGATGGCGGCGTACATGAATCGTCGGCACGGAAGCGTTAATTACCTTGCCTTTGGGATGCTTATTTCAACGATCTGTTTAGGCGGATGCGCGTTAATATTTGATTCGAAAAAGGTCGCCCCGGTCCCTGTGACCATGGCGACTCCGGCGTTGCCGGTGCTACCGATTTCTCTTAGCCCTGAAGCGGAAAGTGCGCTCAAAGCGGCAGAGCAGAGCGTCATTGAAGGAAAGATCAAAAGGACATTGTGGAGCGCGGCCATTGAACAACTGGCTAAAGCGAAAAGCGCGGCAAAAAGTTTTGATAGCGAGGCCACGCTGAAGTACGCGAAGGAAACAATTGCCCTATGCGAGCTAAGCAACCGGCAAGCCCAGTCGCCTGCTGTGGTCTGGTGAGGCAATCCCGATTACGGCAGTGCCGATTGGGGTCGCGCGGCAAGGACCACACGTATCACTTGAGTTTTGAGATTTGAGATTTGAGATTTGCCCGCAACAGAAAATTGAAATCCGAAAAGTTCAGAAAGCGTTTGACTAGGAGACACACATGAAATCACCGGTTCAACTTTTTGCAGCCATTGCCATTTTTCTCGCCACCGCAACCGTCGCTGCGCAAGTTTTCAAATGGATTGATAAAGACGGAAAAGTAAATTTCTCCGATACGCCGCCCCCTGCGGAAGCTGTCAAGGGTGAAGCCAAAAAATTAACGGTCTTGCCTCCAACGACGACACCAGCCCCAGCGCCCGCCAAGGTCAAAGCGGCGGTTGACCCAGCCAAAGACGCCGAAAAGAAAAAAACAGAATTGGCAGAAAAGGCGAAAAAAGACGAGGTCGCTGAACAAAACGCAAAACAAAATGAAGAGCGCTGCAAGGAAGCTAAACGGTACCTGAGCACGCTCGATAGCGGAACGCCGCTTCGCCAAAGTAACGATGCCGGAGAACGCGTGTTCATGAGTGACGAACAGCGAGCTTCTGAAACGGCGAGGGCGAAAACAGCAGTTACTGAATCTTGCAAGAACTAAAACCCAAAATGAAAAGGCTTGATTGCTCACGCAAAACAAGCCGTCAATGAATGCGACGCAACTCTCAATCACCCGTGTACAGCATCAACTCGCGGCCCTCTGCCCCAGAAGGCAGCTGCACTGCTGCGCGATCCGGTATTGCGTGTATTTTCTTCGTCGCATGGGTATCTAGCGCGAACGCAGTCGGCCTTGGCGCTCTTGATATCCGGTCTTACTTGGGTGAGCCGCTCAATGTACGCATTGGTTTGATTACGCAACCGAACGAAGAAATAGAAAACGCGTGTTTTACGGTCATTAATTCTTCCAGCGCCGAGCCCAGCATAAACCGGCGCGATGTTCGCTTAACTTTGGTTGAGGCGAAGAACGGTCGCTACATTGAAGTTCGTGGCAACAATCCTTTCAATGAGCCGATTGGCAGGTTGTCGATTCGCGCCGGTTGTCAGAGTGAATCTGGCGTGGTACGTGATTACTCGCTACTGCTAGACCCCCCACCATTACTGACGCCAACCGCCGCCGCTAGTACCACCCGTGAGCAAATCGCGCCGTTATTGCCAAGCACAGCCGCCCAAACACTGGGAACCGCTAACCCGCAGGCAAGTGGCGAATCGGGGCGCTGGACAGTCTATCAAGGCGATACATTGTCGAGCCTTGCAGCTGGAATTTACCCTAAAAACCGTGCTCGTCAGGCTCAATACGTCGAGGCATTACGATCGTTAAACCCCACGTTGTCTGGCATCGCAGTCAATGCTCCGCTGCCGCTTAATAGCCAGCTGATTCTGCCCGATTTAAAAACGCTATCAGCGAGCCGCACAGACACAAAAGCTTCTCAAGAGACGGGGCTGAGCAGTTCGTTGCCGATCAGCACATCGGCAAGCACTCGTAGGCGCAATCGCACGAGTAGCCCACGCAGCGGCACCGAAAAAAATTCTGCTGCGAAAACAAACGCAGCACCTATTTCGACCGCAACCGCGATACCAAACGAATTACCGGCCGCGGAAGCGCGCAGTTCAGCAACAGCGACTGGCGATCAAAAAGTAGTACCGCAAAGTGCTAAAAGCAAGGACGCCCAGATTAAGAAGCAGGCAGCCAGCGGATTTAAGCTGCGTATTTCCGGCAGCGAAATGGACCTATCGCGCAGCCAGGGTGTGTCGGACGAAACCCGAACTCAATTGCGCGAGCGCTTTGCCTTGCTCGATGCGGACGACCAAACCGCACAGCTTCTCGCACTGAAAAATAATGTAAAACAGATTGAGAAGCGCCTAAACGAACTTCAACTCAAACTGGCTGCGTCATCGCCCTCAATGCCGGCCACAGGCACAACTACCCCCATTTCATCTGCTGCCACGACGCCTCCAGCCATCACCAAAGCCGAGACAACTGAACCATCGCCCGTTCCGGTTGTTTCACCGCCAACGCCAACCGCATCAGAAAAACCCGCCGTCGATCCGGCGGTCGCTGCAAAAACAATTGCACCAGCTCGACCCGCCACACCCCCAATCGCGCCCGCAAAAATTGCACCCGCAGCCGACAGCAGTTCATCCGATAGCTGGCTGAATTTGGTGATCGCGGCACTGAGTGTTGTGGCACTGGCAGCGTTGGCATGGTGGTCATTGAAGTTGCTGCGCAGGCGCAGCGCAAATACGGTGAAAAATGGCGAATTACCCGGCACCGGGGAAGAACCTTCAGATGATTTCAACACCTGGATAAATGATCTGGAAACTACCTCGCCGACCAGCCCGCTGCCTGATCCAATAGCTGCGAAAACAGATCGCGCGCGTGCTTCCCGTGATCCACAAATGGCAACAAAACAAGGCGGCGATAGACAACAAAAGCAACAAAAGCAACAAAAGCAAGATCGGCAAGATCGCAACAACTTGACGGCAACGCCAACTTCTGAGGAGGCAGGAAGCAACCCCAACGCGCTTGGCAATACCGATAGTTTGGAGCCCACCGAAAATTTTGTTGCCGATAGCGCAGCAACGGTAGCTGAAAATATGAAGACGGCGGACAGATGGAAATCCGCTGAATCATTTGTCCGGGATAGCCTGGAGAACGGGAATCAGTCCCGCATGGAGTCTCGTCCAAATCTGATATTGGATTTGCCTGTCAGTCCAACGCCATTAGTCGATTCCTTTTCCCTCCCGGATACTAATCCAACAGCGTCCGCTAAAGCGACCTCAACAGGTCGAGCATCTCAAAAAGCAGCTCCACAAAATAGTGGAAGTTTTGAGCTCGATATTGATTTAAATGATTTGGCCGGCTTTCCCGCCAACTCTGGTGATCAGACCGCCGAAGACCGGATGCGCAGGCTCCGCTACATGCAGGAACGCTACCCCGAACTGGCAGCGCGTACGGTGTCTATTGACGAACCAGAATCGATCATCGACGCCGCACGGCTCTACTATGAAGAAAATCAGCTTGGCAAGGCCTGCGAATTATTGATTTATTCAGTGGAAGAACGTCCGCAGGAAATCCGATATTGGCTGGCTCAATTTGAATTGTTTCGCCTTGAAAAAATGAATCGTCAATTTGGTGAACTCGCCGACAAGTTTCAGTTGCTGTTTGCCAGCTCCGATGCGTGGCCCAAGGTGCGAGATATCGGCCATGAGCTCGACCCTGGCAATCCGCTCTTTGCTGCCGCAACCGGCACGGGTGCGACATTAAACGAGAAATTTGATCCTGCCTCTGAAAACTGGCTGAATACGCACGCCAGCGGCGACACTTCCGTACAGCACATCTCGCAGGCGCTGGTGGCCGATTTGCGAGCCTCGCTATTCAGTGAATTTCGGGTAACACACGCGGATTTTCAGGGTGTTCCCGACTTGTTGCACGCATCTGACGCACGCGCTTAATCGAGGCGAATGGCGATGACCCCACAAGAACACATCGAAATGTCGCTCACAGTAGCCGCGGGACTCGAAGGTGCGTCGTCCATTCAGGACCGTAAAAAACGTGCGGCGGCAATGATTGCGCTGAAATCGTTCCCGGACCGCCAGGGGCCGCTCACACCGGCCCGCGTCGCCGATCTAATCCGTTTTGAGAATAATCTGCACGTCATCATTCAGGCAGACAAACGCTGGTTTTTTGCAAATTCGGAACGCACTGACGCCATTCAGTTTGCGCGAGATATGCACGTACTACACAATTTTGGTGCCGCGACAACGGAGCAAATCATCGCGCGGCAAAAAGAATGGGCAACCGCTGAGGACGACCCGCTGCTTCAACGCATTGTGGCGTTTGCACTTCACCATTACGCCTCCTCGATAAAGTGGAGTTTTTTCCGGCACGAGTCGGTGAAACCTCAGCTATGGCCGCTGTTGCACGCACTATTCAGCTTCGCGGAATCCAACGGGTTTGCGGCGGTGAAGACCTATTTATTCGATAGCGAGAACCATTTCAGCACCTCCGTGCAGGCACTTTACTTGCGGGCGCTGTTACTCGATGTCCTCAATACGGGTAGCTTATCAATGCCGCAAATTGAGATTGCAGATGGTTGGCTCGCTGAGTGGACGCCTAACTATCAGCTCGATCAAATCTACTCACCTTCATCCCACTCCCTATTCGTCGATCTGGATGCCAGCATGGGGATACAGCTGGTCACCGGCAATACTTCGTGGCCATCCTATCGCTATTTAAAAATGGAGCGGCTGCGCGATCAGGCAGAAATAGTGCGCGCCGAGCTGCGCGTTGGCCGCCCCTATCATGGCCACACCGGCTCCAGCGAATTTCCGGTGCGAGAGCACGTGGCCCTGCTGGCCAATGTTGAACGTATTTACAAGTCTCTGCTGGACGCAAGCGTGTCGAATATCGAAGAACGTCAGTTGATCGCGAGCGTCACCGCAGAGGTGCGGATTGGATTTGCTGCAGCGCGCATCGCAATAGCCGGAGAGATTGACGGCACTAATATCCCCGGAGGCGCGCCTAAATCTGCCAGCACCACCAGCGCCACGAATCCAGCGTCAATACAATTCGCGGATCTTCAGCTCTCACTGACACCGATTGATAGCCCCACTGGCAACACAAATGAGCATGATGCCGCGCCGGGGATTGATCTACTCCTTGATAGTAACTCGACCGATGAGATCGAGCCTGCCGCACGCTGGAAAATACACGATATCAGCTCAAAAGGCGTCGGCCTGCTGGTAGAGCGCAGCGTGGGCGAAGCCGTTGGCGTGGGCGAGCTGCTCGCCATAAAACCGTTTGGTGAAGCCCATTGGATGATCGGTGTGCTGGTCCGAAAATTGACCCAACGCGCGGTGGGCGAAACATTGTTGGGCGTGGAAATACTCTGTCTACGTCCTCTCCCGATTACGCTCCAACAGTTCTCACAGCCCAACGATAGCAATCCCGATCCTGCCCTCGCGCCCACTCAGGCACTTTATTTACCGGGACGCGAAGAACACGGCCGCGCCGACATTTTGGTCATGCCGGATGCAGATGTTGGCTTGAAGAATGTCTTCAATTTAAACGCGGCGGCGGCCAAGTATCGAGTCCGCATCAATCGCGTGCTGCGCAAAGAATCGGATTGGATGGGCGTGCGCTTTGAAGTCCTTGGCAAGGACTAGCGCGGATCTTGAAGGATAAGTGACTCAAGCTGCCCGCCAATACTTGTGTTTTAAATTTTATCGATGCTTAGTCCGCGCTTCATTGCCCCCCCTACTTTGCTTCAGCACGGTGCTTTAGCACTTTGCTTTCACGTGTTTCGGGCTTCCCGCAGCACCGACTCTAGAGCGCCTTGCATCCTTCGGATCAGCTTTTAGGGCGCGGTAGATTTCCACCCGGTCACCGTCGCGCAATTTATGGGCGTAAGGTCGCACTTTTCCCCAAACGCCGACCGTAACACTTGACGAATCCGAGTTAGATTTCATCTCCAGTAGGCGTTGCAGCCATGCCGGTAACTGCACATGTGCCGTGCGCAAGACGTCTGCAATAGTAGAGCCGTCATCTGCTTCCAGCGTAATTTCGGCGGACTGCGCCGGACTCGCAAACGCAACCATTATGCTAAGTTTCTTCACGACGATGAAAGCGAATCAGCCGCAAACAAAGCATCTGCACGGCTCACAAAGCGATCCATCATGGTCTCGGCAATCATGCCGAATACCGGCCCGACTGCCCGCTCCAGCAAGCCATTTGCGAAGGTATATTCAAGATCCAGTTTTACCTTGCATGCGCTGGCTGAGAGCGTTTGAAAATACCATTCACCACGCAGCGTTTTAAATGGACCATCTCTTAGCTGAATCCGCATGCATTCCACCCCCTCTTTTTTGTTTTCAGTGGTGAATGATTGCGCAACGCCCGCATAACGAATGTGGATGGTGGCGATCGTCTGAAGTGGATCACGCGCGATCACGGAGGTGCCGCTGCACCACGGCAAAAATTGGGGGTACCGCTCGACGTCGTCCACTAACTTGAACATCGTTTCTGCAGAGTAAGGTACCAGCACTGATTTTGAGACTTGCGACATAATTGGAATTGAACCCAGTGGAAAACACGACACCAGCCCCAATTTTAACTGAGTGTTGTCGACGCAACTGAGCATGGCCACTAAACATCGTCAAGGCAGCGATGCTCGGTTAAAATCCCAACACGCTATGACATCTGTATCACCACATTCGACTCTCGCGTTAAGTTCGTTAATTCAATTGTTACTGGCACCATTGCATATGAGCATCGTTGAAAACAGAAAAGCATTTTTTGATTACTTCATAGAAGACCGTTTTGAGGCGGGCTTGGTGCTGACCGGCTGGGAAGCAAAAGCGATCCGTGCCGGTCGGGCGCAGCTAAAAGAAGGTTATGTGGTCTTGCAAAATAATGCGTTTTACTTGATCGGCTCGCATATTTCAGCCCTGCCGGAAGCCTCGACACACGTGATCCCCGATCCGGTGCGGACCCGCAAGCTGCTGCTTAACCAGGCTGAAATTGACAAGCTGGTGAGTAAAGTCGAGCAGCGTGGATATACCATCGTGCCGCTGAATTTGCATTATTCAAAAGGCATTATCAAGCTCGAAATCGGGCTCGCCAAGGGCAAAAAACAGCACGATAAACGCGATACTGAAAAGGAGCGCGACTGGCAGCGCGAGAAGCAGCAAATCATGAAAACAAAACGCATTTAAGCTGCCCTTTTTAGGACTGGAAATTTTTTGGCCAAGCTCTACTTCCGATTTGCCGCTATGAATGCCGGCAAATCCACCTCCCTACTCCAAGTGGCACACAATTATGAAGAGCGCGGGCAAAGTGCGGACCTGTATACCGCCGCGATCGATAACCGGGGGGATGCGGACGGCATCAGCGGCGGGGGCCGCATCAGTTCGCGCCTGGGTGTAACACGTGCATCAAATGTTTTTAACGACACGACCGATTTCGACACGATCTATCGGACCAAGCCGCATCCGTCGTGCATCCTGATTGACGAGGCGCAATTTTTGTCAGAATTGCAGGTGACGCAATTGCATCGTCTGGCGCATACCTCATCAACGCCGGTTATTTGTTATGGGCTGCGCAGCGATTTTCTCGGCAACCCCTTCCCCGGCTCAAAAAGCCTGCTGACACTGGCGGACGACCTCGAAGAAATGAAGACCATTTGCCGCTGTGGCCGCAAAGCGACGATGAATGTGCGGCTGGATGAATATGGCCAGCGCGTGACGGCGGGCGCGCAAATTGAAATAGGCGGTAATGATCGCTATGAAGCGGTTTGTGCACGACGTTTTTATACGGGGGATTGCGGCTAGCAGCCAACATCAAGGCTGGGCGGGCGTTCGGGAGAGCCCGCAATGCGGCCGGCAAAACCATTTGACAAAACCTCGGGCAAAACAGGCACGCGGGTTTCCCGCTTTAAATGGGTGTACAGTTCATTGGTGAGACAAGTGGCGTAGGTGCAGGGCTTGCAGATATTGCGACACTCCCTTGCCGTGACAAAACAGGAGCACCGCTTTGGCCCGTAAAAAACTAGCAGCAGAACCGGTTGAAATGGTCGCCGCCCTACCCGGGCCGTGGACTGCAAATGAAGTGCGAATTCTGCGCGATCTCGCCAAACACCACGCATCGCTCGACATGCTGGCCTATCATGTGGGAAGAACTGTCGAGGCGATTCAGCAAAAAGCTGCCTCGATCAATCTTGCACTCGGGCCATCTATAAAATCGAAGCGAATCATTCGCAGGCGAATTGCCTAGTCAGCGGTAACAACCGCCGATGGGTTAATCTCGCTTGGCCGCGTGAATCACCCAACCGCCGATGGCCTCTAGCAGCATGTCAATTTCGCCAATAGTAGGAAGCACCTGAAAGGTCAGCGCGTGCCGTACTCGCGCGGCTTCCACCAACTCAGGCAAATCTTTTTTTACGTGGCTGCCGCGCGCAAAAAATATCGGCGCCACTACAATTTCCTGCACACCCGAAGAAGCTAACTGTGCAGTGACATCCGCAAAATTAGGCTTGGCCGGATCCAGATATGCAATCGCAACCGGCATCTGCGATGATTTTGCCGCGATGATGTCCTGCAACGCTTTAAACGGGCGAGTCCACTCCGGATCAGCCGAGCCGTGGCAAAGCAAAATCAACGCTCGCCGGGCGGAATTTACAGATTCGGATAAAGACTGCAAATGCTGCTCGGTTTTCTCAACGATTTGTGCCATCAATTTCTTTCTATAAATGTCCTCGTTGATGATAGCCGATCTGGCTAATTCAGATTCGCGCTAATGATGGCACGGCAGTTGCTGTGATAGATCGTGTCAGCAACTTAGCGAAGCGCGAAAAGAAATACATGGGGCTAAAAGTAATGCTGGTTGATGAGGATCCAGACCGCGCCGCCAGCGTCCGCGGGGCGCTCATCCGCGCGGGATGCGAGGTAATTTCAACGCTGACCTCAGCTATAGAGCTATATGATCGCGTCAGCGAGTGCTCACCAGACGTGATTATTATCGATACCGATTCCCCGTCACGCGACGTGATTGAACACATTACGTTCATTTCCCGCGACCAGCCACGACCCATCGTTATGTTTGCCGGTGACGGAGGCGGCAAAACCATCCGCCTCGCGGTTCGCGCTGGCGTTACAGCTTATATCGTCGACGGCCTATCCGAGGCGCGAATCCAGCCGATTCTATCGGTGGCGGTAGAACGCTTTGAAGCCGAGCAAGAGCTCAAACGAGAGTTAAGCGAAAGCAAAACCATGCTGGCTGAACGTAAATCGATCGAGCGCGCTAAAGGCCTCATCATGAAGCAAGCGGAATGCGACGAGGAAGCCGCGTTTGCACATTTGCGTAAATTCGCGATGGATCGTGGCGTAAAAATGTTTAACGCGGCTGAGACCGTAATCGCAATGGGCTTAACCAAGCCCTCAACGTCTCGCGAGTCATCTGCTTAGCCAGGAGTTTTACCGGACGTACCCAATTTGGTGCGCTGCAATATAGTGACGCATCATCGAAGCGCATTCATAATTTTCCTGATATGACTCGTGCCTCACCAATAGTCGCCTCTACGCCTGAGGAAGCAGCGATTTAGCCAAAACGAAGCTTCTTGGCACGCGCATTGCTGAGTGATGTTCAAGGACAACGGTGTCCCATCCCATGAAATGAAAATTTCGTGTGCGTATGGGTCACCGTTTTTTTTTGGACTTTTGATATGTACAACACCAGGAGAACGGCATGCAGGACGCACCTAAACCACCATCAATCGTCGCCCCCGTCAGTTCGACCAGCGAACGCTCTCTCGACACAAGCCGCCGTGATTTGCTCAAAAAAACCGCGCTCCTTACTGGCGGAGCCGCGCTGATGTCATTGGTGCCATTAGGGACGCGCAGCGCGGCCTGGGCCGCAGGCTCCGATGCGCCTGAGAAAAAGGAAGTCAAGATCAGCTTCATTCCGCTCACCGACTGCGCGTCTGTGGTGATCGCATCGGTGATGAAGTTTGATGAGAAATATGGCATCAAGATTATCCCCATCAAGGAGGCCAGCTGGGCATCCGTCCGCGACAAACTGGTCAATGGTGAAAACGATGCCTCGCATGCGCTATACGGCCTGATATACGGCGTCCATCTGGGCATAGGCGGACCGAAAAAAGACATGTCAGTGCTGATGACCCTCAACAATAACGGACAGGCGATTACGCTATCAAACCAGTTAAAAGATAAAGGGGCGGTCGATGGTGCCAGCCTCGCGAAACTGATCGCGACTGAAAAGCGGGAATACACCTTTGCGCAAACTTTCCCCACTGGCACACACGCAATGTGGCTTTACTACTGGCTCGCTGCCAGCGGCATTGATCCGTTTAAAGATGTGAAAAATATCGTGGTGCCGCCGCCGCAAATGGTGGCCAATATGCGGGTCGGCAACATGGACGGATTTTGCGTTGGCGAGCCGTGGAATAACCGCGCCATTTTCGACAAGATCGGCTTCACCGCAACGACCACGCAAGACATCTGGAAAGATCATCCCGAAAAGGTGCTGGGCTGCACCGCCGAATTTGTGCAGAAGAATCCCAACACCTGTCGCGCGATGATGGCCGCGATTCTGGACGCTTCCAAATTTATCGATGCCATGGCCAATCGCCGCAAAGTCGCCGAAATTATTGCCGACAAATCGTATGTCAACACCGCTGTTGACGTAATCGATCAGCGACTCGCCGGCGACTACGACAATGGCATCGGCAAAAAATGGAAGGATCCGAACCTGATGAAATTTTATGCCGACGGTTCGGTCACGATGCCCTATTTATCGGACGGTATGTGGTTCATGACGCAGCACAAACGCTGGGGCTTGCTCAAGGACGACCCTGATTACTTAAAGGTTGCAAAGGAAGTAAATCAGATCGAGCTTTACAAACAGGCGGCTGCGATGACTAAAACCCCGGTACCCAAAGACCTCATGCGCGCGTCGAAACTGATGGATGGCGCAATTTGGGACGGCAAGGATCCAAAAGCTTATGCGGCCAGCTTCAAGATCAGAGCATAGTTTTTTTGCACTCAATCGACCCAAACCCGGAGCACCCCATGAGCGCGAGTTCTGCAAGCAATCTGACCCCATCAGCCGCGTCGAATAGCGCTCATGCGACGGCACATCCGGCAACACAAGCAACACACCCGGTCACTGCGGCCAGCCCGGCTGCACGCTCACGATTG
>JBBRZG010000076.1:0-18252 GCA_038236905.1 Burkholderiales bacterium
ACCGTGGTCATGGTGAATAAAAATGTGAGAACCGTCAGCCCGAGCGAGATCGAGATCGGCATGCCCGTCAGCATCAACATAATCAAAAGAATAAAAATAATTGCCGCGTTCATTTGCGTGCTCCGGCGATCGACGGGGTCGGCGCGGGTCTTGGCGCAGAAGCGATCAGGTCATCCGCGTTAACATCTTCAATACCCTCAACGAAGCCATGATCGTGGTGAGGCAATTCGCCGGTTTTAAGGTAGCTGAATACGACTTGCAGAAAGCGATAACTCATCAGGTACGAGCCGAGCGGAACGCACAAATAAACAATCCACATTGGCACTTCAAGGTCCGCCGAAACCTGTTCGGTATGCGCCATCTGCCACACGAATCGCGCGCCGAGCGTCCCAACAATACCGGTAAAAGTAGCGCCAGCGAGCAGGCCGAAAAGTATCAGCGCGGTTTTATATTTTCCGGTGAGCTTGCGAATAATCACATCGACCCCGACGTGAATGCCGGTTCTGACGCCGTAAGCGGCACCGAATTTTGCCATCCACACAAACATGAATATGCACAGTTCTTGTGCCCAGCTGACGTCCATTTTTACCGTGTAATCCTGAATGTAAGGAACGCCTGACAAGAACCGATGAACCACCGCGAAAAAAATGACCAGGGTAGCCGAGCCCATCAGGAATGCAATCAGCCATTCTTCAATATGGTTCAAAAATCGATTAATCATTCATCGTCCTCGATTCGGATGTGGCTTTAATTATTTTCTTGGCCCGCGACAACCAGACGTTTGCTAGTCGATGTAACAAGTCGCACAAACGTCATATCCCGTTTTGCGTTCCGCCCCCTTGCTGGCGCAAAGTCAGTGTGATGACACTGACTTTGCCGGGGCCAAGTTAGATCTACTTGAGTTCTATTTTGGGGCCACGAAGCCCGCTTCTTTGTAAACGCCTTCAATGGTCGCTTTGCCCACGCGCGATTCCATTTCTTTATGCACAGGCATGAGGGCTTTTTTCCAATCGGTGATTTCAGCCGCAGTTGGGGTGTATATCGTGGTTTTTTTCGAAGCGGCAATTTTTTCTAGCGCGCTGGCATTTTCGCTCGCAGCAATTTCATTGGCATAGACAGTTGAATCTTTAATAGCGCTATCAATTACCGCGCGAAGATCTGCCGGCAAGCCGTCATAAAACTTTTTATTGATAATAACCGCGTAGGCAAGATGGCCGTGGTTGGAAAGTGTGATGTGCTTTTGCACTTCATAAATTTTCTGTGTGAAAAAATTCGATGGCACACCCTCAGTACCATCTACCACTCCCGATTGCAGGGCCTGATAGAGCTCGGAAAATGCCATCACTTGTGGTATCGCACCGAGCGCACGCATTTGCGCATCAAGCACTTTTGATGACTGAATACGCATTTTCAAGCCCTTGAAATCGGCCACCGTATGCAGCGGTTTGTTGGCGCTCATGATGTGAAAACCGTTGTCCCAGTACGCCAGACCTTTAATGCCTTTGGATTCGAGCTTCGCAAACAAATCAGTGCCGGTCTTGCCATTGGTAACAGCGCGAAAAGCGGCTTCATCCTTAAAAATAAACGGCAGATCGAACACCTCGAATTCTTTTACGCCGAGCGGGCCAAATTTAGCTAAGGACGGCGCCAGCATCTGTACAGAGCCCAGTTGCAGCGCTTCAAGTTCCTCCTTATCTTTATAGAGCTGACTATTCGGGTAGACCTCAACTTTGACGCGGCCTTTGCTGCGTTCTTCGACCAGCTGTTTAAACCGATCGGCACCTTTGCCTTTTGGCGTATCCGGTGCCACCACATGGCTGAACTTAATGATGATGGGTGCCTGTGCGAGCGCTGATTGCGCCATGCCGAGCGCCAGTACGCCGCCGAATGAGCTAATCGCAACCATCAGCTTTGCGATATTTTTTAACGTCAGTCTTTTTGTGTTTTTCTGTTCCAAGATGCTTTTGTCCATGAGTTTCTCCTCAAATTATAAAAATCGTTGTGGCGCTATGCAAAGCTCAAAAAACCGTTCGTCGAATAGAGTTTTAAATGCTGCTCCCAGCAAATGGCGAACGCTATTGTGGTTAACCACATTTCAGCATCTTGATCCTCGCGCCGCATTGTCGCTTTGCTAGTCTGCAAGGAGGCGCTACACTTTGGTTATGGCTTCAATGCACAGCTCAAATCAGTACGCTCCGAAAGGGACGTCGCCCGATTATTTAGGGGTATTGACCCGGCCCGCTCCGGGTAATGATCTGTCGCGAATTCCCTATTTATGGGCAGTGCCGATCATGCTGTCGTTATTGTTTGTGGCTGCGGCAATTGGCTGGCTATATCGCAATGATGCCAACGACCGCGAGGAGCGCCGACAGATCATGATCACCGATGCGTTGACGCTTGAAACCCAGTTGAGGGCTCAGCTCGATTTCGAATCAGCACAGCTTGATGATGTTGGCAAGCTCTTCCAATCCCTGCACGTAACTGCAGAACAGTTCTCGGATCCAGCCAAAATGCCCGCGGAGTTCAGCGCGGGTTTGGGTCGACTTTGGCAGGAGGTAACGTGGCTTGATAAAGACAACCGGGTGATGGCACACATTGCCTCGCCGCTGGCGGATCGCAGCGTGTCGTCTGCGCCGCTCGGCGGACTCATCACCAGCGGGCGGGAAAGCGTGCGCGGGCTTTCATCTCATTTGGCGACAAGCGTCTATGATGCCGACGGCAAAATAGTTGGCAGTCTGGTTGCGCGATATTCGCCAACCGCGTTATTAAAACGTAGCGTGCCTTGGTGGTTGGCCCGCAAATATCATGTCCGGCTGATCGACGGTCTGGAGCAGGAAATTGCCGCCAGTGAAGACGCGTTGCCGCGCGCATCCGGCGACGGACAGAACAACTCAACTCCGGCGCGTATCAACTACCGCATCAGCTTCGATCCGCCCATGCGTGACGCCTATCTCGAACTGATTGAGTACGCGGCGTTTGTGCCATGGTATCGCACCTCGCCGCCTGCCTTGATGCTTGGGTTTCTGGTGCTAATTGCGGTCGCAACCTGGATGCTGCGTCGACAAATGCAGGTCGTGCTGAGGGCCGAATCTCAATGGCGAACCGAGGCCGCTTGGCGCAGCGCCATGGAAGATTCGGTGGTGGTGGGCCTGCGCGCCCGCGATTTTGAGGGCCGTCTGGTTTACGTAAACCGAACGTTTGCAGAGATGGTTGGCTGGCCGCAACAAACATTAATTGGCATGCTGACGCCGATGCCTTATTGGCAGCCTGACCAGCTTGAAGAAACGATGCAGCGCCACCGCCGCAACATGGCCGGCAATGCGCCGCGCGAAGGCTATGAGGCGCGCTGGCAACATCGCGACGGTCACAACCTGGATGTGATGGTGTTTGAGACGCCGTTAGTGGATGCCAGCGGGAAACAAATTGGCTGGATGGGCTCGATTCTCGATATTACCGAGCGCAAATTGATGGAAGAGCGCGACCAGAAGCAGGCCGAGACGCTCGCACATCATGCGCGCCTGACCATGCTGGGCGAAGTCGCGTCAACGCTTGCACACGAGTTGAATCAACCGTTGACCGCGATCGCGAGCTACAGCGCCGGGGTCATCAATTCACTGCGCCGCGATGGATTTGACGACGCAGAAGTGCACGACGCACTCCAGCGACTGGGTGAGCAGGCTGCCCAGGCGGGGAGAATCGTACAACGCATTCGAGAATTCCTGACCCGACGTGAGCCCGAGCGGGAAACGTGCGAAATTCACCAAGTCGTGCTGCACGCCATCGCGCTATTTCGGCGAGAGCTTGATCGCCATCAGGTCAGCATCACACTCCAAAACCCAGACCCCGCAGTTTGTGTCACGGCGGACGCTGTGCTGATCGAGCAGGTCATCATTAATTTATTGCGCAATGCGACCGATTCGTTGGCCGCGCGCAAGCCGTCAGTGGTTCTGGGAGAGGGGACAGTGACAGGGAAAGGGGCAGGGGAGGGTGAGCGACGGATCGAAGTGAAGATTAATAGCGCCGGCGAGCGTTTTGTGCGAATTGATGTCACAGACAACGGGCCAGGACTGGGTGGCCGCACGATTAAAGAGTTATGTGCCGCATTCTATTCAACCAAAGCAGATGGCATGGGCATGGGATTGGCGATCTGCCGGTCGATCGTCGAAGCGCATGAGGGTGCCTTTGACGCTGCTGAAGCGCCATCAAATTTTGCCCGCAGCGGCGCGCAGTTTTCGCTTTCTCTGCCCGTGGCTCATTCGTACGCGTTGGATGCCAAACGGGTCACTGCGGCAGCGGACGCAACCCACCCACCCACAACGTCATCGGCAACCGTCTATGCAGATAAGAAGCAGGAGAAAAGTCTCAGGCAGGCGGCGGCATGAAAATGGAAAATGCCGTCGTCTATCTGGTTGATGATGAGGACGCGGTGCGCGATGGACTGCGGTTTCTACTGCGCTCGCGCGGCTTGGAAGTGCGCGCCTTTGCCTCCGGCCTTGAGTTACTGGCGGTTATTGATGCCAACGACCTGCCGAAAAAATTATGTGGTTGTTTTTTGCTGGATTTTCGGATGGAGCCGATGTCGGGCGTCGCTCTCCACGATGCGTTGCTGGCACGAGGCGTGTGCAATCCGGTACTTTTTTTAACCGGTCACGGCGACGTGCCCATGGCGGTCGCGGCGCTAAAAAAAGGGGCGTTTGATTTTTTGCAAAAGCCGTATAGCGATAATCAACTAGTAGACCGGATTGAACAGGCAATCGTGGTTGATGCCGCGTCGCGCCAGCAGGAAGCCAACGTGGGCGAAAAAATGCTCCAGTGGAACAAGCGACTCGCGAGCCTCACCCAGCGTGAGCGCGATGTCATGCTGCTAGTCGTGGCGGGCAAGATGAATAAAGTCATTGCCGATGAATTGTGTATATCGCTACGCACCGTGGAGGTTCACCGGGCACGCATGTTGGCGAAACTCGGCGTGCGATCTGCGGCGGAGGTTGCCACTTTGCTGGGCGCCACGGCTTGACCTTAACCTTAACTAATACCTAGGCCTGGCTTTGTATTTTCCGTTAAAGCGATTTCAAAGCCGCGCGATACCAAATTATGAAAATCCTTGTTACGGGCAGTTGCGGTCATCTTGGCGAAGGGCTGATGCGTACCCTTCAAAATAGCCCGCACGATGCTATCGGTGTCGACATTGTTGCATCGCCATTCACGCATAAAGCAGGCTCTATTGTTGATCGTCGTTTTGTGGCGGATTGCATGCGCGGCGTTGATGCCGTCATCCATACCGCAACGCTGCATAAGCCGCATGTGGCAACACATACGCGGCAAGAGTTTATCGACACCAACATCACCGGTACGCTCAATTTGCTGGAGGAGGCCGCGCAGCAGGGCGCTCGCGCGTTTATTTTTACCAGTACCACCAGCGTATTTGGGTATGCCTTGACCCCGCCACCCGGTGCCCCCGCCGTATGGGTTACGGAAGATCTAAAGCCCGTTCCCAAGAATATTTATGGTGCGACCAAAACGGCGGCAGAAGATCTATGCGAATTGTTCTATCGCGACCATGGGCTACCCACTATTGTGTTGCGAACGTCGCGTTTTTTTCCGGAAGATGACGATGAGCCCGCCAAGCGTCAGGCGTTCGATAACAGCAATATGAAAATAAACGAGTACCTCCACCGCCGCGTCGATATTGAGGATGCAGCAAACGCCCATTTGCGGGCGATGGAGCGTGCGTCGGAGATCGGCTTTGGGCGTTACATCATTACCGCCACCACCCCGTTCACGGCCGACGACTTGGTTGAGTTACGGGCAGACGCTGCTCGGGTTGTGACGCGTTACTACCCGAAATATGAAACGGAATACAAGAAATTGGGCTGGCTGATGTCTCCGACCATTGACCGGGTATACGTGAATGAGCTTGCCAGGCGTGAGCTCGGTTGGCGGCCCGGCTATGATTTTGAAAGCATGCTGTCCAACATCAAAAATGGACGGGATCATCGCAGTCCACTCGCGCGCCGCATCGGCTCGAAAGGCTATCACCCGCATTAATTTTTGGCTCGGATTGAAAGAGGAATAATTCGCACGAGGCGCAGCAACACATTGCATAATGCAGTCGGCAATGTAGGTTGGCGAGTTGAAACTCCAGGCGGTGTTAACTGGCAACATTGCAAACATAAAATAATAAGCGGAACGCAATGTGCAATTCATGAAATCGAGTCTTACCTGTGCTGTTACTGGGCTCTTTAAGCTCGCACTGATCTTTCTGGCTTCTCTACCGGTGGTCGCGCTTGACGTCAGCAAACCCATCGGTGATTTCATTCACGAAACATGGTCAGTTGACGATGGCCTGCCGCAAAGCACGGTTCGCAGCATCGCCCAGACCCGCGATGGCTATATGTGGTTTGCCACTCATGAAGGGGTGGCACGCTTTGATGGTCGAAAATTCACCGTGTTTAACGAGGCGAGTACGCCGGTTCTACGCGGTAGTGGTATCGCGGCGCTTCGAGAGACGCGCGACGGCAGCTTGTACATGGGGCTGCGTGACGGTGGTCTGGTGCGCTACCGGGGAGAAAAATTTGAAGCAGTAGCGCCCATCGGTGGACTGCCGAAGGGTTCCGTATCCGTGCTCGAACAAGATGCATCGGGAACTCTCTGGATCGGCACCAGCGGTGGCGGTCTTGCAATGTATTCAATTGTTGATAACAAAACGCGAATTTTTACGACCGTTCAAGGATTGCCGCATAACATCGTCACGGCAATTCGTGCATCAGCATCTGGCGACGTCTGGATCGGCACCTTTGGCGGGCTGTGCGTCATGCGTGGTACCGAGCTGGTGGCGCGCCCGACAGGTGAAAGTGTCGACACAATTTATATTTCGTCGATCCTACAAGATCGTCGCGGCGGCACGTGGATCGGGACTTATGGCAGCGGCTTGTTCTATCGCGCGTGGCAGCAGCCTGCGATTGAGAAAAGTGTAAATATTGGCGTCGCGAATTCGACGTCACTAAACGCGCAGACCGGCGAAAAAAATATCGCGCCCGCGATATCAAAACCGCGCTCAGCAGATTCTTCGTTGGCTCCTTCGGCGCAAGGTTCGGCCGCCGGGTCTGCGCTTGGTTCGCAGTTTCGTCCGCAGTTTCGTTTATTCACGCGCCGCGACGGATTGGTCAGCGATACCCTAACGCGATTATTTGAGGATCGCGCCGGCAATATCTGGGTGGGATCAATGGAGGGTATCCAGCGTATCCAGCGCTCCGGCGACGCGAGCATGGGTGATGGCCTCCGGGTAGACCAAGCGGCAGACGCAGCAGCAGTAGCACTGGCAGACAAACCGGCTGACAAACACCGCGACAATGATGGCAGCATCACCTTTGAGACTTACAACTCATTGAGCGGCTCCTCTAATAATTTTGTGCGCGATATTGTTGAAGACTCAGAAGGCAGTTTGTGGATGGGAACCGACCGCGGCATTGATCGATTCCGCGACGGTCGCTTCACCACATGGGGTGTGCAGCGTGGCTTATCTGAAGAATTTACCCGCGCCGTGCTCGAAGACAAATCTGGCGCGGTTTGGGTCGGAACCAGTGATGGATTGTTCCGTTTTTTTAAACAGGGCGTGAGACGCTATGGTCGCGCAGACGGGTTGATCAATCCTGCCGTACTATCGCTTGCCGAGGGTAGGGACGGAGCACTATGGGTGGGCAGCAATGCGGGCGGGCTGCATCGATTGCACGGTAGTAAATTTGAAAATTGGAGCGGCAAACTCAAGCTGGGCGCGGCGTCGGTACGCTCGATTGTCGAGACCCGCGAAGGAGTTTTATGGGTAGGCACCAACACCGGCTTGTATCGCGCGGCAGTCTACGGAAACGAACTTAACGATGACATCAGCAAGAGCGTGAGCAGCGGTGTCGGCACCGAGCTCGACCCTAAAAAGCGCGACTCTAAAAAACGCGACCCTAAAGCGCGCGACCCCATAACGCAGCACTACGAAGCGCCAGATGGGCTGCCGGGTGACCAGATAATATCGCTGTTTGAAGATGGTAGCGGCGTCATGTGGGTGGGCACCCGTGAAGGGCTGGCAACCATAAAAAGCGCGGTGATTAGCAAGCATCCGGTGCTCGGCGCGAGCGGGCCAATTTTGTCGATCAGCGCAGATGCAGATGGCAATCTTGTCGTCACGACTGCCAATGGTTTCGCAAAAATAATCGCCGGCAGGACGCATAAATTTCAGGCGGCACAGGGCCTGCCTGCGCGGGCATTTTTAAGCGCGGTGGATGATCGGAAAGGCTCGCTCTGGCTATGCTCGAATCAAGGTATTGTGCGGGTGGCAAATCAGGAGCTGCGCGATATTGTTGCGGCCAAACGCGAGCGGGTCACACCGGAATTTTTTGGTCGTTCGGATGGTATGACCACCGTGCAATGTAATGGCGGCTCGGCACCCGCGGCATGGCGTGCGCGTGACGGCCGCCTGATGTTTGCGACGGCCCGCGGCCTCGCCGTTGTTGAGGCTGACAAAGAGGTAAAACCCAATGCGCTGCCCCCGCCAATTCATATCACCAATGTCGTCGTCGACTCTGAGCCTGCATTGCTGACGCCGCCAACGGACTCGGTGCCACAAAGTAGTTTGGTGATGTCGCCGGGCAAGCATCGGCTCGAAATTTTGTACGTTGGCCTCAGCCTGCAAGACCCGGACAAGCTGCGTTATCGCTACCGCCTAGTCGGTTTTGATCGGGATTGGGTTGAGGCGGGCGGCGAGCGGCATGCGGTTTATACCAATCTGGAGCCCGGCCGATACCAGTTTCAGGTGCTCGCGAGCAACAATGATGGTGTGTGGAGCGACCGCGGTGCGTCTATTGCGATTGACTATCAGCCGCAATTTTTTGAGCGCCCGGCGTTCCGTTGGGGCGGCGGTGTGCTGGTAGTGGCGCTGGGGATCGCTGCCTACTACGCCAGAGAAAGACGCCTGCAGCGGCAGGCAGATTCGCTGCTGCGGCTGGTGGACGAGCGCACCCGCGACCTGGCGCGCGAGAAAGCAAAGCTTGAGTTGACCAACGAAGAGAAAGTCCGCCTTCTGGATCAGGTTCAAGAGCAATCTGAGGCTTATGAAAAACTATCCAAGGAAGATGCATTAACCGGCCTAGCCAATCGACGCGAACTCACCCGCTTCCTGTCTTTGGAGGTGGAACGATCATGGCGCAACCAGCGGCCGCTTTGTGTGGTGCTCGCCGACCTGGATCATTTCAAATTGATCAATGACCAGTTTTCGCATGCGGTGGGAGACAACGTGCTGCGGGTGGTGGGACATATTTTGCAGGAAGGCTGCCGCGCAATTGACATGGTGGCACGCTACGGCGGTGAGGAATTTGCCATCGTGCTGCCCGAAACCGAAATTGACGAGGCGCGCCTGCTGTGCGAGCGCCTCCGCAGCCAGATTGAAAAGTTTGACTGGCATAAAATTCGCCCGGGACTGGCAGTGACGATGAGCTTTGGCATTACCTTCGCCAACTGGGCGCATGTCACGACCACCAGCGCGGCTCTGGATCACAATAAATTATTGGACGCGGCCGACGGCAAGCTGTACGAGGCCAAGCGCGCGGGGCGAAATCGCATTATTGGGTGAAAGTAGTTCTGAGTATCAAGGCCCGATATAAAATATGAGCCCTAATAAGCGCGGGCGTTTTGAAGCAAAAGTGGCGGAAAATACCCGCCAATGCTTGTGTTGTAATTTTAGAATTGTGCAATTTACGGTCCAGACGGCCATGCACGCCGTCGAGGAGCCAATCAACAGATGTAAAAAATTTCGGGCGCAAACTTCGGAAAGCCGAATATTGACGTCGCAACATCGGAGCCGACACGTTAAAATTAGTGGTCCCGCGTGAGGTCGACGTACGTTGATTCAAAGTCGCATTCACGTCACGTCGAGAGTAACCAAATCCAATCCAAAAATAAGTCTGGGGAATCTGCATGAATTCACTGAAGGGGGAGAGCCGGATCCAGCGCATCAGCGCATTTCGGTCTGCGGCTCGTTGGCGAGGCGCGTTTCGGCATATTGCGCTAGGGTTGAAGCCGATGTTGTTGGCCGCGTGTGGCGTATCGGCGGCACTGGGCATCGCATTTTTGCCCGCCGCCACCGCACAGGTCGGCACTGACCGCGTCGAAGGTTTGCGCGACAATACGCCGCGATGGCATGCGATTACTGGTGCGCGCATCGTGGTTTCACCTGACAAAGTAATCGAACGCGGCACCCTTGTAATACGCGATGGCTTGGTTGTTGCGGTCGGTGCGAACGTCTCGGTCCCGGCCGGTGCGCGCGAATGGAAGCTTGACGGGCGCACCGTGTATCCCGGTTTTATTGATTTAGCGAGCAATGTCGGGGTACCCGCTGCGCTGCGCGCACCTTCGCCCAATGCCGCGCCCTGGATGCGCGGCGTGCAAGCACCGGCGCAGCCGGAATTGAAATTGCCGTCGCGTGCGCTGGCATCGAACAACCGTACGGTGCGTTCTGAAATCGACGTGGCGCAGCAGCTGGATTTGAAGGCAGAAGAAATCAAGGCGGCGCGTGAGCTGGGCTTCACCTCTGTGCTGGCAACACCTGCCGCCGGGGTGTTTCGGGGCCAAAGTGCGCTGTTGAATATGGCTGAGCTTGGCGGCTCTTCCGGTGGCGCTTCAAACGCTAAATCCATCGTGATTTTGCCGCGCGCCGCGCAGCATCTTGCCACCGAAATCGAACGTTCTCGCGAAGCGCAATATCCTAGCTCGCTGATGGGTGCGATTGCGCTGCAACGTCAAACTTTTTATGACGCCCGCTGGTATCGGAGTGCGCAGGAGTTCTATCGGGGGAAAATCACCGCTCTAGAGCGCCCTCAAGAGAACGCGTCGCTGGAGGCACTCGCGGCGGCGCTGGCGGGACGTCAATTGGTGATTCATCAGGCGGACACCGAGCAGGATTATTTGCGCATCGCAAAAGTTCGAGATGAGTTTTCGCTGCGCTCGGTCGCACAGGGCAATGGTTATGAATACCGCCGAGCTCAGCAATTAAAATCGCTGGCGTTGCCGGTGATCGTGCCGATCAATTTTCCACCGCCGCCCGAAGTAGAAAATCCCGATAGCGCGATTGATGTGCCGCTTGAAGCGCTCCAGCACTGGGAGCAGGCGCCTTCAAATCTGGCGAATATGCAAAAAGCCGGTATCGAATTCGCGATCACGCCGATGGGTTTACGCGAAGCTGGTAAAGACTTCTGGCCCAATATCCGGCTCGCAGTACGGCGCGGATTGAGTGCTCAGGCGGCGATTGCAGCGCTCACTACCGTGCCTGCCAAATTACTGGGCGTGTCTGCGCAGCTCGGCACGCTCGAGCCCGGCCATGTGGCTAATCTGGTGATTGCGAACGGCGATTTATTCGACGCCAGCGATGCGATCCAAGCGAAAAGTGCGAACGCAGCCGAGATTGAAATTGCGTTTGTCGATGGTCGTCCCTATTTCGCCCCCGCCTATGATCGATTCGATGTGCGCGGCAAGTGGAAAATCAGCAAAGCCAGTGAGCCCACCAAATCGATGGAATGGGATATCATCGGTAGCAAATCAAAACCGCAATTGAAACTGGCGGGTGCTGTCTGCGACATCCGCGTTCGGGCGAGACAACTGATCGTCACCCTGCCGTGCGGTAAAAATGGCGGTGATGCCGAAACGATTGTGGCTGAGTTTTCTGCCGAACAATTGCGCGGCACCGCCCAGCAGGCAAACGGCCGCCTACAAGTGTGGTCAGCTCAACGCGTTGCTCCGTATGTCGCACCCGTCGGTGCCGCGGAAATTGCGGCGGCTGCCGTGCCTACCAATGGGGCCGCGCAAGGGGGCGTTCCGCAAGCTGCCATGCCGGTGATTAAAGACGTGATGCCGCCACCGCTGCCGCCCACTTATCCGGCCGGACCCTATAGCGTCAGCGCACCACCGCGTCTTGCGCAGCTGATGATCCGCAACGCCACCGTGTGGACAGGGGTCGGTAATATCGTGCCGATGAAAGCCGATATGTGGGTGCGAGATGGCCGGATCGTGGCGATCGGTGCAAATCTTTCAGCACCGGCCGATGCGACGATTATTGATGCAACGGGTAAACATCTCACCGCCGGCATCATTGATGCCCACTCTCACACCGCCATTTCGGCGGGCGTTAACGAATTCTCAAGCTCCATCACGGCTGAAGTGCGGATTGGCGATGTGCTTGATGCGACAGACATCAATATTTATCGCGAACTTGCCGGCGGCGTGACCGCGGCGAACGTGCTGCATGGTTCGGCAAATGCGATTGGCGGGCAAAACCAAGTCATCAAAATGCGCTGGGGTGCGGATGCCGAGGGGCTGAAGTTTGCTAATGCGATGCCGGGAATTAAGTTCGCACTGGGCGAAAACGTTAAACAATCGAACTGGGAAAGTTCGGGGTCGCGCTATCCGCAAACCCGTATGGGCGTGGAGCAGATTTATCGCGATGGATTTCAAGCCGCGAAACTGTATCGCGACGGTTGGGAGAAATGGCGTTCGACCAAAACCGGGCTCGAGCCGCGACGGGATTTGCAGCTCGACACTTTGGTCGAGATTTTGGATAAAAAGCGCGTGATCCACATTCACTCCTATCGCGCGGATGAAATCTTGATGTTTGTAAAAATAGCCAAAGAGTTCGGCTTCACCGTTGCGACTTTTCAACATGTGCTGGAAGGCTATAAAGTTGCCGACGCGATGGCCAGCATCGGCGCAGGCGGATCCACCTTTTCAGATTGGTGGGGCTACAAAATGGAAGCATTTGACGCGATCCCTACCAACGGCGTATTGATGCATAAGGCCGGCGTGTTGACGACGTTCAACTCGGACAGCGATGAGCTGGCGCGCCGCCTGAATACTGAGGCCGCAAAGGCCGTTAAATATGGCGGACTATCAGAAACCGAGGCGCTGAAATTTGTCACCATCAATGCAGCAAAACAGTTGCGCATTGATAACCGCGTCGGCTCGCTTGAAGTCGGCAAGGACGCTGATTTCGTGATCTGGAGCGACAACCCGCTTTCGACCTTTGCGCGCGCCGAACAAACCTGGATTGAAGGCGCGCGTTACTTTGATTTGAAAACCGACGGTGATCTGCGAGAGAGCGCACGCGTTGAGCGTGTCCGCATTGTCGCAAAAGCAATGCCGGCGCGACTGGCGCGCTTGAGTGGGCCCGCCGGTGGGCCGCCGGCAGGTGCGGGTACTCCAGGTACGCCGCGCTCAACCGCTGACATGCCGCCCTCGTCCCTAACATCAGTATCAGACCTCATGGAATACATGGCGTTTCAACGTTGGTTGCATGAGGCGGGCCAAATTCACGATGGTTACTGGAGCGGTGGCGCATGGCACGAATGTACGGAGGATGCACGATGAAACTGAATTCCCAACCGCTGAATTGGTCGGCATTGGCGCTGGCTGCTTTGGTCAGCCTGAGTGCGCAAGCGACACCGAATACGCCTCCCGCGGCGCAAGCCAAACCGATCCTGATTACGGGCGCGACGCTGCATACGGTAAGCGGTGCCACGATTACCGATGGCCGGATGTTGTTGGAGGGCGGTCGCATTATCGCCATCGGCGCGGCGACGGCAATACCGGATAACGCGATGGCGACCGTGATTGCGATGCCGGGCAAACATATTTACCCCGGTTTGATTGCGGCGAATACTGCTCTGGGTCTGGTCGAAGTGGAGGCAGTGCGCGCCACTATTGATACCGCGGAGACCGGTGCCATCAACCCGAATTCGCGGGCGCTGATTGCGGTGAATGCGGATAGCGAATTGATCCCGGTGGCGCGAGCGAACGGCGTGTTGGCGGCGCTTTCCGTGCCGCGTTCCGGGCCCGCCGGGCTGATTGCGGGCACCTCGGCATTGTTGCAACTGGATGGCTGGACCTGGGAAGAAATGGGACTGGTTCCAGAAGTGGGCCTGCATGTGACGCTGCCTTCGATGCGTTTTAATGCAGCGCTTTACCCGAACCTGGCACCGGCCCGGCTGGAAGATGTGCAGCGCATGGTCAATCAGCGGCTGCGAGTATTGGAAGACGCGTTGGAAGCCGCACGCGCCTATGCGAATACCCGCACAGCGGAACCCAAAACACCGATCGACTCGCGCTGGGAATCGATGCGGCCGGTGTTTGCCGCTGATAGTGCCACTGGCAAGCAACGTCCGGTATTTATGACAGCAAACGAACTGCCGCAGATTCGTTACGCCATCGGTCTGGCGGAGCGCATGGGCCTAAAGCTCATCATCGTCGGCGGTAATGACGCCGCGCTGATCGCAGATTTGCTGCGCGAGCGCCGGATCCCCGTCATCATTGCGGGTGTGCATAGGCTGCCGATGCGTCGTGGCGATGATACCGACGCGCCATTCCGTCTGGCCACGCGTTTATCGGAAGCGGGCGTGCGCTTTTGTATTGCACGTGGCGGTGGTGAGTTTGACGCGGCGACCGAACGCAGCCTGCCGTTTGAGGCCGCCACTGCCGCGGCGCATGGTTTACCGGCCGATGAGGCGTTGCGCGCCATTACTTTGTACCCGGCGCAAATTTTAGGGGTGGCGGACCGACTGGGTTCACTCGAGACCGGCAAGCTGGCAAGCTTTTTTGTTACTGATGGTGATCCGCTCGATATTAGAACCAATGTGGAGCGCGTTTTCATTCAGGGCCGTGAGCTTGAGTTGACGGATCGTCAAACCAAATTACACAAAAAGTACGAGCAAAAATATTTGCAATTGAACGCAACGAAAAAATGAATGCAGTACCCTTGGTCGGCAATACCGCGTTTACTCCTGTGCCCACGTCGAACAAGCCAGCAATGTCATTAGCTTCGCCAACCGCCGCCGCCATGATTTATCACAGCGCGTTTTATAAATTTGTGCCGCTCGCCAACCCCGACCAGGTCGTGGCGGATTTGCGCGCTTTGGCGATACGCTTTGATTTGCTGGGCTCAATTTTAGTGGCCACCGAAGGCATCAATGGCATGGTGGCGGGAGGCGAGGAAAATGTGGATGCGTTCCAATCCACTTTGCTAAGCGACGCGCATTTCACGGCGATGCCGTTCAAACGCAGCACCTGCAAAACGCCGCCGTTCCGGCGACTCAAAGTGTATAAAAAGCCGGAGATCGTACCGCTCGGGATTGACGGTGTGGACGCACGTAATACCGGCATTGACGTCAGCCCCGCCGAGTGGCGCAAGCTGATCGCCGAGGATGACGTAGTGCTGCTTGATAATCGCAACAGTTTTGAGTTCCGCCTGGGGCGTTTTAAAAACGCGATTGATCCGCATGTGACCAATTTCCGCGATTTTCCCAACTACGTCAAAGAGCATGCTGCGGATTGGAAAGCACAAGGCAAGCGGGTGGCGATGTATTGCACCGGGGGTATTCGCTGCGAAAAAACCAGCGCGTGGATGCGTGAGCTTGACATGGAAGTCTTCCAATTGAAGGGCGGCATTTTGAATTATTTCAAAGAAATGCCAGACGCCGAAAAGGACTGGGATGGCGAATGTTTCGTCTTTGACAACCGCGTCGCGCTCGATACCCGACTAGAGGAAACTAACACCACGGTTGAAGATGTATACAACGGCGAGCCGGATGGCGAGTGGCGTTTGCGTCGCGCCAAAGAACTCGACAAGCCAGTGCTCGATCAGCCGCAAGACAGCATGGCGGAGAAGGCGGCCGGAGCGGGACATCAAGCCAGCCCCAAAGGCAGCCCCAAAGGCAGCCCTAAGGGCCAGCCACTGGCAGGATTGGAAAGTGAGCACTAAGGCGTTTCTGGCCTCGCTTCCCACCAAAAATGGTGTCGGCCCCAGCACGATTTCGCTGCCTCGCGGGCCATGGGTGTTGGTAATTGATTTTTTGGCGGAACGGTTCCCGCACATTGCACAAGATGAATTAGTCGCGAGGATGATGCGTGGTGACGTGCTGGATGCCGCGGGCGTAAAAATATCACCAGCTCATGCCTATCAAGCCTGCGAGAGGCTCTACTACTATCGCGATATTCCTGTCGAGCCGCGAATTCCTTTTGAGGAAACTATTTTGTTTCACGACGAGCACATCGTCGTCGTCGACAAGCCGCATTTTCTGCCGGTAGCGCCGGTAGGACGCTATGTTCAAGAGACCGTATTGGTGCGACTGAAACGCAAGCTGGGCATAGATTCGCTGGCACCGATGCATCGTATTGATCGCGAAACAGCAGGCCTGGTGTTGTTCACGGTTCAGTCGGAGGCACGCGGCAAATATCAACGCTTGTTTGAACGGCGCGCGGTGCAAAAAACCTACGAGGCGATCGCGCCGTCGCGCGGAGATTTGCAAATGCCGCTGGTTTATCGCAGCCACATTGTAGAGTCTGACGCGTTCATGCAAATGCACGAGGTAGAGCGCGAAAACAGTTTGGAATGCAACGCTGAAACCAGAATCGAATTGCTGGAAACCGTGGGAGAAATCGCCCGCTACCGGCTGACACCGCTCACGGGAAAAAAACATCAGTTGCGCGTGCAAATGGCGGCGCTGGGCATGCCTATTTTGAACGATCAAATTTACCCGGTACACCAGCGGCGGGCGGCTGATGAATACACCAAACCACTGCAGCTATTGGCGAAGAAAATTTCATTTCAAGACCCTGTTTCAGGCGAGCAGCGGGCATTCGAAAGTCAGCGGTCTTTGCGTTTTGCTTAAACAGTTTCATCTCAACTGAGTGAATATGAAAAATAAACCGATCTTGCTCTCGCTCGTGCCATTGCTCTCGATACTCTGGCTTTCTGGATGCGCAATTGTTCAGCCAGAAAAGCGGCACTCTCCCGCCGAGATTCGTGGCTATGAGCCCGCGACTTTTATGGCGCCACTGGCCTCAGACGTTGGAGAGCGTGCGGCTCGCGAGCAAGGGATCGCGAAAATTCGTGTGGCTTTTGCGAACTTGAGTGGTGATGGCGATGCGGCCGACGCATTGCATGCCGTCGCGTTTTTGAATACAGAGCGCGAGCTTGCGCGTGCGGTGCTATTGAATCAACTGGTAGAAATTTCGCAAAAGCCGGTTGAGCATCAGCTGTCTATTCTGACCTCGGCGTATTCACTCTATCCGGTCGAAAGTGCACCGCAACTGATGCCGTTGCTGGAGGTAATTTCCACCCCGCGTGAGTTCTCAATTGCGGCCTATGCCTTGTTGAAAGTGGATAGCAGTGCCGAGAATAAAGCAAAGTTGAGCGCTGTTATCCAACAACGGTTCGCGGACGGGGCCGCCGAGCCACGGCTTCGCGCATTGGCTCATGTGCTTAGTGTGGATGTTGGTGACGAATTGAAGAAGCGCCCACCGCTCGTGGATTTATTGAGCGCAGAAATCCGACGTGGTGTGCCGGTGATATTTAGCTTTCAGCGTAAAGACCGAGCGCGATTTGGCTTGGCAATCGTGCGTGGCGCGAATGGCAGATTTGTGCGGAATGTTGATGGAAGTATTTTTAACATCCCGCATCTTGCGATGGCGCTGAGCAATTTGCCGGGAACAATCACCAACGGCAACACGCCGCAAGGTCTCTTCACGATCGTAGGTGCGGGTACCGCCACCAATCCATGGATCGGGCCTACGCCGTTTCTAGAATCGAAGATACCGATTGAAGCCAGCGTGGCTGAGTTCGAACATAGTCCCAACGTGAACATCGCACTCAATTCAAACGATGAATGGACTGAGGCTCGCTTTGAAAGCTTTCTGCCCGCATCGTGGCGCAACTATTTCCCGTTCAAAGAAACCTTGCTAGCAGGCCAGGCGGGGCGCAATGAAATGTTGTTGCATGGCACAGTGATTAATTCGGAATATTATCGCGGCGCATCGTTTTATCCCGGCACGCCGTCGGCGGGGTGCTTGGTCGCGATGGAAACGTGGTCAAAAGCCGATGGGAAAATGTTGAGCAGTGATCAGCTTTCGCTGGCGAAGGCATTCACTGTCGATGGCTTCGATCGTGGTTACTTGGTCGTGGTGGAATTGGACGATCGGCTGGATGCGGTGAAGCTTGAGGATGTGCTTGCGGATCTACGCGCGGCAGAGGCGATGGTCATCAAATAAAATCGGAGAGCCAATGCTGACAAGCCTTTTAGGCAAGTTTCCCGGATTCAAGTTCGAATAGCGATGTTATTGGGCGCTAGATAAAGGGGTGAGGACACGAAAAGCGGTACCCTTTTGTTTCTGAGACGAAAGGATATCGCCATGAAGCGCTCGCACCTCACCCTAGACGAACGTTACCTC
>JBBRZG010000077.1:0-18114 GCA_038236905.1 Burkholderiales bacterium
GGCACGACGCTGGTTGATATCGGTGCGCGAAAGATGCAATAGCCGAATGCAATAGTCGAATGCAGTAGCTGGATGCATTAGCTAGATTCAACGAGAAAATTCAGCAGCAAGATTCCGCGCGCTCAGACCAGCCGCACCCTCACTTGATCTGCTGATAATCGTAGCGCAGCTCTCACGGGATATTCTTCAACATCGCCTGCCGCCTGCGCTTTCAAAAGTATCACGCGCTTCGAGAGCCCGGCTGCGCTGATAATAACTTGTCGCGCCGCCGCAATGAGTGGGAACGTCATCGTGACCCGTGCTTCGCGGCCCTCTTCGGCGCTAACGGCTTCAAATGCGTTTGACGATACAAGGCAAAGCGCGAGCTCTCGCGAACGCGGAAACCAAGAAGCGGTGTGTCCGTCATCGCCAATTCCGAGCAAAACGACATCCACGCCATTTACCAGACCTGTTTGGGTGGAAAACATCGCCGATAGCGACTGCGCGGCCAGCGCCGGCGTATCGCCCGCAAGACGCACCGAAATAAACTTGGCGGCGGCTGCTTGACGTTGAATGAGATGGGTACGAACCAAGTTTTCATTGCTGCGATCATCGTCCGGCAACACCCAGCGTTCGTCCACCAGAAGAACCGTCACGAGATGCCATGCGATCGATTGCAAAGACAATGCTTCAAACAACAAGATCGGCGATTTGCCACCAGAAACGGCTAATACCGCCCCTTGGCGATCCTGAATAGCCGCCGCCAAAAGGCCCGCAACTTCAGCCGCGACAAAATTCGCCTGCTCGTCCAGGGTTGCAAACAGTATTGAATTCACCCGCTTTTTCCTTGAGAAGATTTATGTAGTATATTTACATAAATATAAATCACCAATATCGATATGTTCACCGGCCTGCTTACCGATACCGCCTTTATTGCTAGCTCGCGCGGTGTTGCTCGCGACAAAATTGAGTCGATTTTTCACCAGAATAAACAATTCTTTTGCTGTAGTTTAACTACATAGAAACAGAACTTAATGAGCCTGCCCCGGCCTAAACGTAGCGCAACACAAGATATTATCCCGCCGCTTGATCTTGTTATATTTGGCGGCAGCGGTGACCTAGCTACGCGCAAACTACTGCCCGCGCTATTAATTCGTTTTCAAACCGGTGAGTTGGGAGGCATAGGCGGGCACTTTCGTATTGTTTGCCTCGGTCAGCGTGAAATAAGCCGCGCTGACTTCGAAAAATTTATCTCCGAAAAAGTGGCTGAGTATCTCGATCCCACTGTCGCCCGCGAGTGGCCAAATTTTCTACAGTGTATCGACTACGTTTGTCTGGATGCAACTTCTCTGCAGGATTATGCAAGCCTGAGAGCGGCGGTGCGAGAAGATGACGCGGTGGTTCGGATATTTTATTTATCAACCCCGCCAGATTTATTCACGGGCATCGTTGAAAACTTGGCGATCGCGGGATTGGTCCACAAAAATTGCCGCTTGGTCCTTGAAAAACCGCTGGGGCGAGATCTCGCCTCGGCGCGCGCAATCAACGCGCATGTACAGCGCTATTTTGAAGAGCGACAGATTTTTCGCATTGACCATTACCTCGGCAAAGAAACTGTTCAGAACCTGCTGGCCTTGCGGTTTGGCAACGTGCTGTTTGAGCCATTATGGCGGCGCGAATGGGTGAGCGATGTGCAAATCACAATCGCGGAAGATATTGGGGTCGGTACGCGCGCGGGCTACTACGACCGCACCGGCGCGCTTCGCGACATGCTGCAAAACCATTTACTGCAACTGCTGTGTATTGTTGCGATGGAACCACCGGTGAGCTTGTCGCCCGATGCGGTGCGGGACGAGAAACTTAAAATCATTAAAGCGCTGAAGCCTTTCGGCCCCGCAGAAATTGCCAATAACGTGGTGCGCGGGGCGTATCGAGCTGGCATGGTCAACGGCGCAATCGCAGCTGGATATGCGAATGAGGATGGCGTACCGGAAGGTTCCAACACGGAAACCTATGTTGCATTGAAAGCGGAAATTAATTCATGGCGCTGGGCGGGCGTACCGTTTTTCTTGCGTACGGGTAAACGCATGCCTGAACGGGTCGCGGAAATCGTGGTGCGCTTCCGGACATTGCCACATTCTATTTTCCCCGGCCTCACGGGCGCGGTTCACCCCAACACCTTGCACATCAACCTCCAGCCTGACGAGGGCCTGCGACTACGGCTAATGGCCAAGACACCTGGCGAAGGCATGCATTTGCGGGCGACGGAGCTTGAACTCGACTTTCATGAAGCATTTAAATCAACTCCACTCGCGCCCCGAATGGAAGCCTATGAGCGTTTGTTGCTTGATGTAATGCGTGATCGTCCAACGCTATTTACACGCAGGGACGAACTCGAAGCTGCTTGGGAATGGGTTGAGCCAATTCTGGCCGCGTGGGAGCGCAACAACGAATCACCGCGACCATACACTGCAGGCACTTGGGGCCCACCCGCGGCGACCGCAATGCTCGGGCGCGAAGGTATGTTTTGGCGAGAAGAAGCATGATGCAATCTATAAAGGTGTAGAACCCGTGGGAATTCAACTGCAGCCAGATGAATCACATCAGCCGAGCCATGTGGCTGTGATCACGCCCGAGCGCCTTTCCACGAATTTGGCGGGTGGTCGAACTCAGCTGGTCGCCGACATCGGCGGCACACACGCGCGCTTTGGCTTAATTGAGGCTGCCGGTATGCGCGTAAGCCATGTCAAATCCATGCGCTGCGCCGACTTTGAAACGCCCGCCACTGCGGCGCTGGCCTACCTCGCCGACCAACATGTCACCAATCTTCCGACCCGCGCAGCATTCGCGCTGGCGGTCGCAATTGATGACGGCCCGCTGAAACTGACCAACGGAGACTGGATATTTGAGCGAAACCAGCTACGCGCAGAGTTGGGACTAGATCAGCTGGAGTTTTTGAACGACTTCGAGGCGCTGGCGTTTGGCTTGCCTGATCTCGATACGGGCGACTACACGCAGCTTGGGAGCGGTATCTTTAGTCGCGATCATGCCATTGCGGTAATCGGACCTGGCACCGGTCTCGGCGTCGGTGCGGTGGCCCCCACCTCTAACGGCTGGGTCACATTACCCGCTGAGGGCGGACACGTGACGCTGGCGGCCAACGATGAATTGGAGTCCGAGTTACTACGGGTCGCCCGACAATCACACTCCCATGTCTCAGCCGAGCGATTCCTATCCGGCATGGGCCTTCCTTTTCTCTACCGCACGCTTGCAAAAGTTCGCGCTGAGACCGCAAATGAAGGGTTTATGGCGCATGACATTACCCGCGAAGCGCTCGAAAACAACGATGCGCTTTGTATTGCAACGCTTGAATTATTCTGCGCGATGCTGGGAAGTTTTGCGGGTAACGCCGCGCTTACTATTGGCGCCAAAGGCGGCGTGTTTATAGGCGGCGGCGTCGTGCCCAAGCTCGGTGATTTTTTCCTGCGCTCAAAATTCCGAGAACGTTTTGTCGCAAAGGGTCGCTATCAGCCATACCTCGAAAAAATCGCGACCGCGTTGATCACTTCCAGCGAAGTGGCACTCAATGGTGCCGCGAAAGCACTATTACCAAAAACATCACACAACAGTTGAGATCACGGCAGAATTTGTAGATCGGGCTCCCACTACCTTACTTCAAACCAAGGCGCTATTGCAGGGCAAAATGGATATTCGTAATGAAGATTTACGCAAACGAAAATAGCGCGTATTAGGCCGGGATAACGCTAGGTTTGGTTGGTGCGCAGTAAGGTGTGGTTACCCTCCAAAGGCGCGGTTTTGCCTCCTCTTGTTTTGCTGATCAAAGCGAGCTCTTCGACGATGTCCAAATCGTCGGTCACGGTGTAGCGAATCATAAAATCGAGCGTCAAAAAATCAATGCTCAGTTCGGCATGATGTAAACCTGCGCGCCAACCCATCACAAGCTCTTTCTCTCCACTGCTGTCACCTTCTCGCAGCGTCATTTGCCCGTCGAATGCCGGATGCGAGTTACGGAATTCAATCAGCACCAACAGATCTTTCACCACCGGCTTTTGCAGTGCCGCCTCAACTTCATCCGGCGAAAAAAAATGCCGATTAATATCGCGGCCGCCGCCTGTTTTGGCTAATAGCGCCATATCGTTATCGCCAGCAAGCAAACCCACGTAATAAACCTGCGGTATGCCGGGCATGAAAAATTGAATTGCGCGTGCGAGCAGATACGCATTTTCGTCGTTGCCCAACGCAGCAAAAAAGGTACAGTTCACTTGATAAAGATCGAGATTGGAGGCCGCCGCGCCTGTCGCCAATTGGCTTTCGCCGCAACTATTTCGGTGAATCTGCTCAACTAACAACTGAATTTCTTCCGGCGGCACCAATCCAGGTAAACCGGAGCGATCAGCTGCATCCGCGCCAACATCAATCACACCGATGCCATCGTGGGTATCCAGCACGGTGAGAGCATTGTTCGGGCGAATTGCGATCCACTTTTTAAGATATCGCGCAGTCGCAAAGAAAATAGAATGCAATACCAACGGGGGAAGTGCGAAATCGTAAACCCAATCCACATGCTTCGCGATATCAATCTGTTTCCGATAATGAGAATGAACCTCGACCAACACTTCGAGACCCAAGCCTTTCGCTTTTGCGGCGAAATCCGCCATGAACTCAAATGTCTCGGGCATCATGAATGAACTGGCGCCCGCTTTCTTCACCGCATAACCGACTGCATCCAGGCGGATCAGCCGAACGCCATTCGCTGCAAATGTCTCAAGAATTTTATCGAGGTACGCCGCCCCCTCGGGATGATTCACATCGATATCAATTTGGCTTGGTGTGAACGTCGTCCACAATATTTTTTGTTCGCCCGACTCACAGGTCACCGTTGTCAGCGGCAGCCCCGGACGAGGCCGATAAAGCGTCAGCAAATCCGCCTCTGTCGCGCCGTTGGGAAACACTTTATCGAGCGTTAAAAACAATTCGGCATATCGAGACCCACCCCCGAATTTCAAAAGATCGAGGAACTGGCGCGACTTTGACGACATATGATTTACGATGACATCAGCCATGACATCAATGTGTGCGCCAAGCTCTTTTATGTCGTCCCACGACCCGAGCCTAGGATCGACTTCGGTGTGATCAATCGGATCAAAGCCTGCGTCAGCGCCGTCAATTGCATTGAAGAATGGCAGCAAATGAACCGCGCCAAACATCCCGGCGAGCTTGCCAGTGAGCAAAGACTGCAGGTCTTTTAAATCACCGCCCGCAAGCCGGTCGGCGTAGGCAATGAGTTGAACCTTGTTTTTCATTTTTTTTTCATATGGCGATTTTGGAAGTAGCGCGCCTTCTAGGGGCAAGCTGCGCAAGCTTTACGGACATACCTGCCTGCCCGCCTCCGCGCCGATCTTGGCGGTAACGGCGGGGAGCAAGCAGCGGGTAGTTAACTCAATCGGGTCAACGAGACAGACCGAACACCTAGAACGTGTATTTCAACCCGATTCTCACTGAACGGCCATTGATGGCGCGCGCCGCGCCCCTTCCATCGTTGGTTTCAGTGAAGGCGAGCTTGTTGAACAAATTATTCGCGCCTAGTAAAAGGACAAGGCTCTGGTTGAATTGATAATTTGCGAACGCATTCACCACCGTGTAGCCGGGAATCGTGACCGACAACAAACCGGCAGGGCTGTCGTCTTTTGATTTCGTCGCGCCTATTACATTTCCGCCGAAACTGAAATCACCAATCGTGTATGAAGGCGTGATTTGATAAATTACGTCCGATTGTCGACGGGGCGTCTGCCCGATCACCGATTTTGTATTTGATTCTTTGATTTTTGCATCGGTATAGGTGAAGCCGCCCGCCAAACGGAATTCTCCAACGGAGTACGCGATTTCTGTTTCAAATCCTTTTGCATCATACTTGTTGGCAGATGATTTTTGCGTGGTCAAATCGAAGTTGCTCTCTGCGGTTTTGGCACCAAAGAGCGTGACGAAACTCGAAAAGTCACCGGCACGATACTTGACTCCAAATTCAGTTTGTTTGACCTCGTTAATCGGGATTGGCGACGAACCGTCAACCGTCGCCTGCGCGTTAAAAAAGGTAATCCGATCACCGTTAAACGCGACGCCTTCGCTATAACGCGCAAACATCGCCAAGTCTTTGGTGAGACGATAATTGGCGCCGAACGAAAACGAGGTATGCGTTTTTTTGTAATTGATAATCCGTTCTAAACCCGGGTCATAGGTGGTCGAACCCGCCGGGCCGAATGTGGTCTGGTTGTACGTGCCAGTCACTTTAATGCGGTCGTTGCGGACGCTTGCATCCAGATTCAACGGCCCCGTTTCAAAGCCAATCGCGGCATAAGGGGCATTGGTTTTGTAATCGGAATCAGTGGTGTTCGAACAACATCCGCCGAAGCCGTTTGTGCCGTTTATTGAAGACGTCAATACAGATGGTTTGTCACCGTTTGCTTCAAGTAGATACTGATTGAAGTTCCATGTAACCGCGTATTTTTGTAACGATGTATAAAAACCACCGGTTGCGGTAATGCTGGCACTTTGATCCAAGCTGAATTTCTTCGACACCTTGATATCGTTTGCGGTAAGCGACAGATCATCAAGTGAAGTATTAAACACAACCGCCGTAAATGCGGCGCCTGAATAGGCACGGCCGCGGTTGGGGCCGGTGGCGTAGGTTGTAGTCACATTCGCGACGTCGTCGCCGGGAAATATGCCCACAAAGCGTCCGGAATTTTTCGCCGTGCGGAATTTTTCATCCAGCATCCAGCCGTTCCCCAAATTGAGCTGTGACTCGACGCCGATCGCATTGCTTTTAGCGACAAAACCATCGTTAAGGTTAGTGCTGGTGCGTCCGTTATCACCGGTCAAGGAAATATCTCGCGGCAAGTAGGGGGAATAAAAACTCGCGGTGCGTGGATCAATGCCTGCAATGGTGGAAATACTGCCGTTGTTAAACCGGACCGGCACGGGCAGATAACTCGGTGTGCGATCATCGAGATGCTTTAAGCTCACGCGGATGTAGCCGTCTTTGAATTCCTGAGTCAGATTGGCGCGTAGTTGACCGCCGTTTTCGATATTTACACCCGAGTTGCGAACGCCCTCGCCCACTCGATAAAAGCCACCGATAAAGAATCGAGTTTTATCGGCGAGCTTGCCGCCGACATCAAAATCAAGACGGGTCTGGTCGTAGTCGAGCCCGCGAGATAGCCCGATGCTGCCGCCCTTTTCCTCCCCGGTTTTGGTGATGAAATTGAAGATACCGCCAGGTGCATTAGTCGCAAGTGTAGACGCCGATCCACCGCGAACAACTTCAAGTCGCTCCAGGCTTCCGTCAACCCGCGAATAAGTGTCTTGGGTTGCAAATTGAAAATCACCAAATTGCAATATGGGTAGCCCATCTTCTTGGAATTGCACGTAGCGACCGCCGCCAGCTGAGATCGGCACTCCTCGTACGGTGACATTGGCATTGCTTTCTCCGCCGCTTGATTCCGAACGCACGCCGGGAATGGAGCGAAGTAGTTCAGCGGAGCTGGTTGCCTGCGTCCGGGCAATCGCTTGTTCGTTCATCGTCGAGATGGAGATGCTGGATTTCATTTTAGACACGCCTACCGGCGAGCCGGTCACGACGATAGCCTCAAGTGCAAGCGGGCCCTTATCCTTTTCTTCTGCCGCGGGCGCTGCGGCGTCGGTTGCAGTCGGTGGCGTCTGCGCCCATGCGTTACCGACTTGGCCAGTAAACTGGGCACCCATTTCCAGAACTGCAATCGATACCAAAATAACCAATAATTTAGGGTGATTGGCGTTTTGTTTTTTGCTCGCGGGGGTTGCCGTCAGATGGGATGTCATGGAAGCTTTATGTTGCTGTGAGGCATTGATCAGATTATGCATTTTCTCTCTCCAAGATTTATTGTGGACCCAACGCTGCTTCGCTTCGATCATGGTGGTGCGCACTATGGCCTTCAAACGTTCAACCCAATGCATTTCCGACCAAAGGAACCTGCGACCTGCGCAGGGTGAAGCTGGCATGCTGAGTTTTACGTTCCGGCGGTTGAGTGATACCTGTGATTTCACATGCCTGTATTCACCCGTCTTCGCGAGCTCGTTTTCAAACTACAGCGATATACGGGGATATACGGGGATATTTCAAAGTCGATGGTTACTAATGGCCCACCAATTAAACTTCCACAAAATTCGCCGCGACACCCGCAATCTAATCAATTTTGGACTTAAGCGAACTGAGTATTATCCAAAATGCAATCGATTGCAATATTGCGCTGCACAAATGCAAAATTGTTCCAACCCCTAGGTCTTATTGGCAAGTTGCCCTGATCTGAGGAGCGCGAATAAGCCGCTATTCATTGCGCAGTTATTGAAATGCCGCATTAGAAATGCAGAAGCAAAGGTAGGCAACCAGCCACCGAGACGGGCACAAAGCGTTCAGTTTCAACTCATCCGTGAGGGAGCCCCCAGCATCAGTCCGCACCTTTGCCGCGAAATCCTCGTTACTTCAGGTGCTGGAGCGAACGACGAGCTGCGTCGGCAATTGATTGGGCAATGCCGCGGTTCCACTTTGAATCGCTAATAGGGCATCGACCAACGCGCGACCTGCCACCTCAATGCTTTGGTGAATCGTAGTCAAGGGCGGATGGCAATACGACGCCAGCTCGATATCGTCGTATCCGACGACCGCAATATCGGTAGGCACGGTGAGCCCCGCGTCGCGCAACGCACCGATTGAAGTGATCGCCAACAAGTCGCTACAGGCAAAAATTGCGTCGAACAATATTGGCGTTTCTATCAGTGTTCTCACCGCTACGCGAGCCGCTTCTGCAACAAACGGAACCGTGAGCGCCAGTTCTGGAATCATGGCGACCCCCGCTTGCTGGTGTGCGCGTGCATATCCTTCAAAACGTTGTGCCACTTCTGGCAATTGAATATCACCAAAAAATGCAATCCGACGGCGGCCGGTTTGCAGCAAATGTCGGGCCGCCAAATTGCCGCCTTCAACATTGTCGCTGCCGACTGTGCAATACAATTGTTTCGGCATCTCCGCGCCCCATACCACTAGCGGCAGATGGCGTCCCGCCAGCTCGTTGAGTTGATCGTGGTGCCGCCATTGACCGATCACAATTACACCGACTGCGCGACCCGAGTCGCAATATTGTGCCGCCAAATCGAGCCGCTCCGCATCAATGCGCGATAGCAGCATATCGTAGCCCTGCAGGGTAAGTGCGTCGGCAATACTGCCGAGCATGCCAATAAAAAACGGATCGGATACATGCTGTCGTGACGAAGAATCATAGGGAATCACCACAGCAACCGTCCGATTCTGGCCGCGACGCAAATTTTGTGCGCCGACATTCACCGAGTATTTTAGCGATGCCGCCAATTCAGCAATCCGAACCTGCGTTTTAGCGCTAACTAACGGGCTATGGCTCAAGGCGCGCGACACGGTGGATACCGACACACCGGCCAAGCGGGCAATGTCGTCCATCTGCACTTTTGATGGTGGCGATTTGATAGCTGACTTAAAAGGCGGCTGGTTATCGTCCGGTGACACCGCTTTTTTACTCACCCCGCACCTTGCCTTCAAGGTGAGTAACCACGCCGTTAAGATCGTCAGCACACCTAAGTCCATCACCGGGACGGATCCAGCGCGCATAGAAATCCGGCGAAGGCGGGACTGCGCCCTGAATTCCACAAACTGCCGCTGCCAACTCACTTGCTCGCATAAGACTTGCTTCCAAAGGCACGCCGCGCACTTGGCTGGCTAAGAACATTGCCGAAAACGAATCACCCGCGCCCACAGTATCAACGATGGCCACATTTTGAACAGAGTGACCGTCAATGACAAGTGATCCGCGCGCATCGAAATAGGCGTAACCATCGGCTCCGCGGGTTACGATTAAACCGCTCAATTCATATTTTTTTATTAGCGCGGCAACTGCGGCCAGAAATTCTTGAGTATGCCAAGGTTCCGCAGCTTCTCCGCTTGGGGCGAACCATTCCAACAACTTGCGGAGCTCGTCCTCATTAACTTTCAAAATGTCTGCAAGTGCCAACGAGTCCGCGCAAATCGCGCGAATATCGGGCATCTCTCGCAAGTTGAGATCGAGGTATACCGTGCCACCGAATCGACCCACAAACTGGCTGACCAGATTCCGGATAGCAAGACGAGCCTGCGTAGACCGCTGTGCCAGCGTTCCAAAATAAAGAAACTTTGCACGCGTTCCCTCAATAGCAGCAAGTCCAGCTTGAAGCTCAAGGTAATCCCATGCCTGGTCGTCTGCAATACTGAAATGATTTTCTGTTGGTGTGACCCGCACCTGCACTGTTCCGGTGGGCCGCATCTCGTCGATTTGCAAACCGTTCAAGCCAACGCCAAATTGGATTGCGCGTCTGCGCACTAAATCGCCATTGGCATCATTGCCAAGGCGTGTAATGAGACAAACATCCACACCGAGCGCGGCAACGGAGCACGCAACATTAAACGGTGCACCACCGACCACGGTGCGCGATGGAAAAATATCTAGCAGCGCTTCGCCCAAGACAATAACGCCTCCTTTTGCAGCAGTCTTATCGCATTGATGCATGCTTTGAGCGGCACCGTGAGCCATGCCTTTTACCATAAGTTTCGCCATCTCCAATCACGTTACCTTCGCTTTGATTGCGTATCGACTTGCAACACATTTTCGGCGAATTATACGCAGCGGCGCCGCCATTCTTTTTTACGCGTGCCATTTTTATGTGAGGTCGAGCACGCCATTGTGGCATAGCCTCTTCCTGCGTTTTTAGATCAGTCGGAGTGATTGCGCCTGACTGCGTTGCGGGCGTGGGGGTCTCATTTTTAGATAGTGTTAACAATAGACTAGACGACGCGATCGCATAAAAAAGTGGCCTCGCGGCCACCTTTGTTCGACAAATGACGTTGAGAAGGCGACGCCGGGTTTAACTCGCCATCTGTACTGGAATCTTACTGCGCTGTCCTTTAATGTGATTTTTCTCATCCACGTACACCAGATCCGGCTGATAGTTGTTCAGCTCGATTTCGTTGTAGGCCGCGTAGCTCGCAATGATCAGAATATCGCCGGGTGCCGCTTGTCTCGCCGCCGCGCCGTTGACACTGATAATGCCCGAGCCACGCTGCGCGGAGATGGCGTATGTCGTAAAACGAGCACCGTTATTAACGTTATAGATATCAATTTGCTGATACTCCTTGATATCCGACGCATCCAAGAGATTCTGATCAATCGCGCAAGAACCCTCGTAGTGCAATTCTGAATGGGTGGTCGTGACACGGTGAATTTTTGATTTCAACATCATGCGTTGCATGGTTCCTCCAAGTAAGAGTAGCGGAGTATATGAACAATTATTAGATGAAACGCTCTAGGCCAAAAATCCGGCGGCAGCACCCTAAATTTTTCTTATGGCTAAAGCGTACCACTCGTTTTTGTGCAGCGCAACATATGGTTCAAAACTGATAGAAAAAACGGGGGTTGCGAATGGTATGGGCGTTCTTTAGACAGTGAAGTGACGGCTTCAGGCAATTTGGGGGTTTGGAGCGCCGTAAAAAATCACTAGCAGTGGCGAGCGTTATGACGCCTTTTATCCTGGAATGCCGCTCTGCTATTGGACTTTAATCTCCAGCGTTACTTCAAGATTATCGATCAGGCGAGTAGCACCTAGGCGCGCGGCCGCGAGAATAACCAGCTTTTTGTCAGTGGCTGACGGCTCAAGTAAGTCGTCACTGCGTCGCACCGCAATGTAGTCAGGCTTCCAGCCACGGGCATCAAGCGCCGCCGCCACTCCTGTTTCCATGACAGCATAATTGCGCTCTCCCGCCACTATTTTGCTTTTCAAGTTGGACAGCGCCGTAAATAACTGCGGCGCTTCGATCCGCTCCGCAGCACTCAAATAGCCGTTACGCGATGACAGCGCCAAGCCATCTGCGGCGCGCACCGTATCCGCCAACACCATCTTGATCGGCAAATTGAGTTGCTGCACCATATTGTCGAGCACGCGACACTGCTGATAGTCCTTCTTGCCAAACACGGCAACGGTCGGCTGCACCATGTTGAACAGTTTGAGCACCACCGTCGCCACCCCGCGAAAATGGCCGGGCCGCACTGCGCCATCAAGAATGTGCTGGATCTCAGGTGGCTCGACTATGTAATCTTGCGGCGCGGGATACATCTCGGCCTCAGACGGCGCGAAGACGATATCAACACACGCTACACGGCATTTTTCAACATCGTTTGCAAAGCTGCGGGGATAAGAACCGAAATCCTCGTTCGGCCCAAACTGCAAACGATTGACGAATATTGAAACCACCACGCATCCACCCTCGCCAGCATGGTCAGGCGACTGGGAGCTCACATTAGCGCGTGCGACGCGGGTGAGATCAATGTGACCAGCATGCAAGTTTCCCATGGTCGGTACAAAGCCAATCATCTGCTCTGACTTCAAGCGTGCGCGCAGCTCCGCAACGGTATGAATTATTTCCATAATTTCACCAGATTGCTAGCCCGCATTCATGTATTCACGCATCCCGCGCAGCGATTCAATTCGCGCACACAGCATTTGCAGATGCTCGGGATTGTCGGCAAAGTTAAACCGGTCGCTATTCACAATCAAGATTGGCGATTCTGCGTAATCGTAAAAATACCGCGTGTAAGTCTCCGACAAACGAAGCAAATAATCCTCGGATATACCGCGCTCCATCGGCAATGCGCGCCGCTGGATGCGCGTCATCAAAGTATTTACCGTTGCTTGCAGGTAAATCACCAAATCCGGCGTAGGCGCTTGCGGCTTAAGATGATTGTAGAGCTGCGAGTAGAGCGCGAATTCGTTGTCATCCAGTGTCAGCTTGGCGAAAAGCGCGTCTTTCGCCAGCATGTAGTCCGCGATAGTTTTTTTCTCAAATAAATCGGGTTGCTTGATGGCCGCGACTTGGTTAACACGCTGGAACAAAAAAAACATTTGTGTAGCCAACGCGTAGCGTTTCATGTCTCGATAAAACTGCGGTAGAAAGGGATTCGCGCTGGCGTCCTCAAGCATCAAGTTGGTTGCATAGCGCTCAGACAGCAGGCGGGCCAGCGTAGATTTGCCGCTCCCAATCGGCCCTTCAACGACGATATAGCGCGGCTTTAGGCGCGTACCTGCGCCAGTCAACGGGTAACCTCTTCAAACTTGCGCACGCCGCTCACATCCATCGGCACCAATAGCTCGAGAACATAACCATGGCCCGGAATCTCAAGCTCTGGCGCGATCTCGGCCAGCGGCCACAAGACGAAGGCCCGTTGGTGCATGCGTGGGTGCGGAATGGTCAGGTCGGGTTCGTCAATCTGCTGCTTGCCGAATAACAAAATATCCAAATCAAGGGTACGCGGGCCGTTACGCACTGTGTTCGCATCGCGAACGCGATACTGCGCAGCTTCAATATTCAACAGGTGTTTCAGCAGCGCCTGTGGAGAAAGTGTGGTTTGCAACTCTGCTACCGCATTGACAAAATTAGGCTGGCCGGTTGGACCCACCGGCGCGGTATCGTAGAACGATGAGACCCGCACCAGCGCCGTACCGGGAATCTCATCCACCGCGCGTAATGCCCGCGCGAGCTGCGCGAGCGGCTGCTCGAGATTGCTACCCAGACCCAAAAAAACGGTCTCAACTGGATTTGCCGGTGAGCCCATCTGCCTATGCTTTTCTCATGCTTTGCTCATACATTTTTCATGCTCTCTCTCTACGGATGAATCGACAACCCTGCTTTTTACACGGATTGTTTGGGTGCGCCAATCATCGACTAATCGAGCGCATCATCAGGCAGGGACGAGCTCGCCGGTGACACAGAGCCCGCATTGGCACCGCCGCCCTCGCCCGGCTTTTTACGCTTGCGACGACGTTTCTTTTTGGGCTCATCATCAGGCAAGAACATTGTCTCGCGGTCTGCGTCGGACGCCGATTGAAAACGCTCCCACCAATCCGCCACATCCTGGGGCGCATCGCCGCTGGCTGCACGTAACTCAAAAAAATCATAGCAAGCGCGAAACCGCGGATGGCTCAAAACGCGATACGCTTTTGCAGCCGAACGTTGTAGAAAGCGCGACTGATGAATCCATAGCTCCTTCACCATAGGATCATAGCGACGGGGGATCGCGAGCGCCTTGCGCTGCTGATCGAGCACATCATCCATCGCTTCATGCATGGCCTGCACCGGCTTTACACCGCCTGCTATCAGCTCGCGTTGCCGATCAAGCATCGGGAACCAAAACAGCGCGGCAAACAAGAACGATGGCGACACACTTTTATCATCAGCAATGCGCGCGTCTGTTTGGTTGAGTGCCGCCACCACGAACGGCCGACTCCGCGGGTTATCCAACAAGGAATCGATTATCGGCAATAACTTTTTATGCAACCCAAGTGAGCGCAGCTTTTCAATACATAACAGCGCATGCCCGGACAGCAGCAGCTTTAGCATTTCATCAAACAGGCGCGCCGCGGGAACATTTTCGAGCAATGGGGACAAGGCCGCAATCGGCGCCTCGGTCGCGGCGTCAATCGTGAATCCCAGCTTGCCTGCCAGACGTGATGCGCGCAACATTCGCACTGGATCTTCCCGGTAACGCTCCATCGGATCGCCGATCACGACCACGCGTTTTTTCTGAATATCGGGTACGCCGTTGACGTAATCCCAGACCTCTTCAAGTGCGGGGTCGTAGAACAATGCGTTCATGGTGAAATCGCGACGGATAGCATCTTCCTGCTGGCTGCCAAAAACGTTATCGCGTAATAACCGTCCGTGTTCGTCAGCTTGAGACTTGGGGCCAGCAGGCTGATTGCGTCGGCTATCACGCGCTGCCCGGCCTTCACGCGGGCGACGGCGCGAACGGCCATCGTTTTCTGGTTCGTCTGCATCTATTTGATTAGATTCAAGCTGGGATGCGGATATGCGGACAGCGGCTTCAACTGCGTGCCCATTCTCGGCATCGATCATCGTGTCGTCACCCACCGGTTCAGACGCAGCACCGGTGTCCCCTGCTCCGCGGAAAGTGGTGACTTCAATCGTTTCCGGCCCGAACATGACATGCACAATGCGGAAGCGTCGGCCAATAATCCGCGAACGACGGAACACATTCCGCACTTGCTCCGGCGTCGCGCTAGTCGCAATGTCGAAGTCTTTCGGATGACGACCCAGCAATAAATCGCGTACCGCACCGCCCACCACGAACGCGTCATAGCCTGCTGCCTGCAAACCTTCGCAGGTACGGATCGCGGCTTCCGAAATATCCCGCCGGTCAATGCCATGCTCGGCACGACTGTATTTACGCGGCGCGGCGACGTTTCCCTTTGAACCGGATAACGCGGTTGACCCGGATGACCCGCCTTTGCCGCGTTTTGCCTTGCTGGAATCGGTGCCGGGCGGCGTGCTATCGGCACGTCCAAATACTTTTTGAATGAGTTTTTTTATCACGCGAGTTGATCTGCTGGAGTAAAAGAATTCACGGGTTGCGGCATCTCGGCCAGCGGCTCCCGTAACGAAATAATCGGCCAACCTTGCGTTATCGCATGCGCACGTAGGGTTGAATCAGGGTCGACCGCCACGGGCCGGTTAACGACTTTTAACAGCGGCAAATCATTTAACGAATCGCTGTAGAAAAATGATTGTTCGAAATCGGCAATCGTCATGCCCATTTGCTTAAGCCATTGTTCGACCCGCGTTACCTTGCCCGCCTGAAAGGAAGGTATGCCCAAGGCACGGCCCGTGTAGCGGTTATCGATAATTTCGACATTGCATGCAATCAGATGTGGAACCCCCAAATGTTTTGCGATCGGCGCAGTCACGAACGCATTGGTCGCGGTGACGATCACGCAAAGATCCTGGCGATGCTTGGCCAAGAGCGTCCACGCGGCTTCCAGAATCATCGTCTGAATTTTCGTCTGCATAAACTGAAGATGCAGGGGCGCAATATCGTCAACCGTCTTGCCGGCAATGGCTGACAAGGCGAATGTCAGATAAGCGTCAATATCGAGCGAGCCCGCGCGGTATTGTGCATAAAATTCGTCGTTTTTTATCCTGAACGTTGCATGATCCACCAAACCGCGCTCTACTAAAAACTCGCCCCATGCATGATCGCTGTCTCCGCGCAGTAGGGTATTGTCGAGATCAAATAAGGCGAGGTTCATGGCTGAAGTGGGCGGTTAGGTTGTTAATTAAGTTGGCGTGGATTGGGACATGGGATCGGGGGTGGCAGAGGAAGTCAATCGAAATGGTGCGAGGAGGGTAAGTTGTGGAGAAGACATTTCTCGCAGCAGCGGCAGTGTGATTTCGCGGCTTGTTTCAATCGAGTAACGATCCAGCGCGTCCAGAAACGAGATAAGCGACGCCATATCGCGCCGCGCGTGGCGAAGTAAATATTGGGTCACATCATCACGCAGCCCAAATCCGCGCGTGCTGGCATGTGCATGCAGAGCCTCGATTTTTTCAGCGTCTGTTAATGGGTGCAACTGAAACACCAGGCCACTACCAAGCCGGCTGGTTAGTTCAGGGCGCAACCGCAAATCGCGAGGTGCCGCGCAGCCTGTAACCACCACGCAGCCCGACTCGCCCGGCTGATTCGCGTGATTAATTTCGTTGAAGAGCTGAACCTGTTCGGCGTCGTTCAATTTTTCAACGTCATCAACCACCACTTGGCTTGTGTCGGGGCGAGCGTTCAGAAGGGCGTCGAGACGGGTGTCGGGCGTGATCTGGACATTTCTCAGAGCGCAGGCCAGATGTGTTTTGCCACTGCCTGAAACACCCCATAAATAAAGGACTTTGGCGGCATGTGCTCCAAGAGACGCGCCCGTGTTGGCGTCTGGGCCTGCGCCGAATTTCAGAAGCAAAGCTGCCTGTTTGCAAAGGCTGAGACATGCTTCGAGCGCTTCGCCATTGGACCCTCGCACAAAGTTATTGAACGTGGGCAGCGGGGCGGGAATAAGGTCGAGGACGAGTTGTTTCACGTCTTGAATTATACCTCCGCTGGATTATGAAAAGCGGGGCAGTAGCACGGCCGCGCACGCGCTACAAACCTATTGCGCGTACCATCTAAAACCAAAGCGAAAAAAAACAGCCAGTGTTCCCACCGGCTGTTTTTGCTCAACCCAATTTTTGCGCCGCTTAGAACTCGTAGCGGAACGTGGCTTGCACTGCCCACTGTGATTCGCCACGATCTTGACGGGTTGTGAAGTCGTCAGCTTTGGCGTTAACGATATAACGATAACGGCCTTGATCATCCACACCGGCGAAATTCACAAAACCGCGTGTGTTGGCGCCGTTAGATTGGAAAGGGATTTCGTCGATATGGCCCCATTTCTTGTTCAGCAAATTGCCCAGATTCAATATATCAAACGCAAACACTGCTTTGTGGCCCTTGAAGAAGCTTGGCACTTCCTGGCTGATACGCATGTCGATATTGTTGGTCCACGGCGACAGACTCTCGTTACGCTTCACGGTGCTGCCTTTCGCAGAACTCAGCGCGCTGTTCGCATTTACGATGCTCCAGAAACGATTTTCATTGGTTTTATCGGTGGCGGTATCGCCTACAAACACAACTTCACCCGATCCCACTGCTTTCGGAATGTACATCAGGTCATTGCCCGCCAGCGCGTCTCCGTTTGCATCATTCGCAAATGTCCAGCTATACGGCTTACCTGCACGGCCCTCGTAGAACAGACCCACCGTCGTTTTGAAACCGGGAACGAATGCACGTGACCAATTCATCGTGCCGCTGATACGATCTTTGACCAGATAGGCCGAGTTCGACGCGTTGTTTTCGTTCGGGTTAAGTGCGGCACGCGACGCCCAGTTCGAATTAGATACTGACGAGGTCAATCCGTTCACTTCCTTGGCTTCGGTATAAGTGTAAGCCAACGCCCAGTTCACTTGTTTGAACAATTGCCCGCTTAACGATACCGTGGCCAAATCGCCACGACCTTCGCGTGTTTTCGCAGCCAGTAACACGTTCGCAAACGCAGGATTGCTCAGCGCACGGGAACGGTTATCGACGCCACATATTGCGCCGGTTGTAATCCGGGCGCCCGAGGTTTGGTTCCAGCAAGCAGGGTTCA
>JBBRZG010000078.1:0-17894 GCA_038236905.1 Burkholderiales bacterium
CCCCACCCCTTCCCATCCCGAACAGGACCGTGAAACGACGTAGCGCCGATGATAGTGCGGTATACCCGTGCGAAAGTAGGTCATCGCCAAGACCCATTTGTAAACATAAACGCCCCGACACTTATCATGTCGGGGCGTTTATGTTTTAAGGTTAACATTATTTATTTAAGCTGCGTCCATCTCCACCTCGAATCGCACGCCCGTGCCATCGGAAAGGTTAATTGCGCGGACATCCCCAGCGTGAAAATCAACAATGATTTTCACGATATAAAGCCCCAGCCCCAAATGCCCATCTTGTGAAGCAGAACGCTGGCGATCAGTCACTATAGACGCGAATAGCTGTTCAACCACTGGTTCGGACAAAGGTGGCCCAGTATTTTCAACGCTTAAAATTAACCGCTTACCTTTACGTTCAACTGAGATGACAATCGCTGTGCCCAGCGTAGCAAAATCAATTGCATTTTGAACGAGCTTATCAAGTAGCTGCGCAATGGCATCCGCAGCACCAAAGACAGTTGCAGGCGACCCGGCCAGGTTGCTAGCAAAATGCTGGTCGGCATAAGCAGTGCGATAGCCAGCCACACAGCTCGCAACCAGCAAGTCAAGGTCAAACATTTCACGATCTGCTCCCTGTAGAAATTGTTCAAGTTGGCTTGCTTCGGACATGCGTGAAATCAAATTTGCTAAACGCTTGATGCCTTCATCTGCGCGATTGATATAGACCATATCCTTTTCAATCTGCTTTGAAGCTCGCAAGTTATCGAGCGAGGATCGAATGACTGCTACTGGCGTTCGCAATTCGTGCGAAAGGCGTGCCGCCATTTGCTCGAGATAACTGTTGTAGCGCTTCAGACGGACCAAAATCTCTTCGAACGTGATCGCAAGCGCGCCAATTTCATCTCGAGATGTGGTGCCAGAAACAAAGCCAGTAATTCTGCCCTGCGAATCAATCGCCTGGTCTGCTTCAGTTCTCAAACGACGCACTCGAAATGCCAGCCGCCAAGCAAAAATCATTAACGCCACAAATCCCACAATAAAAATCAGTATCGTCATTCCAAGCAAAGCTTCGAGGCCCGCTGCTTTAATCGATCTGCTGCCGCGATCTGATTCTTCAATGACCACCGCGCCTACAATGTTGTCGCCCAACCATATCGGCTGCGCAGCGGACTGAACCAAAATTGAGTCTAGTTTCGTGCGCCGACTTTGTACGCTCGCTTGTCCGTTTAACGCCCGATCAACCTGAGCCAGGACCGCACGCAATACAGCGTCACTATCTTCAACAACAGCGGCAGACTGAGGATTACCAAATCGATCAACGAGCGGGCGAATCGAAGCTCGATAGGCCCACTGAAACCATGTGACAACACCTCGCGTCAGCTCACCTTGGTTACTTCTTAAAGCAGTTAGCTCATTCAGATTACCCTCTAAACCGCGCACCACCAAGCGCGAATCTACCACCCAAATTCTCGCCCCGTCTTTCGCCACAATAGCCAGCAAGCGTTCAATCGGTTCCGATTGCTGGTAGGCCTTGCCCAGTGCGGCCGCCAGTGTGGAATCACCATTGCCTACAACGCTGATCAACCGGCGTCGTTCGATTTCTTCTGCATTCACAGCGCTCCCGTCGGTTTGCTGTCTAGCCATCAAATCAGGGCGCTCAGAAAGTGAGGCCGAAAGAAACCGGGCCGCGTTAAGTAGAACCTGTTGCTGTCCATCGCGTAAAAAACCTTCCATCTCCACTACGAACCTAAAACCAATTAGTGGGATTAATAGTAGAACAAGCGACACAAAAAAAAGCTTAGCTCGGATGCTAACCAAAAACGCCGGAAGCTTCAGTTGACTAACCATTCATTTCAAACGCAAAGCTTGAAAAAATATGCGCGTTAAGCCTTCCATCGGTAGCCCATGCCATAAACCGTTTCTATCTCATCAAAGGTGGTGTTGACTGCCATGAATTTTTTGCGAATGCGCTTCATGTGGGAAGTTATCGTGTTGTCGTCCACTGTAAGCTCTGCCTCTCGCATGAGCTGATCTCGACTTTTTACGTGGCCAGGAAACTTCACTAGTGCATGAATCATCCAAAACTCAGTCACTGTCAGTACAACCGCTGCACCTTTCCAAGAAATTGAAAGCCGATTGATATCCATAGTTAGATCTCCTCGATGCAATACATCCTCCGCGCGTGCGGGTACTCGTAAAGCTTCGAGACGACGGAACAGTGCGGCTATCCTTGCTAACAAATGCGGCATGCTCACGTCTTTGGTCACATAATCGTCAGCCCCTAATCTGAGCCCTGAAACAACATCAATATCACTATCGCGCGCGGACAAAAAAATAATTGGCAAAGTCGCCGACAACGCGCGCAACTCGCGACATAGCGTAAAGCCGCCATCAGCCTCGTCTCCAAGCCCGATATCAAGCACCGCCAAATCCGGCAACCGTGTGCGCAGCACTGACATGGCATCGCTGCGTGAAGCAAACGCCGCTACCTCATAACCGCTGCGTGCCAGCGCATCTGCGTAATTCTGGCGAATAAGTAAATCGTCCTCCACTATCGCGATCCGCTTTTGCATTTTTATTTCATCCGAATAGTAATTAATTTTGACTATACCGCAACCAAGCTCCTCGACGGCCCACCCGCTGCACTTGCCTTAATTTCGACACAATCCACCACATTTTCGGCACGACTCCATCCTCGAATCTGCTCGTTTTGCAGCGCTCAATAGCAATGCACCGCAAATTCCAACGCCCTACCGCTAGGCTTGGGGAAACGCGAAGTCGAATTAAATCAGCAAAAAAGGAGCGCCGTATGCACACCACATCTTCATCTTTCGATATCTCAGCAGCAAACAATTCTGGTCGCGCATTAACTTTATCGTCCCCGCAAATAGAGGCATCCTTTGCCATCCTAGATTTTATAAAAATGCTGGCAGCATCACTGTTATCAGGGTTGGTAGTCAGTGCCTTCATCATTGCTTTGACATTGGTGCTTGCAGGCAACGCCGACGCTGGTACATCGCAGAAAAGTGCAACCATGTATCCGATATCAAGCCGGCCGCTGCAAGACGCACCAATCCGATTGAAGCCTACTGCAGGCGGCTTATTTATCAGCGACGGTTGTGATCGAGAATCTGTCGATGTGGTCGAACGTGACTGGAAGGTGACGATTACTTACAACACCGCTGCAGTACGCGTCATGCAAACTTTCCTGTTGCCTGCAAATGGGCCAACCGTCGCATTTTTCGAAACTACTTTGCCACCCAACGCTAAGCTACTCGGGTTCAAGGCGCATATGCCAGAAAAAATATTAAGCGGAAAAATGCTCGCGACGCATGATTTTATCGGCATGAATCGTCAGCAGCTAATCAAATTCAGGCGCCAGGATGCGCTAATAATTTGGAATAAAGGGGACACATTTTCTACAGATCAGATCATGAATCTGATCCCGAACGAAACGGTGGTAATCGAATATACCTATTTAATCAGCACACATCTTGAGAATGGATTGCATGAACTGAATCTCGTGCTTAATGGTTATGAGCGCGAGATGTTCGTTGCGTCCAAGCCAAATATGGCAAGCGGCACCGTTTGTGTTGAGTGGTTGGGTGCCAAAGCCAAACGCATGATCAACACGCCTGCCACCGTGCAAAACGAGGTGGCGCTGGAAGAGTCCGCGCAAGGTATTTCTGGCTTATCGTGGTTTACGCCGGATCTCGCCGCGGATACCACCATGAAATTTACCTGGGAAATGAACTCATCATTGGCAAATACGCGAACCGCAAATCGCTAACTGCGCATTGGGCACGCGCGTAAAAAGAACCTCGGAGCCGGACGCCTGCCTGCAATGGTTGCATGTTGGTCGCGAGCGGGCGTCCTCTGAGCCAATATAGTTGGGCTATAAAAAGAAACAATCTCTTGTTTTGGCTCGCATTGAAAAGCGCTTCTAAATAGAATAACAATGCTGTATATTTATTCAGCATTGATATTCCTTCTTCGAAAGCGCGTACCTAAGGCGTCCATGTCACTCCCTTCGACCAACCGTTCAACTGGATTTCATCGCGAACAGTCTTTCAAAGGGCGCGGAGCTGCGCTCAATATCGAAGGTCGGTTTGAGCGATGGCAGCGTGAAGCCTTTGATGATGGCTGGCAAGAAACCTCCTCCGACGACGATGGCCCCGTGCCGCCAAAAACGGTCATTTCGCAAGAAATTGCCAAATCAATCATTTCGGAAAATGATTCTCCCGATATTCCTTTTCGTTATTCTGTGAATCCTTATCGCGGCTGCGAGCATGGCTGCATTTATTGTTTCGCCAGACCCAGTCATGCCTATCTCGGTTTGTCACCGGGACTCGATTTTGAAACCCGTATTTTTGCCAAAGTAAATGCGCCTGAATTGTTTCGCGCAGAGCTGTCAAAGCCTCATTATCGTTGTGAGGTGATTTGCTTGGGCGTAAATACAGATGCTTACCAACCTTGCGAGCGCGAATATAAGATCACCCGGGAATTGCTTCACATCGCCAGCGAATTTAATCAGCCCATTGCCTTGATCACAAAATCGGCATTAATTGAGCGTGACCTCGATATTTTATTGCCGATGGCCGAGCGCAATTTGGTTCATGTAACGCTTTCGGTGACGACCCAAGACCACCATATTTCACGATACCTTGAGCCACGTACAGCGGCTCCTGCGCGGCGCATGCAAAGCATTAAAACGCTTTCGGCAGAGGGTATACCCGTCGGGATTAACGTGGCACCAGTTATCCCATTTCTCACCGATCACGAGCTGGAGAGCTTGCTGGAGACAGGACGTCGGATGGGTGCTACGACCGCGGGTTATGTGCTCTTGCGGATGCCCTGGGAATTAAAAGAATTGTTCGCCAATTGGCTTCAACAGCACTTTCCGCTTAAAGCTGAGCATGTCATGTCGCGCGTTCAGGAAATGCGCGGTGGTCGAGATTTTGCGAGAGACAATGATCCGAATTTCGGTAGCCGCATGGTGGGGCAGGGCATCTTTGCGGAATTGCTGCGCCAGCGGTTTGCCAAGGCCTGTACACGTTTTGATCTCAACGACCAGGGTCGCCAAAAGATTCAGCAGCTCAATACCCGCCTATTCGCAGTTCCCGGGCGACCGGTGCAGGGCGCTCTTTTTTAATTGCCCACACTTTGGGTACGCGAGTGCGATAATTCTGGAATGATTTTTTCAGGATTATTCGCCGCCATGAACGCGTTACCGAATTCCGTTCCAGAGTTGTCCGCTTCGTCGTTGCTTAACGTCCACAATGTGCCCGACAATTCAGCCTCTTTTTCGGCAATCAGAGCCTCGTTTTTATCCGATGAAGATGAAACGCTAAAACTTCTACTTGAGATCGCAAATCTGACTGGGGATGCAAACACAAATGTTCAGGCCCGAGCGCGATCATTGGTGGAGTCTGTCCGCAGCCGCCAAAAGCAAAACGTGGGTATGCAGTCGTTCCTCACTCAATACGACCTTTCCACGCAGGAAGGTGTATTGCTCATGTGTGTAGCCGAAGCGCTGCTGCGCATCCCTGATTCCGCGACTGCGGATAAATTGATCAAAGACAAATTTTCCCAAGGTGACTGGAATAAGCACCTTGGTGCATCAGACTCGTTGCTGGTAAATGCCGGTACGTGGGGCATGATGTTAACGGGCAAGCTGGTATCGGTAAATCCTGGCAGCGTTGCAGACGTTGGCGGTTGGATTTCGCGCCTTGCAGCACGCGCGGGTGAACCCATTGTGCGGACCGCGCTGCGTCAGGGAATGAAGCTGATGGCTGAACAATTTGTAATGGGACGTGATATCGAAGAGGCGCTGAAGCGCTCGGTGTCAGACGATCAAAAATCATATCGACATTCATTCGATATGCTCGGCGAGGGAGCCATGACAGCCGCCGATGCGGAACGCTATTTCATAGCTTACCAAGATGCTATCAAGGCAATTTCTGGCTACGCTAAGTCTGCGGGATCAGTTTTTGAAGCGCCAGGGATTTCAGTAAAATTATCTGCACTTCATCCGCGATACGAGCTCGCGCACCGCACGCGAGTCATGTCAGAAATGTTGCCTAAAGTCATGAAACTTGCAGAAATGGCGCGGGACGGCGGTATCGGAATCACGCTTGACGCGGAAGAAACTGAACGCCTCGAAATTTCACTTGATATCTTCGCCGCTATATATTCGGATGAGCGCTTCGCGGATTACGAGGGTCTCGGCCTTGCCGTACAAGCCTACCAAAAGCGTGCGAGTCATGTTGTTGACTGGTTGGCGGCACTGGCTCGAAAACACAGGCGTCGCATCATGACGCGTTTGGTCAAGGGCGCCTACTGGGACACAGAAATTAAGCGGGCGCAAATGCAGGGCTTTACCAACTACCCGGTGTTTACACGCAAGGCCAACACCGATGTTTCCTATCTTGCCTGCGCCGCCAAAATGTTGGCGCAACCGGATGCGTTTTACTGCCAGTTTGCCACGCATAACGCACATACGGTCGCCACCATCATGGAGCGAGCAACGACCGCAAATCAGTTTGAGTTTCAGCGTTTGCATGGCATGGGGATGGAGCTGTACGACGCGGTTCTATCCAAATCGAATGACCTCCGTTCATACGCATGCCGCGTCTATGCGCCCGTTGGTAGCCATGAAGATTTGTTGCCTTATTTGGTTCGGCGGTTGCTTGAAAATGGCGCGAATTCCTCATTTGTAAATCGCATTGCAGATCCCGAGGTTTCTATCGAGGACGTGATAGCCGATCCCATTGCTGCCTGTGAGAAAAATGCTACCAAAGCCAACGCTAAATTGCCATTACCGCAAAATCTGTTTCAGGCTTCACGTGTACCTCGTCAAAATTCCGCTGGTTTTAGTTTTGCGGATGTTGCTGCAACCGAATCACTCATGGCGGAAATGGCACCCGTTCTAGCCAATAACAACTTCATCGCACGACCGCTTATTGCCGGTGTGCCAATGCGTGGCAGCCCTTCAAACGCGTTAAATCCAGCGACTCTTTCAATCATCGGCAGCGTCGAAAACGCAGACGATGCGCTGCTTGATTTGAGTTGCGATATTGCGTCCAAGTGGCCGGGAATGCCTGGAGCGGAGCGCGCGATTATTTTGGAGCGTGCGGCTGATTTGCTGGAACAACGGCGAAGTTTTTTTATGGCGTTAATGGCCAAAGAGGCAGGCAAAACGATGCCCGATGCGCTGGGTGAGGTGCGCGAAGCCGCAGATTTTTGCCGCTACTATGCTGCGTTGTGTCGAGAACATTTTTCGACGCCCGAGACCTTGCCAGGCCCAACTGGTGAATCCAACGAATTGATGCTTTCCGGACGCGGTGTTTTCGCGGCTATTTCGCCGTGGAATTTTCCGCTGGCGATATTTTTAGGCCAGATTGCCGCGGCATTTGCGGCAGGAAACGCGGTCGTTGCGAAGCCCGCAGAACAGACCCCTATCATCGCGTTCGAAGCCGTTAAATTACTTCTCGAAGCAGGCATGCCCAAAGACGCAATAGCGCTGGTTCCAGGGCTGGGAGAGACCGTTGGTGCGAGATTGGTGGCTGATCCACGTATTGCCGGGGTCGTGTTCACCGGCGGCACCAATACCGCTCAGACAATTAACCGTGCCTTGGCCAACCGACCAGGTCCCATCATTCCGTTTATTGCTGAAACCGGTGGACTAAATGCAATGATCGCAGATTCATCCGCTTTGCCTGAGCAGGTTGTGAATGATGTGATTGCGTCGGCCTTTAACAGCGCAGGTCAGCGGTGTTCTGCTCTGCGGATTTTATGCGTTCAAGCCGACATAGCGCCGCGCATCATGGCACTACTAAAAGGTGCCATGAATGAATTGCGGGTGGGAGATCCATCCAGACTAGATACGGATATCGGTCCGGTGATTGACCGTGCTGCGCTCGACATGCTGATCGTGCACCGCGAGAAAATGGCGTCCGAATTTCCGCAAATTGGCCAGACTCGGCTGCCGCGCGAGATTACAACGGGGCATTTTTTCGCACCTTGCGCGTTCGAAATTCCTACATTCAATTCCATTAAATCGGAAGTATTTGGGCCGATCTTGCATGTATATTCATTTCAAGGTGAAAACTTGATGGAAGTCGTCGATCAAATCAACGCCAGCGGTTATGGTTTGACGCTTGGCATTCATTCTCGGATTGAAGAAACAATCGCAGCGATCCGGATGCGGGCGAAAGTGGGAAATGTATACGTCAACCGCAACCAGATTGGTGCCGTGGTTGGTGTACAGCCTTTTGGTGGTGAGGGTTTAAGCGGAACAGGGCCAAAAGCTGGAGGGCCTCATTATTTGTTCAGATTTGCGTCGGAACGCACATTTACGGTTAATACTGCCGCAGCGGGTGGCAACGCGGCATTGATTGCAAGTTCTGAATAACCAGTTTTGAGAGAAAATTAAAATCGATTCGAGTCGGTAATCGTTTCAGAGCAGATCAGTCGTACACCATTGACGGCAAACGCGAAGCAACTTTGTAGCCAGCGTTGATTAGTTAAGGAGCAGTCGAAGCATGACTAAGTTTTTATATTCGTGTATGTGGACAATTTCGGTGGTGCTGACAATAGCGGTTCTCTCCGGGTGTGCATCTGCCCCCGTCAACGAAACTACTCAAGCGCCCAATGAAAATGTGACCTCTTTTTCAGCCTCTCTGGCGTCCAATGGTCTGCCCAGCGGATGGCAACCTTGGATCATGTCGCGCTTGCTGAAAAAGACTGAATATAAAATTATTCATGAAGAGGGCACACCGATTTTGCAGGCGCAAGCCGAGTCATCCGCCTCAGGTTTATTACAAGAGGTGTCAATTGACCCAATTGTGAAACGCTATATTTCCTGGCGCTGGAAGGCACCTCAACTCATCGCCAGCGCAGACAACAGCCGAGGTAGCGCCGACGACTCCCCAGTGCGTGTGGTAATCGCGTTTGATGGTGACAAAAAAAAGTTTGACTTTGAAGATCGCGCGATGGCCGATATGGTGAGGCTTTTTAGTGGTCGCGAAATGCCCTACGCGACGCTTATGTATATCTGGGAAAACAAATTACCGGTAGGGACCGTGTTAGAAAACGCGCATTCCAGCCGCGCCAGAATGATCGTTGCCGAGAGTGGCTCCGCACGACTCGGCCAGTGGCTGACCATGACGCGTAACGTGCTGGAGGACTATCGGAAGGCATTTGACGAAGAGCCGGGCAAAATAATTTCAGTTGGCGTTATGACGGACACGAATTCGACCGGCTCAAAAGTTATGGCCTACTATGGAGACATTCTGTTTTCGAACAGTCTGACCAGCAGTATTAGCGCAGGCGGCTTTGGGGGCGCACTCACGCAGGGTGCAGTGAGATAGCGCAACCAGTTCGATTGCTAAATTCCCTGAGATGACATGCTGAGACAGCAAGCGCGAGAGAGGCTGCCTGTGTCTTAATCATGGCGGGCAATGTAGGCAAACCTTCTGCTGGCAACTTACCTGTCGGTAAATACTTGGCAGCCGATGCTGAGATCACAGTTTCTTTGCGCCAGCCGGCGCGTGCTCACCCGACAGCAGCACCAGCATCGATTTTCCTTCGCCTTTCCAAAAATCAACCGCGTCTTGAAATAGCTCGATTACCGTTTCGAGCTGGCTCTCGTGATGCTCGGCAAAGCTGTCGGTGTGGTCGAAGTAAATAGCATAACCATTTGAGTCTACCCATTCCATATCCGTCAAACAATCGTAGAAGGCATCCCAATTTTTTCCAAAATGGTCGGGAAACTTCATTGCCACGGCCGCGTGATTCAGGAACTGGTCCTTCTTCTCTATCTTCTTGCCTTCTAGATGATAAAAAGCCAACGACTTTGTTCGCGCGAGCTTCGCTAACTCAGCAACGCTTGCGTGTGCTTTTAGCCAATAGACTCCGCTAGGGCTGTCAAGAGCGAAAAGAGTGGTGAGTTCGGGCGAGGGCATGCGTGCAGTCTCCTACAGTTTTATTTTACGAAACGTCGAGTAGTGATCGTCGGTGTAGTAGCACTCGAAAGTTTGCGTTTTTGGCGTGCCGCAAACGATACGTCTGGCACCGCGGTTTTTTGAGCCCGGTGTTTTTACAGTGTATTCACGGTAATAGCCGCGCGGCTGTTTTGGAAAAGCCTTCTCGCGGTTCGAAAAAGTCACACCATCCTTGGAATAAGGAAAGGGGCCGCCTTTTGCAATAAGCGCCAACGTCGCGCGGGCCTCTCTCGGTAGATCAGCTTCCAGTACGAGCGGAAAATCCCCTGACATTGCACCTGAGTTTGAAGAGTTCTCGCGAGCACCGGCATCTCCATGCGGCCATATTGTCAGCGCTCCAAGTGACGTAAGCAGCAATATCAGCAATACGATTTTCGAGACTTTTGACAGTTTCAACAAGATAGCCCCGTGGGTAAAAATAGCGTTGTGAGCGAAAAACAGCGAAAAATCAGGTGGCAGTACGAACGGCCCATCACAGCTGACTTCACCGTTCTTGGTCAGCGTCCTTGTCAATTCTGCGGGTCAACTTACCCCACTAACTTTGTCCACTAGCTCTGCGTCGCATGTTTGTTCGGGCATTTAGGCTTGGTGCAGTCAGCGTACAAATAAAGCGAGTGGTCGTGAATGTCAAAGCCGCGATCTTTAGCAATTTTTATTTGTCGCTTTTCAATTTCAGGATCGTAAAATTCCTCAACTTTGCCGCATTGTAGACAAACCAAGTGGTCGTGGTGGCTGCCTTCATTCAGCTCAAATACCGCTTTGCCGCTCTCGAAATGATGCCGCATGAGCAACCCTGCCTGCTCAAACTGGGTCAGCACGCGGTATACCGTGGCGAGGCCAATATCCGCATTTTCATTCAGCAATATCTTGAATACGTCTTCCGCCGTCATGTGGCGTTCACTCGAATTCTGAAAAAGCTCAAGTACTTTTAGGCGCGGCAAGGTCGCTTTGAGGCCGGTACTGCGCAGTTCTTTGGAATCAGTCATGGCAATATTAGGGGCAGAGGACAGGTTTGAGATAGATAGAAAACGGCCGAAACATGGGTGCCGATGTTTTGCTAATCATAGCCCTTTTGTGGATGATCGCGGGATTTCCATGGCGTACTGTGTCGCGCTGGTGCAGAGGTCTCCATTTCATGGCGTCAGGTATAATCGCGTAACATTTTAAGAGGAAGTAGCCATGGGTTTGGTCTCTAAACGCGCGTTCAATTTTCTATCTGCCGCAATGCTTGTTTGCGGCTTGTCTGCCTGCGCAGGTTATGGCGTACACAAGATCGATATCCAACAAGGCAATCTGGTCACTCAAGAGCAGCTATCGAAGGTGAAAACCGGCATGAATAAGGTGGATGTGAAAAACATCTTGGGCACGCCGTTGTTACAGGATGTTTTTAATGGCAATCGCTGGGATTACATATTCAGTGATGATCGAGGCACCAAATTGGGTCCGTTTGGCCGCGATGTCCAAAAATTCAAAGTAACGATCGTATTTGTCAGTGATGGCGTTTCCAAAATCGAGGGCGAGGCTTCGCCGATTGAGATCTTGACCGGTGGCGGCGAAAAGCGTGTGGTGCCGAATACATTGCCGCCGGGTGCGCCCACGCCTCCTCCCAAATCTTAAGGCTGGTCCGCCGTGCTGAAGGTGGCCATAGCAGGCGCGGGTGGGCGTATGGGAAAGATGCTGGTTGCTGCCGCAGACGAAGATTCTGACGTGCAGCTGGTGGCGACACTTAGTCGCCACACCAGCGACGGTGATGTCGATTCAGCCCTATCCAATGCAGATGTCTTGATCGATTTTACGAAGCCAGATGCCACGCTCGATTATTTAGCGATTTGCAAAAAGCATGGCATCAAAGCTGTCATTGGAACGACCGGATTTAGTCTCGCGCAGAAGAAGCAAATCGAATCCGTTGCGAAACATGTTGCCATCGTTTTTGCGCCCAATATGAGTATTGGCGTCAATGTCAGCCTGCAGCTAGTCGAGGCGGCCGCCAAAGCGCTTGGGCTTGATTACGATATTGAGGTGTTTGAAGCGCATCACAAAATGAAGGTTGATGCGCCTTCCGGTACTGCGCTCGCGATGGGAGAAGTTGCTGCCAAGGCTCGCGGCCAGAGGTTAGCGGATGTCGCGACCTATGATCGACATGGCGTCTCGACCGAGCGCGAGCGCGGCAGCATTGGTTTTTCCGTCGTGCGGGCGGGCGACATTATTGGTGAACACACGGTTTTTTTTGCCGGACAAGGGGAGCGCATTGAAATCACCCATAAATCTACTTCACGCGCGACCTACGCACAGGGTGCGATGCGAGCCGTTAAATTTTTAGCCGATAAAAAAGTCGGCTTGTTCGATATGCGCGATGTTTTAGGGCTTAAATAAGGGGAACCAAAGGCCGCCGCATGCCAAGGAAATTGCTCTTTAGACCGCGTTAGGGTACAATCTTGTCTTAATCGCGAAGCATCAAAAACGCGGGAAAGTGCCGGGCTTGAACATTCAGCCCACGGCCTTTCCCTTTTTTTATGCCCGCGATTTCCCTCAAGTTTTTCGTGGAGCCGCCCTTGTTGAAGCCGAATTCTTTCCCCGCCTTGTTGGTTCTTGCAGACGGCTCGGTATTTAAGGGCATTTCCATCGGTGCCTCGGGACACGCCGTAGGCGAGGTGGTGTTCAACACCGCCATGACCGGCTACCAAGAAATTTTGACCGACCCATCTTATATGGGGCAAATGGTCACGTTAACGTATCCGCACATCGGTAATACCGGCATCAATCCTGAAGATACTGAATCAAACAAAACCTACGCGGCTGGTTTGATTATTCGAGATCTGCCCACTCTCGCGTCGAACTGGCGCATGACGGAGACGCTGCCGGACTATTTGAAGCGCAACAGTGTGGTCGCGATTGCCGATATCGATACACGTCGCCTGACGAGGATGACCCGCGAAAAGGGCGCGCAGAACGGCTGCATTTTGGTCGGCTCGCACGATGATGCGGCGATCAAAAATGCACTTGCGCTGGCAAAAGCAGCGCCCAGCATGTCCGGCCTCGATTTGGCGAAGGTCGTATCTGCCACTAAACCGTATGACTGGAATGCCTCAACCTGGGCGCTAGGCGTTGGTTTCACGGCAATTGAGAATGCGAAATTTCATGTCGTTGCCTTCGACTACGGGGTAAAGCACAATATTTTGCGCATGCTGGCAGATCGCGGTTGCAAACTTACCGTATTGCCCGCGCAGGCCTCCAGCGCTGACGCGCTAGCCTTAAAGCCTGACGGCGTATTTCTCTCCAATGGCCCCGGTGATCCTGAGCCATGTGACTACGCGATCAAAGCGATTCAGGAAATCATCGCGAAAGATATTCCTGTTTTTGGCATTTGTTTAGGCCACCAATTACTGGGCTTAGCATCTGGTGCCAAGACGATGAAAATGAAATTCGGTCATCACGGGGCGAATCATCCGGTGCAGGATTTGGATACGAAAAAAGTCTACATCACCAGCCAGAACCATGGCTTCGCGGTGGACGAATCGACGCTACCTGCGAACCTGCGCATCACCCACAAGTCCTTATTTGACGGTACCTGCCAAGGTATTCAACGCACCGATAAACGTGCGTTTAGTTTCCAGGGCCACCCAGAAGCCAGCCCAGGTCCGCATGAGGTGGGGTACCTGTTTGATAAATTTGTGGCGCTGATGGTAGCGGCGCGTGAGCGCTAATTTCACAATTACGACCAACGCACAAGTGCGGGCTGCTCCTTGCCCTACGGTCGCGCGGGACGGAAGTTATTTACGCAAATTGGCGCACGAGGTTCAGCTCTTTACAGTATTGAGTCCACAAACTGTGATCTCAAGTTGGAAAAATGCCACTGCACGAACGCAAAAATAAGCGAAGCAAACCATGCCAAAACGTACCGACATAAAATCCATTCTCATCATCGGCGCAGGTCCGATCGTCATCGGCCAAGCTTGCGAGTTCGACTACTCCGGAGCGCAGGCCTGCAAAGCGTTGCGCGATGAGGGCTATAAAGTCATTCTGGTCAATTCAAATCCGGCCACGATCATGACCGACCCGAATATGGCGGACGTGACTTACATCGAGCCCATTACGTGGAAAATTGTCGCGCAGATTATCGAGAAAGAGCGGCCTGATGCGCTGTTACCGACAATGGGTGGGCAGACGGCGCTGAATTGCGCGCTCGATTTAGCCAAGCATGGCGTGTTGGCGAAATTTGATGTTGAGATGATTGGCGCGACGCGCGAGGCGATTGATAAAGCCGAAGATCGTGAAAAATTCAAACAGGCGATGACTAAAATTGGTCTCGCCTCAGCGCGTTCAATGATTGCGCATTCGATGGAAGAAGCGCTGCAAGTGCAGGCCGCGATTGGCTTTCCGGCCATCATTCGCCCCAGCTTCACGATGGGCGGTTCGGGCGGCGGCATTGCCTATAACCGCGATGAATTTGTAGAGATTTGCGAACGCGGCCTCGACGCGTCGCCGACCAAAGAATTGTTGATCGAGGAATCATTGCTCGGCTGGAAAGAGTTCGAGATGGAAGTGGTGCGTGATAAGGCGGACAACTGCATCATCATCTGCTCGATTGAAAACCTCGACCCGATGGGTGTGCATACGGGCGACTCGATTACGGTCGCCCCCGCGCAAACGCTGACCGACAAGGAATATCAGATCATGCGTAATGCCTCCATCGCGGTGCTGCGTGAAGTCGGGGTGGAGACGGGCGGCTCGAATGTGCAGTTCGCGGTCAACCCCGATGATGGCCGCATGGTCGTGATCGAGATGAATCCGCGGGTATCGCGCTCTTCAGCGCTGGCATCGAAAGCGACTGGTTTTCCGATTGCAAAAGTCGCGGCAAAATTAGCGGTCGGGTACACGCTCGATGAGTTAAAAAACGATATCACCGGTGGCGCGACACCGGCTTCATTTGAGCCGTCGATTGATTACGTCGTTACCAAAGTCCCGCGCTTCGCGTTCGAAAAGTTTCCGCAAGCCGATGATCGCTTGACCACACAAATGAAGAGCGTGGGCGAGGTCATGGCGATTGGTCGCAACTTTCAGGAGTCGTTGCAAAAAGCATTGCGCGGTCTGGAAACGGGTGTCGATGGATTTAATTTGAAAACCGTTGATCCTGAAAAAATCGGCGATGAATTAGCCTACCCAAGAGGCGAGCGGCTCTGGTATGTCGCGGATGCGTTTGGTATCGGCATGTCGTTGGAAGAAGTGTTCGGCTATACGAAAATTGATCCGTGGTTTCTCGCGCAAATTAAAGAACTGGTCGATATTGAATTAACGCTCGATAGAAAATCGCTGGATCAAATTGATGCAATCGAGATGCGTGACCTCAAGCGGCGCGGTTTCTCAGATCGCCGGTTGGCGCACCTTTTGAAGCAAAAAGAGTCGGAAGTCCGCGCCAGACGGCACTCTTTCAATATTCGTCCGGTATACAAGCGCGTCGATACTTGCGCGGCAGAGTTCTCGACGTCGACTGCCTATATGTATTCGAGCTATGACGAAGAGTGCGAATCAAACCCGACCAACAATAAAAAAATCATGATTCTGGGCGGTGGCCCGAATCGGATTGGCCAGGGTATTGAATTCGATTATTGTTGCGTGCATGCGGCGTTGGCACTTCGCGAAGATGGCTATGAAACCATCATGGTCAATTGCAATCCAGAAACCGTCTCGACCGATTACGACACCTCGGATCGGCTGTATTTCGAGCCGCTGACCTTGGAAGACGTACTCGAAATTGTGGCTGTAGAAAAGCCAGCTGGCGTGATTGTGCAATTCGGTGGACAGACGCCGTTGAAACTCGCGCGTGATCTGGAAGCGAATGGCGTGCCGATTATTGGCACCACGCCAGACGCGATTGATATGGCGGAAGACCGCGAGCGCTTTCAGAAATTGATTACCGAGTTAGGCCTGCTGCAGCCGCCGAATCGTACTGCGCGCACCAATGAAGAAGCGATTATCAAAGCGCGTGAAATTGGCTATCCGCTGGTGGTGCGTCCAAGCTATGTGCTCGGCGGACGAGCCATGGAAATCATTCACGTGGAATCTGATCTTGAGCGCTACATGCGCGAAGCGGTGAAGGTGTCGAACGATTCGCCGGTGTTGCTAGACCGTTTTTTGAATGACGCAATTGAAGTCGATGTCGATGCAATTTGCGACGGCAAAGACGTTCTCATCGGCGGAATCATGGAACACATCGAGCAGGCCGGCGTGCATTCGGGTGACTCAGCTTGCTCACTCCCACCGTTTTCGCTCTCGCCCGAATTGCAGGATGAATTGCGCCGTCAAACCATTGCGTTAGCGCATGCCTTAAAAGTGGTCGGCTTGATGAATCTGCAATTCGCCATTCAAACGCAGAACGGCGTGGATAAAGTTTACGTGCTCGAAGTTAATCCGCGTGCGTCGCGCACCGTGCCGTTCGTATCGAAAGCGACCTCGCTGCCGTTGGCGATGATTGCTGCGCGCTGCATGGCGGGTCGGTCATTGAAAGAACAAGGCGCAACAAAAGAAATTACGCCGCCCTATTTCTCGGTGAAAGAAGCAGTGTTCCCGTTTATTAAATTCCCCGGTGTGGATACCATTCTCGGCCCCGAAATGAAATCGACCGGCGAGGTGATGGGCGTAGGCGTTACCTTCGGCGAAGCGTTTGTGAAATCGCAAATGGGCGCGGGGATCAAGTTACCCAAAGGTGGAAAAGCTTTCTTGAGCGTACGCAACGCAGACAAAGTGAAGGCAGAAGAAATTGCGAAAAGCTTGGTTGAGCTCGGTTTCAGCATTGTCGCCACAAAAGGCACCGCCGCGCATTTGGCGAAAGCAGGCATCGACGTTACACCGGTCAACAAAGTGCTGGAAGGCCGCCCGCATATTGTTGATATGATAAAGAATCGTGAAATTTCACTCATCATCAACACTGTCGAGGAAGATAAACGCTCGATCCGCGATTCGTGGGCCATTCGCAACGCGGCGTTGCAGGGCCGCATTACTTATTACACCACCGTCTCCGGTGCGCGCGCCGCGTGCATGGGCATGCAACATCTGGATGAACTAAGAGTTTATGATTTGCAGTCGCTGCATAAACAGCTCAGTGTACAAATTAACGCGACCTAATTTTGTAATTCACCATGTCCGCCGATTCAAAACGAAATGAATTTAGTTGTGCCGTCCGAAATCAACCTTATTTTCCACAGGAAAACGTAATGAGCAGCCTTGCCAAAGTCCCCCTTACCGTTGTCGGCGCTGAAGCGCTACGAGCCGAATTACATCGCCTTAAAACCGTGGAGCGGCCATCGGTGATTTTGGCGATTGCGGAAGCCAGAGCCCAAGGCGATTTATCTGAAAACGCCGAGTATGATGCCGCCAAAGAAAAGCAGGGCTTCGTCGAAGGCCGCATTCAAGAGCTCGAAGGCAAAATGTCCAGCGCGCAAATTATCGATCCCAAATTACTCGACGATGAAGGCCGCGTAGTGTTCGCCGCGACAGTTGATTTGGAAGAAGTTGAGACCGGTGAAAAAGTCACATATCAAATCGTCGGCGAAGATGAAGCTAATTTGAAAGTCGGCAAAATTTCATTCTCATCCCCCATCGCCCGGGCCATGATCGGCAAATATGCCGGCGATGTCGCGATCGTCCGCGCGCCAGGTGGCGAAAAGGAATATGAGATTTTGGATGTTAAGTATTTGTAGATTATTCTTAGTCATTTGGGATAAAGGCCCTAGTACTAGTGAGGCGTTTGAGCCTTTTTCCCGGATTCAAGTTCGAATAGCGATGTTATTGGGCGCTAGATAAAGGGGTGAGGACACGAAAAGCGGTACCCTTTTGTTTCTGAGACGAAAGGATATCGCCATGAAGCGCTCGCACCTCACCCTAGACGAACGTTAC
>JBBRZG010000079.1:0-17633 GCA_038236905.1 Burkholderiales bacterium
GCTTGCGCCCAGCTTGGACAAGTTCAACCATTTGCTGACGAAACTGCGCCGGATAGGGCGGCTTGGGGGTGTGCGGCTTAGGCATCTCGGACTCCTTCTATAAGAACAATAAGGTGTCCGCGAAATGGGGTCAACTTCAACGAGAGCATATAGTCGCGGAAATCGTCCGCATCCATCGCGCCGCGCAGTTGGTCAGCGATGCCCCAGAGAATATTGCCCAGTTGTTTTTGGTTTTGTTCAGTCATGTTTTTTCTTTTGCTTCGCAGGTTTGGACTTCGCAAGTTTGGGCTTTGGCAGTCGTTTCATCGCCTGGTCAAAGTCGCTCTCCAACTGATCGGCCTTGGCAATCTGATCTTTGTCGAAGTTCACATACGCCAATTCGGCGAAAGCCTTGGCCACCTCGTGAGAGATTTTTCCGGCGTGATTGAGGATGTCACGGTCGTTGATCGTCAAAAAACCGTGCAGCTTGGTAATCCAGTCGTTCATCGTCATGGGCACACGACGCATGGCCTGCCCTTCAGCAAACACCAGATATTGCTCCACTAGATTATTCAGTGCGGCTAATTCATCGGCATTGAGGTAATTCTTGGCAATGCTCACATCGGCCTTGCGCACCTTGCCGCCGCGCCAACTAGTCAGCCCCATATTGGGCTGATGTTTATCGGCACGGGTGTGAATGATTTCTGCCGCCGTTTGCCCCGTAATGGCCCAGTGCATCTTGTTTTGAACCGTCTGAAAAAACGAAATGCTTTCAGCCTGCGTAGGGTCATAGTCCACGCTGGTAGCGTAAATATCGGTGATTTTTTGATAAAAGCGCCGCTCACTGGTGCGGATGTCTTGAATGCGCCGCGTGAGCTCTTCAAAATAATCAAAAGGTTGATCCGGATTTTTCAGACGCTCGTCGTTCAGCAAGAAGCCTTTAACGATGTACTCGCGCAACTGCTGGGTTGCCCAAATGCGAAAGCGTGTTGCCACCGCACTTTTTACGCGGTAACCCACCGACAAAATCATGTCGAGGTTGTAAAAGGCCATGTTGCGGGCGACCTCGCGCGTGCCCTCTGTGCGAACCTGTCGGAATTCCCGACAGGTTGGAGCCGCATCCAACTCGCCTTCCTCGTAGATGTGCTGAATGTGTTCCACCACATTGGTACGAGAGGTCTGAAACAACTCTGCCAACTGTTGCTGGGTCAGCCAAACGGTTTCATCCACAAAACGCACATCCAGCTTGATTTGTCCGTCATCGCTCTGGTAAATCACAAACTGCGATGTATTGTCATCCGTCATGGTGTTGCAATCCCAATTTTTCCCATCGCGATACCAGAGACTCCACACCGCTGAATGGCACGCATTCGAACGATCGAGGATTCCCCGGTAGTTGCTTCCCGGCTCAGTTCCCCGTCCTCGTAGAGATTATTAAGATGCAGCCCCACATTGTCCGTGCTCGCGTCGAAGAGCTGGGCCATCTCCCGCTGCGACAGCCGGACGGTTTGGTCCTTGGCGCGGAGCTTGATCTGGCTGCCACCGTCTTCGGTGGTGTAGAGAATAATCTGGGTCATGTGGACGCCTCATCAACGAATGCAGGATGACGAGACAAGAAGTCCATTACGCCAGCCAAGTTTTTCTTCACATCCACGTCCAAAATATGGATGATGCACAAACGCAGGCCCATTAAGAAGGCGTCACGCTGGTTGTCATATTCAACCTTGTCATCATGGCTGCTTCCGTCAACTTCGATCACTGCGTTCATCTCGGCACAATAAAAATCAACAATGTAATTGCCGATGATTTTTTGACGATCAAAGTCAAAGCCTTTGAACTGCCCTTTTTTCAACTGATTCCAAAGCAAAACTTCCGACAAATTACCCGCATGGCGTAATGCCTTCGCCCTATCTTTCAACTGGGGGTTGAATGGTAATGCCATGTAGCGCTTGGTGGCCCGTGTTGGAACCACGCCATCAGTGCGTGGGCTTTTATTCCCCTCCTGTGGAGGGGTGCCCCGTAGGGGCGACGCAGCTAAATTCCCCTCCGTTGGAGGGGTGCCCCGCAGGGGCGACGCAGCTAAATTCCCCTCCGTTGGAGGGGTGCCCCGCAGGGGCGGCGCAGCTAAATTCCCCTCCGTTGGAGGGGTGCCCCGCGGGGGCGGCGCAGCTAAATTCCCCTCCGTTGGAGGGGTGCCCCGCAGGGGCGGGGTGGTTGCTTTTAGGTCTCGTTGTGCCATTTAACCACCCCGTCAGGCTTCGCCTGCCACCCCTCCAACGGAGGGGAATAACTGCTGCATCAGCCCGCGCTTGTGGGTCTTGAGGGCAGCGAGCTTTTCGGTTTCGGCGGCGATCAGGTCGTCGAGGGTGCTCAGGCAGGTGGCGATGCGTTGTTGTTCCTGCACTCCAGGATGGCAAAAACTGAGCTTCACGAAAACTTTGGATTTAATGCCCTTAGCCGTTGATCCGGTGCCGTGAAACTCGATGTTTTCCTGCATGGTTGGACCAAGCAGGGAGTGGAAAAGAAACGCAGGAACGCATCTGTCTGGTTCGGCGCGGATAGTGAGAAGGCGCTGCCCTAGCGCAAATTTCCCTTCAAGAGGGAATAGCGCGACATTACCGAGCGGTGCCTCAGTCGTGAAAAGTATGTCACCCTCCTGTGGAATGCCTCTCGACATCCATTCGTCGTATTTCTCCTCCTCGATGTATTCATCATTTGCCATGTCGAGCCAACCGAACCTCACGTTTTTCGCGGTGATTAGCGGAACACCTGATTCCGACTTCGGCGGGGCTTTGCCTCTGTAATCAATCACCTTCTTGAGGCACTTCGAGAGTTCTTGTTCCACCCACTCCCGAGCATCTTGGAATTCGGGGAAACGGAGGCGGGGTTGGGTTTCGCCTTCGCGGGGGAAAAGCTGCTGCATCAGCCCTTTTTTATGGGTCTTGAGCGCGTCCAGTTTTCGGGCTTGGGCGGCGATCACCTCGTCCACCGAACTCAGGCATTCGGCGATTCTTTGTTGTTCAGCGGGTGTTGGGACCGGAAGCAGTAGGTCTGAAAACTGCGCGTAGCTAACCATTTTTCCATCGCGCAGCCCTTCGAGGTTTTTGGTAAGGATGCGGATGAATCTGTCCGTTTTCAGGTATTGCCTGAAGTATTCGTCGCTCCCTTTAGCGCGGCGACGGAGGATGACATACGCCGGACTGCATATTCCGTGATATTGCGAATACTCGATCCCACCTTGGAACGATCTGAGGCTGATGATGAAGTCGCCAACCCGAACGACTTTGTAGCTCTCGATACTTTTCTCAGTGACCGCGACATGGTAGTCGATCATGTGTCGGGGAATAGCCCCGTGCTCTTGAGTGATCGCAAGAACTGGTAGCCCGGGTTCGGGATTCCGGTTACTGATTTGGTCAAACAAGGCATCTCCTGCCTGCTCCTCCCAGCCCTCCGCCTTCCGAAACTCTGGAAACCGCAGCTTCGGCACCAGCGCGTGTTTGCCGTCCTCCTTCATAGCCGCAAATTTCACCTTACTGCTCATACGCGCGGAGCCCTGATATCTCGCGGCCTTGGGCGCGTTTGATCAGAAGCGGATGCAGGTCTTTCATCAGCGCGAGTTCGGCCTCGCTGCGGGCTTTCCAGCCGAGGTCGAGTGGGGCTATGAGGTCGCCGAGTTGCTCGCCATCGAAGATCATGCGATTAAGAATGCCGTCCACGAAGGCTTGCAGGGCGGTGACGGCGAGGCCGTGCTTTTGCGCGATGACGGCGAGTTCTTGCGCGTCCTTCTCAGATTTGAAGCGGGTGTAGCCGTCGCGGATGGCTTTTTCGCTTAAGCCCTCGCCCGCCTTGAGCGTGCCGATATAGGCAGCGATGTCGTCGCGCTCGTTCATGAACTTGGCATCGGCGCTGATGAGCCCGATGAGGGCTTCGCGGCTCATCTTCGATTTGCCCGCGCCCTTAGCCGAAACCCCAGCCGAGAATTTCGCGATGAGGCCCATGATGTAGTCGTAATCAATCACGGCGGAGGCGAACAGGACAAACTCGAAATCGAGCTGGTCCACATTGTCGGGCGCGGGCTCAGATACATCGGCGTTGCCGTTAGCCTTTGCCTGCTGGGCTTTGAGGCGCTGGGCGGTCTCCAGATAGGCACCCTTGAATCCGCGATGCTGTTGTTCCGGCAGGACCTGCTCGATAGCGGCTTTGTTTTCCTCGGTGAGGTCGGTGTATTGGTCGAGCTGGGTCTTGAGCCGCTGCACCTCTTTGAAGTGATTGATAAAGACGGCGCGGGCGGCGTCGCCCTTGAGATTGGGCACGGCCTCCGGCGCGCAAGCCAGGCCTTGGGATTTCAAAAAACCATCCAGCCGCTGCACGGCATCCTTTAGCTTGTCGATGACGACGGGGGCCTTGTCCACGAGCCAGATTTCCCGCGCCTGCTCGGCATTATTTTCCCCGGAGAAGAGCGCGATGGCGGCATCGACGGCGTCCTGCTGCTGGCGGAAGTCGAGGATGTTGCCGTAGGGCTTGGTGCCGTTGAGCACGCGGTTGGTGCGGGAGAAGGCCTGGATCAAGCCGTGGTGCTTGAGATTCTTGTCGACGTAGAGCGTGTTCAGGTATTTCGAATCGAAGCCGGTGAGCAGCATGTCAACCACGATGGTGATGTCGATCTTCTGCGCGTGAGGGAAATCGGCATTGGGCCACTGCTGGTCCTTGATGCGCTTTTGTACGTCCTGATAATAGAGATCGAATTCGCTGAGCTTGTGATTGCTGCCGTAGCGAGTATTGTAGTCGGCGAGGATGGTTTTGAGCGCGGCTTTCTTGCCCTCGGGGTCTTGTTCGTTGTCGGCTTTTTCCTGCGGCAGGTCTTCCTGAATCTGGATCACGTCCTTGTCGCCCTCTGCGGGCGGCGAGAACACGCAGGCGATGTTTAGCGGTCGAAACTCGGGATCGGCAGCTAGTTTCTCAGCCTGAATCGTCTTGAACAGGCCGTGGTATTCAATGGCGTCATTGATGGACGCGGTGGCGAACAAGGCATTGAAGCGCTGTCCTGCGGTGGCGGCGTCGTGCTTGGCGAGAATGGCCTCGATGACGGCCCCTTTCGAGATACCTTTCTCGATACTCTTAGCACCGCCTTCGCTTGACTTGGCTGCGCGGGTTTTGCTGTCGTTGTCGGCGTTGTTGGCTTTGCCGTCTTCTTCCTTGGGCTTGAAGTAGTCGACGTGAAAGCGCAGCACGTTGCCATCCTCGATGGCGTGGGTGATGGTGTAGGCGTGAAGCTGCTTCTGGAACAGGTCTTCCGTGGTGCGCATGGACGCCTGGGAGTCCTCGATCTTTTGCAAGCTTGCGTTGGTATAGAAGATGGGCGTGCCGGTGAAGCCGAACAGCTGGGCGCAGGGGAAGAATTCTTTAATGGCCCGGTGGTTCTCGCCGAACTGCGAGCGATGGCATTCGTCGAAGATGAAGACGATGCGTTTGTCCTGCAACGCCAGAAGCTGTTCTTTGTAGGTGGGTTGATCGTTCTTCTTCCGCTGCTGGTTGCGCTTGCTGTTTTCATCCAGGGCAAGGCCTAGCTTCTGGATGGTGGTAACGATGACTTTGTCGGCGTAGTCCTCGGATAGCAAACGGCGCACGAGGGCGGCGGTGTTGGTGTTTTCCTCGACGCAGCCTTCCTGGAATTTGTTGAATTCCTCGCGGGTCTGGCGGTCGAGGTCTTTGCGGTCCACCACGAAGAGGCATTTCTCGATGTCGGGATTGTCCTTCAACAGCGTGGACGCTTTGAACGAGGTGAGCGTCTTGCCGCTGCCGGTGGTGTGCCAGATGTAGCCGTTGCCGCTGTCGTGGTGGATGCAGTTCACGATCTGCCGCACGGCATAGACCTGATACGGGCGCATCATCATCAGCTTTTGCTCGCTGGCAATCAGCACCATGTAGCGGCTGATGGTTTCGGCCAGCGTGCATTTGATGAGGAAGGTATCGGCGAAGTCGTCGAGATGGGTCACCTTTTTGTTCGCCTCGTCGGCGAACTGGTAAATCGGCAGGAAGCGCTCCTCGGCATTGAAGGCGAAGTGGCGCGCGTTATTGTTGGCGAAATAGTAGGTGCTGTTGCGATTGCTGACGATGAACAGCTGTAGGAAGCAGAGCAGCGTTTTGGTGTAACCGTTGCCGGGGTCGTGCTTATATTCGACGATCTGCTCCATGGCCCGGCGCGGATGGATGCCGAGGGTCTTCAGCTCGATCTGCACGCAGGGCACGCCGTTGATGAGGATGAGGACATCGTAACGGTGGTGGCTATTGTCGGTGTTGATGCGGAGCTGGTTAACGACCTCAAAGGTGTTCTTGCACCAGTCGCGGATGTTGACCAAGGTGTAGTTCAGCGGGGTGCCGTCATCGCGGGTGAAGGCGTTGATTTCGCGCAGGGTCTTGGCGGCGGTGAAGACATCGGCGCTGACGATTTCATCCAGCAGGCGGGCGAACTCGCCATCGGTAAGGCGGACGCGATTCAGGGCCTCGAATTTTTCCCGGAAATTTTTTTCAAGTGAGACGCGGTCAGTGATGTCGACGCGGTATTCATATTTGAGACCCTGAAGCTTGCCGATGAAGCCGTATTCGATGGTGTCCTCGTGAACCGCTTGGCTTTGCGAACCGGGAGATTGGCTATAACTGAAATCGGAAGTTGGCATGTCTGGCGAAAAGTGGGCGTTATGACGTTATGTCGTCATGGCACGGGTATGCCATTCTTCTACTGCGTTGTTTCGATTTTTACCACCGTCAGTTGGGCTTTCATCTAAAACCGCGATTGCCGCAACTTAAGCCCAGTGCATCAATCTCGCCTGCCTACCGCAAGCTCAAACCACAAACCCCTTCAACCTCTTCTTCACCGCAACATTCTTCAGCTTTACGTATTTCGGCAATCCATCTTGATACGGCGGATACGCTTCCCCCGCGATTAGCGGCTGCAAATAATTGCGGCATTTCTGGGTGATGTGGAAGCCATCGGCGGTGATGACGTCACTTGGGATGTTGTTTTATAGCAAATGAATTCAATGCCGTCATGGCACAACTGATTTACTTCGCTGCTTCAATCAACTCAATATCCTTTTTGAGCAAGCTGTTGACAAGCTCCGTGAGCTCTACCCCTTTTGCCTGCGCCGTCGCCGACAAATAGTTTTGCACCTCTGGGTCGAGATAGACGGGCAGCATGAACACCGCTGCCGGATCGTGGAACTGACCGCGTTTACCTTTGCTGAAATCGTAGTGTGCTTTCATGGTTTCACCTTGTCAGATATTTTGGCCGCGCTGCTACCGTATCAATTAGCGTGGTACGTTTTGATAATTGTATATCTCTTCTTTGTCAGCCCTACGTGCAGAGATGATGCGCACCAGCACATTGCCCGAAGCGGTTTGCCTGACAGTGTGAATCACAACCAAGTGTTGCCCATTCGTCGCCAGCCCTAAAAACAGAAGTCGCTGATGAAAATGCAACTCGGTGTTTGGCAATGTTCGAGCGCGCCTTGCTCGCGTCCCATTCAAATTGATACACGGATCCGCTCACCGAAGTTCCTTACCCGGCGAATTGCTTCAAACCACAAACCCCTTCAACTTCTTCTTCACCGCGACATTCTTCAGCTTCACGTATTTCGGCAATCCATCTTCATACGGCGGATACGCTTCCCCCGCGATCAGCGGCTGCAAATAATTGCGGCATTTCTGGGTGATGTGGAAGCCATCGGCAGTGATGAAATCGCGCGGCATTTTCTTTTCGTGGTTGGCGACGTGGGTTAATGGGGCGGCAATAATTTCCCATTTGTAAGGCTTGCTGGTGATGCGTTTGACGGCGGGCATAACGCCGTTCATTCCCTTCACCGCGAACTCCACGGCGGCACGACCTAACGCATAAGTTTGCTCAACATCCGTTTTCGAGGCGACATGGCGGGCGGCGCGTTGCAAATAGTCGGCGACGGCCCAATGGTTTTTGAGTTTTAATTCCCGGCGGACGAGATCGGCGATAAACGGCGCGACACCGCCCAATTGCGCATGACCGAATGCATCGACCAAGCCGGACTCAGAAACGAATTTTCCATCTTTGCCGCGAATGCCTTCAGACACACCAATCGCACAGTAGCCGTCGCGTTTGACTACTTTGTCCACCTGTTTGATGAACGCCTTAGGATCGAAGGTGATTTCGGGAAACAAAATAATTTGCGGCGCGGGCATGTCCTTGGTTTGCGCCAGGCCGGTGGCGGCGGCGATCCATCCGGCATGGCGGCCCATCACTTCGAATACAAAAACCTTGGTGGAGGTTTTTGACATCGATGCAACATCGAGACCTGCCTCGCGCATGCTTACCGCGACATATTTAGCGACCGATCCGAAACCGGGCGAGCAATCGGTGATCGGCAAATCGTTATCCACCGTTTTGGGTACGTGGACGGCAATCAATGGATAGCCCATTGAATCGGACAACTGCGAAATTTTTAAACACGTGTCAGCCGAATCGCCGCCGCCGTTGTAAAAAAAATAACCAATGTCGTGGGCTTTGAAAACCTCAATCAGTCGCTCATATTCACGCCGGTTTTGGTCCACACTTTTAAGCTTATATCGGCACGAACCAAATGCACCCGCAGGTGTATGGCCGAGCGCTTTGATATTCGCCAGCGGCTCTTTGGAGGTATCAATCAAATCTTCGGTCAGCGCGCCAATAATGCCATTGCGACCCGCATAAACCTTGCCGATTTTTTTGGGGTATTTCCGCGCGGTTTCGATGACTGCTTGCGCGGACACATTGATGACCGCGGTGACGCCACCCGATTGGGCGTAGAAGGCATTTTTAATCATGATTTAAGATGAAAAAAGATTAAACAAGCGCTGCAAAAATTTTCTCGCGAATTTCTTCCACTTTGCCGACGCCTAAAATTTTCACGTATTTCGGCGCCTGGCTGTCGTTCGATTTCGCCCAGTCGCCGTAGTACGTTATCAGCGGCTCGGTTTGTTCGTGATACACATCGAGACGCGTTTTAACGGTGGCTTCTTGGTCGTCATCGCGCTGGATCAAATCTTCACCGCTCACGTCATCTTTGCCGGCGACTTTGGGCGGATTAAATTTGATGTGGTAACTGCGCCCTGACGGCAGGTGCACGCGGCGACCCGACATGCGCTCGATAATTTCGCTATCGTCGACCGCGATTTCGACCACGTAATCTAGCTTGATCCCGGCCGCTTTCATGGCGTCGGCCTGCGGGATCGTGCGCGGGAATCCGTCGAATAAAAATCCATTCGCGCAATCCGCTTCGGTGATGCGTTCTTTCACCATCGCGATGATGATGTCGTCCGATACGAGCGCGCCGGAGTCCATGACTTTTTTCGCGGCCACGCCGAGGGCGGAGCCGCTTTTGACATGCGCGCGCAGCATGTCTCCCGTAGAAATCTGCGGGATGCCAAACTTTTCTTTGATGAATGTCGCCTGCGTGCCCTTGCCTGCACCAGGCCCTCCTAGGAGAATTAACCGCATTGGGGTCAACCTTTATTATTGTGGTGGTGGATCGTAGTGAATACCGAGAGGCCTGATTTTAACTGGTTTAGCTGGTGTTACACGCTGATCGTAGGACCCTACCCGACCAATTTTCGTACACGCGCTAAATCCTCTGGTGTATCCACGCCGGGCGCAATCGCGCCAGTCCACGGCAATACCGCAATTCGATAGCCGTGATACATCGCCCGCAATTGCTCCAGCGCCTCCCATTGCTCGGTCGGCGCGGGGGTCAGCGCGGTGTAGCGTTTTAAGAACGCAGCGCGATACGCATAGATGCCGATGTGGCGTTGCGCGATAAAATTTTTCGGCAACGATGTTTGATCGATCGCAAATGCATCGCGTGCATAGGGAATTGGCGCGCGACTGAAATAGTGGGCGTAGCCATCAACATCGGTCACCACTTTCACCACGTTCGGATTAAAAAATTCCTTCGCATCCGAAATGGAATGCGATGCCGTGGCAATCGCGGCGTCCGGGTTGGCGGCCAATGTGTCGGCGACCGCGCGAATGAGTTCGGGCGCGATCAACGGCTCGTCGCCTTGTACATTCACCACAATCGCGCTATCCGCCAATTGCAATTGCGCAACCACTTCGGCGATCCGATCCGTGCCCTGAGGATGGTCGGCACGGGTGAGTAGCGCCTGCACACCATGGGCGGAACATGCGGCCAACACATCCGCGTGATCGGTCGCCACCCAGACGTTTTTAGAACCTGACGGCGCGGCGCACGCGGCACGTTCGGCCACCCGCACCACCATCGGCTTCCCACCAATATCGGCAAGCGGCTTTCCCGGCAGGCGCGTGGACGCGAACCGCGCGGGAATGACAACAATAAATTCAGGAGTCATTTCAGGCGTCGAGCGATGTTGATTTGGAATGCGCGCTTAAACTTCTTCGCCTTCCGTCAGCGGCCGGGCCTCATCGACCAGCATCACCGGAATGCCATCGCGAATCGGGTACGCGAGCCGCGCTGATTTTGAAATCAACTCGGTCTTGTCACGCGACATTCTGAGCGGTCCTTTGGTCATCGGACAAACCAGTATTTCCAGCAGTTTTGGGTCTAGGGCCATGGTGATCAGTTCGTGTGTTTAGTTGGATTTCGCAGCGGCAGTGGCGGTTAAATGTTGCAGAATAAAATGTTCAAATTCAGGCGGCAGCAGCGCGTCCACCCGCATCGCAATCATGCGGTCATCCGCGAAAGACTTGCACTTTACCGCGTCTTTTTCGGTCATCAGAATAATATCAGCGTCGGGCAGCGATAGCTCGGCCCGCGTGAACGCATGATGATCTGAAAACGAGTGCGTGGCCGCGCAGTAGAGGCCGAGGCGTTCGAGATGATCAAAAAAACGTTGCGGGTTGCCAATGCCCGCGACCGCATGAATTTTTTTACCAAACATCTGCTCCCGAAAATCTTCTACCGACACAGTTTCTGTCGCGCCCAGTTTTCGGAACAGCTCATGGCCGAGATTCATGCGAAACACGGGCGGGCCATATTGCTCCAGATCGAGTCCGATTTTCGGCAAACCGTTGACGACGATGCAATCCACCGTTTTCAATCGCGCCGTGGATTCGCGCAGCGGTCCGGCCGGGATCAGATGCTGGTTACCGAAGCCGCGCGCGCCATCGACCACCGCAATTTCAAGATCGCGACCGAGGCGGTAGTGCTGCAGACCATCGTCGCTAATAACGACATCGGTCTCGGGATAACGCTTTAACAGCGCCGCTACCGCCGCGACGCGATCCGGATTCGCAAACACGGGAGCGGCCAACCGTTGCGACATCAGCAGCGCTTCGTCACTGGCGGTAATGGCGGCTTGCTGCGGATTTAGCACGGGAGCAGGCGGCGCAAATGGACCTGGTCGGGTGTGTGGTGTCACGCCTGACTGCCGGTAGCCACGCGTCACCACACCCGGATGATGATTTGATTTTTCGAGCAATTCGGCAATCGCGATCACCAGCGGCGTTTTGCCGGTGCCGCCCGCGCTGATGTTGCCAACAATGATGACCGGCACATTGATTCGGGTTATTTTTGAAATGCCGACCCGAAATAAAAATCGGCGGATGGCGGTGATTAAAGCAAACAACCACGACAGCGGTCGAAGAATAATCTGCCAGATCGAGCCCTGCTGCCACTCTTGGACCATAAATGCTTCAAACTGCGCTCTCATGGCGGGGCTTTAATTCAGCACTTTTGAGACGACGCCGGACGTTAGTTCGTTGCCTTCGCCTGCGTCGTGAATGAAATCTTGGTGAAACCGAGCGTGCGCGCGGCCTCCATAACATTAATCACGGCTTGATGGGTCGCGCCCGCATCGGCACCAATCGCGATTACAGGATCTTTCATATTGGCGGTTGCGGCAGCTTCTCTGAGCGCGTTTGCCAGCGAATCAACACCATTAAATGCAATCGGCACGCCGTTGATCGCGTATTTGCTCGTCGCATCTACGCCGATATTAATCACCTGTGGCCGATCCGGCGCTTTTTCGGCCGTGGCTTCAGGCAAATTAATTTGCAGCTCGGCGTATTTCGAATAAGTGGTCGTGACCATTAAGAAAATCAGAATGACGAGCAGCAAATCGATTAACGGGATGAAATTGATCTCAGGTTCTTCACGGACCCGGCCACGGCGGAAATTCACTTGCGGTCCCCGTGCAGCGTTTCAACCAACTTGATCCCCTGCTGTTCCATGTCGATCACCATCACATCGACTTTGCCGCGGAAATGGCGATAAAAAACCAGCGCGGGGACCGCCACCGCAATACCTGCCGCGGTGTTGTAAAGCGCCACTGAAATACCACGCGCCAACTGCGCGGGATTTTGTCCGCTAGCGGTCGACGCACCGAAAATATCAATCATCCCGATCACCGTGCCGAATAAGCCCAACAGCGGCGCAACTGTCGCAATCGTGCCGAGGCCGACCAGAAAACGTTCCATTTCCACCATCACGGCGCGGCCGGTTTCTTCCATCGATTCCTTCATCACGTCGCGGGTGCTTTTCACATTCGCGATACCGGATGCAAATACGCGACCCAGCAATGAGTTTTCGCTCAGCTTCGCGATCAGCTCGGCGGTGGGCCCCTGCGTGCGGTAGGCGTTTACAGTGTCGGCAAATAAATTGGCCGGAAGCACCACCGAACGGCGCAGCGACCACATCCGTTCACCGATGATGGCGAGGGTGATGACCGAAGACAAAATGATCAACCAGATGGTCCAACCTGCAGCTTGAATAATGGACAGCAATTCGGACTCCCGGGATATAAAAATAAAAAGTGCGTTAGATACTATTAGCTAAAGCAAGCGCACTAGATTCGTTCCATGGCTAGATTGCGCGACTGCTTTGCTTAATTTACATGCTATAAAAAACGACCAACAATGTCTGAGCTGATTGAGCGGCTTTAACTTAGTCAGCCAATTAAACTTGGTGAACTCAATAAATTTGACTCATCAACTTCGACTCATCAACTTCGACTATCACAACAACAACCCAATTCGTTTGGTGTCTGCAAATTATTCGCATTCATCTCCGTCAATGCAGGCACTTTATCGTAACCGACAGGGGTTTCACAAGCGCTGTAAAAATGCGTGGCTCAACTTGTTCAATAAAGACAACTGCTTGAGACGTTTTGTTCATTTTTCGACTGAAGAATTATTTGAAAAGTTGACACCTTTTGAAAGCGAAATCGAGCACACACCTCATAAAACTTTTTTTAAATCAATGGGCTCAAACACCACTATTCACAAGGACTTTCAACAAAACACCGCGCCAGATGGCGCTTATACGCGAGACATAAATATTCATCCACAGACGCTGTGGATAAGTCTGTGAATTGGTTCCGGGCATGTGCGCTAAGTCTCGAAACTGTAACGGTTTTTTCTTCTGCGCTCAAAAAATAGACGATCTGAAACCAGTTTAAAATCAATTACTTAAAAAGATTCCCCGTCTTGTATGACGAAAACATCACAAATCAGTTTGTCAAGACTTAAAGACACTATTTGCGGTTCATAACTCCACCGGCAGCGCTATGCAATGTTAGTATTTCACCCATGGAATTCGACGATTCAATGCCCCTTTTTCAACGCCGCACAGCCGACCCAGTCCGCGAGTCTGCCAAAGTCATGGCGGTATCAGAGCTGAATCGGCGGGTCAAAAACTTGCTGGAAGCCAACCTCGAATTACTGTGGGTATCGGGCGAGTTATCGAATGTGATGCGCGCGGCCAGTGGTCACTGGTATTTCTCGCTCAAAGATGAATCGGCACAAGTGCGGTGTGTGATGTTTCGAGGTCGCGCCAGCCAAGTGTCGTTCACGCCTGAGAATGGTATGCAGGTGGAAGTACGCGCCCTGCCCTCGTTGTATGAAGCGCGCGGAGAGTTTCAATTGGGCGTCGAGAACATGCGGCGCGCCGGGCTGGGCGCGCTGTTTGAAGCGTTCGAACGATTGAAAGCCAAGCTCACCCGCGAAGGCTTGTTTGAAGTTTCTCGTAAAAAGGACCTGCCCAATTTTCCGCGCGCGATTGGCGTGGTGACGTCGCTCAAAGCCGCGGCGTTGCGCGATGTGCTGACCACCCTGGCGCGGCGCGCGCCGATGATTCCCGTCATCATTTACCCGACATCGGTTCAAGGGGCGATGGCTCCGGCTGAAATTGCCGCCGCGATTGACTCAGTCAGGTTACGCAATGAAATTGAGACGCTCATCATTTGCCGAGGCGGCGGCAGCATCGAAGATTTGTGGGCCTTCAATGATGAATCGGTGGCGCGCGCGATTGTGCGCCTCCAGGACGACACCGAAATCGCGGTCGTTTCCGGCGTGGGCCACGAAACCGATTTCACGATCTGTGACTTTGTGTGTGATCAGCGCGCGCCGACACCCACCGCTGCCGCCGAACTGGTATCGCCGAATCGTGCTGATTTGCTGGAAGCCGTCGCGGCCAGAAGCTACGAACTGGCGCGGGCGATGCAAAGAACCATCGAGACGATGCAGCAGCGACTGGATCGCGCCGCACGCGCGCTGATATCGCCGCACCAACGCTTGGCCAGTGAGCGAGACAGGTTGTCGTTGCTGCGCGCGCGTACCCGTCATGCGATTGGCCAGCAACACCGCGACGCCGCACACCGCTTGGCGATGTTACGACAAAAGCTCGCGTCGAATCGCCCGGAGCAGCTGCGGATCGGGCTGGTCGAGCGGGTCGCGCTGCGTCAGGCGGCGTTGAAACGCGCGTTGCTGATTAATCTGACGCAACACCAAAACGCGCTACAAGTCCGTAAAAACTCACTTGCCCTATTAAGTCCGCTACAAGTGCTCGAGCGTGGCTACAGCATCGTCCAGCACGACGGCAAGGTGGTTCGAGAGGTTGCCTCGCTTGGCGCCGGAGCAGCCATTTCCATTCGCGTCGCCCGCGGCACCATCGAGGCCGGTGTCACTTCTACCAAGGTCACGTCCGAGCAGATCTGAACAGATTTGAAGGGGCTCAAGTTTCTCAGAGTAAGCGTGCTTGCCACGCCCGCGCGGTGAGCGTATCGTTAATCTCCGTTTACAAAAACTCTGGAGGAAAAAATGGCAAAGAAAGAAAAAAGCGGCTCGTCAGTTTATAAAGTTATCGAAATCGTCGGCACCAGCAAATCGTCATGGGCGGATGCCGCGAAAAACGCGATCGCCAGCGCCAGCAAATCGCTGCGTGATTTGCGCGTCGCCGAAGTCTCAAAACTCGATGTCAAAATCGGCAAAGACAACGAGTTGGTGTTCCGCGCAAAGATGCAGTTATCGTTCAAGTATCACGGCGAGTAATTTTTTGCGGGCATGTTTTGTTTGGTCAGGTTCGGTCGTAATTTGGCTGTAAGGCACCTGCTATCTGGCACCGGCGGATGAATTTACCGCCGTAGTCAGACAACAGTGTGCCGAACCCGAAACTGACCTTCAAGATTAATATTTGGACGCCTTCTCACTGCCGAGCAATTTCGAACTTAAACAGCTCAGCTAGCCGACAACACTAGTTAGTCTCGTCATTTGGCCACCAGACTCAGAGCGAGGCCGGAATCTATGCTGAGGCCAACAAACACCGGTTCTCAGCGTGGCGCGTAGCGATACCCCGTGACCGCTTAAGCTGCACGCGCTTGCACCGCCATTCCTTATTCGTCATTCGTCACTAGCACGTGATCGGGTAATCAATTGCGATTGCTTCGCGATCACTCCTGCTGATTTCAGGCTGCGCATTATTCCGCGCCTCGCCTGCGACAAATCCATCGCATTTCAGCACCGTTACCTAAATCAGCACAAACTATAAAAAAACCAAACCATTGCGACCGGAGGCTACATGAGCATTTATGATCAGCACCTCGACAAAAACGCCGCAAACTATGTATCTCTGACGCCGCTTTCATTCTTGCGCAAAGCGGCCAGCGTCTACCCCGATTACGTTGCGACGATTTACGGTGAGCGCCGCATTACCTGGCGCGACACCTATGCGCGAGTACGGGCGTTGGCATCGATGCTCGCCAAACACGGGGTCGCTAAAGGCACCACGGTGGCGGCGATGCTGCCTAACATACCGGCCATGTTCGAGCTGCATTCCGCGCCGGGCATGCTGGGTGCGGTGTTGAATACGTTGAACACGCGGCTTGATGCCGAGACCATTGCCTTCATGCTTGATCACGGTGAAGCAAAGGTGCTGTTTACGGATCGTGAATTTTCTGCGGTGGTCGAAAAAGCGCTTGCCCTGGTAAAAGTAAAACCGCTGGTTATTGATGTTGATGAGCCGGCGCTTGCGGGCGGGAAATTGCTCGGTGAGTTTGAGTATGAAAATTTCCTTGCGCAGGGGAATGCCGACTTTGAATGGCAGTTGCCGACTGACGAGTGGGATGCGATCGCGCTGAACTACACGTCCGGCACGACCGGAAATCCGAAAGGCGTGGTCTATCACCATCGCGGTGCCTATCTCAATGCGGTGAGCAATATTGTCGATTGGCAGCTTCCGCACCACCCGGTTTATTTATGGACGCTGCCGATGTTCCATTGCAACGGCTGGTGTTTTCCGTGGACAATTGCTGCGGTGGCGGGCACTAATGTTTGCCTGCGCAAAGTGGACGCAAAAACCGTGTTTGATTTGATGCGCGCCCATCAGGTTTCGCATTACTGCGGCGCGCCAATTGTGCATGCGATGTTGATTAACGCGCCGCCTGAATTGAAGCTCGGTATTACCCATCAGGTGAAATGCCTGGTCGCGGGCGCGGCGCCGCCGGTCGCCGTGATTGAAGGCATGGAAGCGATGGGCTTTGACCTCACGCATGTGTACGGTCTCACTGAAGTCTATGGCCCCGCCGCGGCGTGCGCGCGACACGAGAGCTGGAATTTGCTCAGTGTGGAGGAGCGGGCGATGAACAATGGCCGCCAGGGTGTCGCCTACACGCTGCAAGAAGACATGACCGTGATGGATCCCGACACGATGCAACCGGTCCCGCGCGATGGCGAAACCATGGGCGAAATAATGTTCCGTGGCAACATCACCATGCGCGGCTATTTAAAAAATCCGAAGGCGACCGAGGAAGCATTTGCCGGCGGCTGGTATCACACGGGCGATCTCGCCGTCCTGCATGCCGACGGCTACACGAAAATAAAGGATCGCTCGAAAGACATCATTATTTCCGGCGGCGAAAATATTTCGTCGATCGAAGTCGAGGATGTGCTCTCGCGTCATCCTGCCATCATGGTCTCCGCCGTGGTCGCGCAGCCGGACGAAAAATGGGGAGAGACGCCCTGTGCCTTTGTGGAATTGAAAACTGGCGCAACGGCCACCGAGAGCGAGGTGATTGAATTTTGCCGAGAGCGCATGGCGCGATTCAAAGTGCCGAAGCGGATTATGTTTGGCGAATTGCCGAAGACTTCAACAGGGAAAATTCAGAAGTTTTTGCTGCGCGAAAAAGTGAAAAATGTCGCTTAAAAATACATAATTTTTAGGCTTCAATTGTGGGCGCGTTTAAGTCCGCACAACCATTTGATACCGACACAAACCCCTTATCTGGCGTGGGGGTTTTGGCCAAAAAAGTTGCCCAAACACCCCCCAAAAGAAGGTTTCCCAGTTTTTTTTTTTAAAATTAGTTTGGCCCCCGGGACCCCCCCCCAAAACCCCCCCCCC